>DASROF010000027.1:0-68205 GCA_035647075.1 Vicinamibacterales bacterium | reverse complement strand
CAGCCGTAGCCCCCGTACATCGGACCGTAGCCGTAGCCGGTGATTTCCTTCTGCTTCTCGTAGGTCATGTGGAACTCGACGATGACATCGGGCGGCGCGCCGTCGGCCTTACGCAGCCCCTTGTATCCGAGCTGGGTCTCGAGTCCCGTGATGATCCGCTCGTCGATCAAGGGATCGCCACTTGAGGTCCCTACCTTGAGCGCGTACGTGTGGTACTGCGTGAAGTTGGCCGTCCTGTCGAAGTCGTACGACGTGTCCTGTGCTGTGGCCAGCACAGGGAGTGCAACGATCGCCAAGCCTGCCAGGCCCAGCCTGCGAATGACTGTCATGGTCCGTCTCCCTGCCGTGTAGCGGTGCAAGGGCAGGTCCCCGCGTATTCGCGCGGGATCCCTGCGACGGACGCTCACGTCGTCGCGCGAGGCCTCACTGCGGATCGAGAGCGCTGACAGCCGGCTGCGTCGCCGCCTGTCGCGCGGCGTCCACCCGTCCAGGTACGACGACGCCGAGCTTCTTCATGCGGAAGCGGAGCGTGTTGGGATGCAGTCCGAGCCGGACCGCCGCGTTCCCGGCCCCGTTGATCCGGCCACCGCACTCGCGCAGCACCTTTTCAATGTACTGCCGCTGCACGGCATCAAGTGTCTGATCGGTGCTCGCACTCGCACCGCTGATGGGCCGCGACGGCTGCAGCGGGTAGTCGAGCTGCAGCGTATCGCCGTTCGAACTGATCAGCGCCCGCTCGATCACGTTGTCGAGCTCGCGGACATTTCCGGGCCAGTCGTAGCCCGTCAGGGCATGCATCACGTCCGTCGGCACCGTGGTGATGTTTCGGCCAAGATCATGTTGACGCCGCCGGATAAACGACCACACCAGATCCGGAATGTCGTGGCGCCGATCGCGCAGCGGCGGCAGCACGATCGGGAACACATTGAGACGATAGAAGAGGTCGGCGCGAAACCGCCCGTCGGCCACTGCATGCTCGAGATCGACGTGGGTCGCGGCGACGACACGCACGTCAACGCGGCGCACCTTCGATGAACCCACGCGCTCGAATTCGCCCTCCTGAAGGGCCCGGAGCATCTTCGACTGGAGTTCCGGCGCAAGGTCGCCAATCTCGTCGAGAAACAATGTCCCGCCGTGCGCGAGCTCGAACCGCCCCTGCCGCAGCGAGGTGGCGTCGGTGAAGGCGCCGCGCTCATGGCCGAACAGCTCGCTTTCGATGAGCGTCGGTGGCAGCGCCGCGCAGTTCACGCGGATGAACGGTCCATCCCGGCGGCGGCTTCGCTCGTGCACCGCCCGCGCAAACAGCTCCTTGCCGGTTCCGGTCTCGCCGCAAAGCAGCACCGTGACGTCGTGCGGTGCGACCTGATCCAGGCGGTCGAGCGCAACCTTGATCGCCGAACTCTGGCCGATGATTCCGCCCTCGGCCACCGTGCGATCAGCGGTGTGATCAACTGCGTGACCAGCCGTGTGAGCGCCGTCGGGCCGCCGGGCGGCGGCCGGACGCGGCGTCGGCTCGCGGACCGACCGATCGATGCTGCTGCCGAGGATTTCGCCAAAGAGTTTGAGACGACCCGCCGCAGCGTCGTTCCATTCGGGGTGGCTGCGACGTGCGCCGAGCATCAGCGCGCAACACACGCTGCCACGCAGCACGATCGGAACCGCCAAACGGACAAGGATGCCCGTACGCACAGAGTGCGCGCGATCGGCAGCGGCCGAGTCCGGAAGGTCACTCTCGCTGGAGACTCCGACGACGGTGCCACGGACCAGACGCCGCAGCAGCCACGGCATCTCCGCCAGGTCCTCAGCCGTGCAGGGGACATGCGGACGTGGTGCCCACGATCCGGTCAGGCACGGTTCGCCGTGGGCGCCGTAAGTGACAAGCGTGCACTCGTCGGCACCGAATGCCATCCCGATTGCCTCGAGCGCGCTCGTCAGGCGCTCGGACGCCTCGTCCGGTTCAAAGGTACAGGACAACGATGATAGCGACATCGCGAACTGTTCAAACGGACTGAGTTCCCGCCACGGTTCTAATGCGATCACTGGGTTCATGAACGCCATTTTCCAGGTGCTCACGGCGCGGCCGCGGCGAATCCTCCACCTAAAGCCAGGTGTAAGGCGATGCGGTTGGCCAGACGATCGTTACGAACAGCGACGAGCGCGAACTGGCTGTCCAGCACTCTCGCCTGCATCTCCAGGACGTGCAGCAGATCGGTCGCGCCGATGTCGTAGCGCGTGCGGCCCAGTCGAGCCGCTTCCGTATCCTGGGCCAGAACCGACTCGAGATATCGCTGCTGATCAGCGAGCAGCGTCTCACTGCCAAGCGCACTTTCCACTTCGCCGAAGGCGCGGAGCGCCGCCTGTCCGAAGAGGGCGAGCGAGGCCTCCTGGTCGGCGGTGGCGGCGCGAACCTGCGCCTGGAGCGCTCCGCCGAGAAAGAGCGGCGCAAACACCTCCAGGCCAGCTTTCCAGAAATTGGCCCCCACGCCAATCAGTTGCAGCAGATCGTCAGACGAGCGTCCGCCGCTGGCGGTGAGCGTGAATCGCGGCAGCCGGGCCGCTTTCGCCGCCTGCACCGCATGAAACGTCGCCGCCACCCGCCGCTCGGCGGCAACGAGATCCGGACGACGTTCGAGCAGCTCCGATGGCAACCCGTCGGGAACCGGCGCCGGCACAGGAGGGAGGCTAGGTGCCAGCGCCAGTTCCGCGGCGGGGTAACGCCCGAGGAGCACCTCGAGGCTTCGAGTGAGCTGCTGCAATGAGGCGGCGAACGCACGTTCCCGTTCGCGGGCGCGATCGAGGTCGGCGCCGGCCAGAGCGACGTCCTGAGCACCGACCGCGCCGACGGCGTTCTTGGTCCGGACCAGCCGCAGCAAGTCGTCGTATACGGTCGCGGCCGAGACAGCGGTCACGCGGAGTCGCTCGGTCGCGATCGTGTTGTACCAGACCGTCGCGATTAATGCGGCAAGCGACTGTCGCGCCGACAGGACGTCGGCCGCCGCCGCATCCTTCCTCGCGTCGGCTGCCGCGCCGGAGGCGCGTACCCGCCCCCACACGTCGAGCTCCCACGCCACGTCGAGGACGGCGCCAGTCCGATCGCGTACCCCGTCACTGCGTCCGACGACGCCTTCGAGGGCGGTCGCCGCAAGCTGGGGGTATAACAGCGATCGCGCGGCGGTCGCCAGTGCTGCAGCGTGGTCGACACGCGTGACCGCGGCCTTGAGATCGAGGTTGTGCTCCAGTCCTTCGGTGACGACCGCCTGGAGCTGTGAGTCCTGGAACGTTCCCAGCCAGTCTTTGATGACGTCGCCGCTGACGCCGCTGGTGGCCGTGTACTCCGGAGGCACAACGGTCGTCGCGGGCAGAACGCCGGCGAGTGCATCAGCCGGTGGCGGAGGCTGTTTGACCGCACACGCCGTCAACGCCCACCCGGCGACGACCGTACCCGACAACCAACGGAGATGTGCGGATCTCATGTTCAGTGCAGGCTGACGTTGTGTTTGATGATGATCCAATTGAGGTACGAGCCCACGCGCAACAGCACCTTGCGGATGATGTGAACCGGAACGAGGTGGTGCGTGTAGATCGCGCCCGTTCCGCGCGCACCGGCGGCGAGGAACAGATCCTTGTCCTTGCCGTCGAGGACGAGCTTCACCGCGAAGCGGCCTTCCGGCGTCGGCGTCGCGCCCGTCTGCGGCAACGTGCCGGTCAGCGGCAGCTGCCCCTGGCCCTGCGCCCAGATGATCGAGTCGACCCGGGCCTTGATGATCCGGCCGGGATACGTGGTGAGCGCCAGCTCCGCTTCGTTGCCGGGTTCGACCGCGCGCAACTCGTTCTGCCAGAACATCGCGAGGATGACCTCGTCCTGTTCGACAAACGACATCACTGGATTCAGTGGCAGCTGCGACACCGTCGAACCGGGCCGCAACTGCAAATTGATCACGTGCCCATCCGCGGGTGCGTAGACGGCCGTTTCTTCGAGCTTCCACTCAGCGTCCTTCAGCTGCGCGCGGATTTCCGCCACCCTGGCCTGCTCGTGGCCTGACATCGCACTGACACGTTCCCGTACTGACGAGGCCTTGGCGCGACTGGCGGTTACTTCCTTTTCTGCGGCAGACAGCTGCGGTATCAAGGCGCCGAGATCGGCGCGCTGCTGTGCGACGTCCGACTCCCAGCGCTGCGCCTCGAAGGCATCGCCGGCGCCGGTCGACGCGAGCTGTTTCGTCTGCCCCACGCGCAGTTCGGCGAGCGCGAGCCGCGCGCGGCTTGCCTCAATCGAACTTCCGATCGACGTCACATGATTCGCTGACACGTCGATTTGCGCCTCGGCGGCGCGGAGATCCTCGCGCTGCGCGGCAACGTCCGCCGCGGTCGACGCGAGCAGCGCGCGTAGCCGGTCGACTTCGTACTCGAACGGGCGCGGATCGATGCGAAACAACAGCTCGCCACGTCGCACCAGACGATTCGGTTCCACCGGGACCTCAATGACACGGCCGGTGACGCGCGGCAGGACCTGCACGACGTACTTCACCACTTGCACGTCGAGCGCCGACGGAGCCACGACGTTGAGCAGCAGTATCAGCGTTGCGAGACCGATGATCGGAATGGTGATGACGATCACCGCGGCGGTCGTCGTCCAGGCCAGCCACTTGAACTTGAAGAACACCAGCCAGACGAAAAAGGAGTAGATGCCGAGCAGCAGGATTTCCATGTCAATCCCTCAAGGCGGCGGCCGGTCTTTTCACATTCACGGCCTCCGCGGCTGCTGGCGATGCGCCCCCGTCACCTCCGGTGACGGGACGCGGGCCCGCGTCGCCTCCGTCACCGCCCTTCTTGTCGTGCGGGATGCGGTCAGTTCCGTAGGCCATCTGGTGCATTACCGGCCTCGAGAACGCCCACAGCCATGCAATCGGCCAGAGGAGGCCGCCGAACACGAGCGACAGCAGGCAGAGCGTCTTGATCGCGTCAAGCTGCGGGTGCCCGCGTCGCTCCGCAATCTTTTCCGGCATGATGTGGACAATCCAGAAGAGATAGATGAGCACCGGCGGGACAACCACCAGCACGACGATCGTGAGGTAGTCGGCAATCGTGTCGACGACTGGTCCTGACAGATGCATTGGCCCACCCTACCCGTGTCGTGACTACGCAATTTTGACGTCGACCTCGTGACGCAGGCGCAGTGTCCGTGACGGTGCTTCGCCGAATGTGTGGCGGTAGCGGCCGGCGAAGCGTCCGAGTTCGAAGAACCCGTACGACATCGCGACGTCCGTGACGGTCGTCGTGCCCGGAGCAGCGGCGCGTAGAGCGGCGCGGGCGGCACGGAGACGTTCACGGAGCATGTGCTGTTTCGGACTGACACCGACGACGTCATGGAACGCTGCGCGAAGCGTGCGCTCACTGACTCCGGCGACGCGGCTCAGTTCGGTGACGGTGACCGGCTCCCCCAGGTTGCGGCGGAGGAACTCGTTGACGCGGGCGACGATTTCGGCGCGCGGCACATGATGGATAACTGGCATGCCCGACACCGTACGATCCCGAGCCGGCACGTGGGAACTCGGCGATCACCCGGTTCACGGCGAAAAAAATGCGCGCACCCTGCTGGTACTTTGCACAGCAGGTCTCGGGGCGAGGAAGGTGAGCCGACTGGTACTGTCGAACGGTTCGGAAGCCGGTGATCGGTTAGATCAGGCCTTCGCGAACGGCGAATTGCACGAGGGCGGCGGTCGAATTGACCCGCAGGTGTTCCATCATGCGGTACTTGTGGAACGCGACCGTGCGCGGTGAGACATGCAGAATCGCCGCGGCCTGCTTCATCGAATTACCTTCGGCGAGCAGCTGCAGCACCTCGCGCTGACGCGGCGTCAACTGGTAGATCGGCTTCCGCGCTTCATGCGGCTGAACGAATGAACCCACGAGGTCACGAGTGAGTAACGGCGTAATGTAGTACCGCTGGTTCATCACCTCACCGACGGCCGACGGCAGTTCAGAGGCCGCGGATCGCTTCAGCAAGTACCCCGAGGCTCCAAGGCGGAACGCCTCCGCCGCAACATCCGGGTCCTCGTTCATCGTCAGGAAAATGATGCGGGTGGAGGGCAGCAGCCGGCGGAGCTCGCGGGCGGCGTCGAGCCCGTTCAGCCTGGGCATGGAGATGTCGAGCACCGCCACGTCCGGACGCAACCGACCCACGTCACGGAGAAATTCGTGCGGATCGTCGTAGGTGCCGACCACCTCGCATTCCGGCTCGAGCAGTCGACGGAACGCTTCGTTCAGCAGCGTGTGATCGTCCACGATCACGACGCGTGGCGCGGCCATGGATTACCTTCGAATTAAGTGGAACGGCGTCCGGTGCCCGCCCGGGTAAAGACCCGTCCGTCCGTGGTGAGCACACCCCTGGTGACCAGCGTGTCGAGTATACGTCGGCAGCGGGAGCGCTCGACAGCAAAGAGCCTGGAGGCCTCGCCAACCGTAATTACCAGGTCCGGCATCTCGTGAAACTCTGCACTAAGGCGCAGGATCAGGTCGGAATCGGTGTCGGGTCCGGGCCCGACACCGTATGGGACGACCGTGGTGACGATCATCGGGAAGTCCTCTCGAAGGGCGATTCGCTCGACGTTTCAGCGCCGGCGGCCACCGCCGCCCCGGAACCCGCCGCCGCCACTGGGCCTGAAGCTGCCCGCGCGCGACCCGCCACCACCGCCGCCGAAGGTTGACGCATCGCGGGCACGTTGTCCGCCGTCCCGCCGCGCGTTGAAATCACTGTTGAGTTGTCCGACCGTCGCCGAATCCGGACGGGACAAACTGCCGTCCTGGACTCGGTCCCGCCCTCCTGACGTTCCCACCGCCGACCGATCCATGCTGTTCCAGGAACCGTTGTCGTACTTCTGCCAGGAGTCGCCCTGCTTGCGGTACACATTGCCGTCGCGTCCGGCAAACACACCTTCACCGCTGGAGGCGACAACGCCGCCGTTGGCGCCGCGCCGTGTGACCACGCCGCCTTCGTCGGTGCGCGTGACGCGAGTGGTAGCGCCCGTCCTGTTGCTGGTGGCTCGCGCCGTCGCCGCCCACTCATCGCCTCGACGGACACCCGTCGCGCCCCAGCTGCCATAGACGCTGGCCCCCTGCCGCGTCGCGCCGTACGCGCCCGTTCGCGGGTTATACGCACCTGCGACACCGCGGGCGCCCGCCGGCCCATAGGCAACCGCTCCGCGTGAGTAGGTACCGGTTCGCGCGTTGTAGCGCGCACCGATTCCCGCGCCACCGTAGGGACCGTACGCTGTTGCCGCGCGACCGAAGGATCCGGTCCACGGGTTGTACCAGGACCCATATCCGTAGGTTGGAAACCTGGGGAAGTAGGCCGGATAGAAGCCGCCGTAGCCGACGTAAGGCGGGTAGTACCACCCGGTTCCCCAGACGGCACAGCCCCACGCGGTCATGACTCCCAGGTAGCCGGCGGCCGCGGCGTACTCGACCCACTCGTCGTCCTGACTTTCGACGGTGACGTAGGTGACGTGGTTCAGCGGATCGCTGATGGGAATCTGGTAAATCTCGGAAGGAATCGAGCCGGTCACCTGCCACGGACCTTCCGCCGCATTCGCGACGAACCAGACTCCCTGGTAGCAGAGGTAGTAGCGATCGCCAACCCGAATGACGTCCTTGTCGGTGTTGACCGCACGAGACACTGTCGTCGCTGACACAGGGGTGAATTGCGGCGTGCCCTGATAACTGACGTCGGGCGCCTGCACCTCCTTCCGGCTCACGCGTGCAGTCTGTGGAATCTCTGCAAGGAGAACGGCTTCAGCGGCCTGCGGCGTACCCGGAACGGAGGCAAGCACGCGCGATCGCTCGTGCTCCAGAGGAATCCGCCGGAAGTCGTCGGGCAGCATGGTCGTGGCGAAGGTCCACGGACCGTCGAAGCCCGGCGACGAGAACCAGCGTCCAGCCACGAGGTAATACACCGGTCCGTTCGCTCCGAGGCGGAAGACGTCGGCGTCCGTGTTGCGCAGCCAGAGAAGCTTCGTCCCGGGGACGGCCTGGTACTGCGGCATGCCCTTCACGAGGATCAATTCGGCCGGCGTCGTGCTGACGAAAACCTTTGGAATGGCGGAGGTGCCACGCGCCGGAATTGCCTCGCGCACATCCTTCCAGTTCTCGTCAGCCGGCAACCGGCCGAAGCTGTCGGGCAGCGTGCGCGCGATCGTCCATGGCCCTTTGATCGACGGCGCCTGCAGCCACTGTTTGTCGTTGCGGAGATAGAGCGTCTTCGACGGCGGATACTCGAACAGATCCCAGTTGGTGTTGACCGCGAAGCGCAGCTCGTTGTTCTGGATCGGGCTCCAGATCGGGTCGCCGTCGAGGTTCACCATCACTGCCGGCGCCGCACTGTAGAAGATGGTCGGCGGGTCGGCCTTGATGCCGGCAGCGTTCCTCGGGTTGATGCTGCTGGTGTTGACGTATTCGAGCACGCGATCGAGCGCGATTACACGCTCGCCCAACGGCATGTTCGCTTTCAGGGCGGCGACGGCGGCGCCGGCCTGCTCCTTCGTCGACTGCGGAAAGTTCGATTCGAGAATACGGAAGGAGGAAAAGTCGACGAGACGTTGTTCGAGCGAGACGCGGGTGTCGGCCTCGGCCTTGATGGTCCCGAGCAGCGGCTTGTCGGCGCCAGGCGCCGTATAGGACATCGCCGTGTACAGGGTCAGGAGTTTCTGCTGCGGCCAGTCGACGACCTGCGGCTCATAGACGATGACCACCGACTGATCGGAGCCGACATAGCGCCGCGGCCACTCGCCGTCCGCGGGAGCAGCCGGAGCGCCTGCGGCGGGCTTTGCCGCGGGTGTCTGCATGCGATTCGCGGAGGTGCCGATCGGCATCGCCAGCATCGAACCGATCGCCGCCCACGCGGCCGCCTGACGGCCGCGCCGACTCCACCTGCGCATGGGCATGGTCCCTTCCATCGCAGGCAGTGTGGGGCCGCCGCCGGGCTCGTTCTATGCGAAAGCGGCAGACGCGAAAACCGGAACTGCATAGAGGCGGTTCGAGCCGGACGCTACCGTGATCGCGTCGCATGAAGTCCGCCTGGTACGAGCAACGGCGAAGGAGCACGGTATGAAATCAGTCCTGTTCGGCGCGTGTGTCGCGATCGCGATCGCCGCCGCGCCGGCGCATGCCCAGAGCGACAAGCCGGTTCACTTCATCATCGGCGGTGGCATGACGACGCCGAACGGCCCGGTGGCCGATCGATTCGACACCGGCGGTGCGTTCACGATTGGACTGACGTTCGAGAAGACCTCGCCCTTCGGCCTGCAGGTGGAGTACGGGTTCAGCAAGATGAACGGCCCTGAGCGGCGCATTCCGCTGATGATCAACCCGCTGGTCACTCCCACGGGCACCGCGTTGATCCAGTCGAATCACCGGGTGCACTACGTCACCGCCAACGGCATGCTGCACGGTGAGGGCCGACACCGTTTCAATCCATACGGAGTCGCAGGCGGCGGCATCTACCACCGCTCGGTCAACCTCACCACTCCGGACGTGGGGTTCACGACCTACTGCGATCCGTTCTGGTACATCTGTTATCCGGAGCCGGTCGAAGTCAACCGTGTGATCGGCGATCGCTCTTCATGGGACCCAGGAGTGAACGCCGGCGGTGGCGTCGCGATCCGGCTCGGCCGCGCCGCGGCGTTTTTCATCGAGGCCCGCTGGCACTTTGTGTGGGGGCCGACGTTTACGGATCTGAACGGCGACGAGCAGCGCGCGAACGGACGCTATTTCCCCGTCGAGTTCGGCTTCAAATTCTGACGGGGAGATTGCGTGCAGAATGCGGGTCCGCTCGCTCTACCGACCCATCTGATGTGCTAACTGTCTATTGACGGCATGCCCGCAACAAAAAAGGTCCAGACGTCCAATGCGACTCCGGCGCCGCAGCCGTCGCCGACGGCCCTGGTGACGGATGCCCTGCCCTGGCTGGACCTGCTTGACGTGCTGCCGGTTCCGCTCTGGATCATCGGGCCACAAGCCGACCTCTGGTTTGGCAATCGCGCCTGGCACGCGGTGACCTCGGCGGCTTCGAATCCGGTGTCGCCGAGCAGCATCGACTGGCTGCAGGTGCTGCACGAAGAGGATCGGCACCGAGCGGTGACGGCCTTCCACTCGGCCGCAGCCTTCCGACGAGGCGTCGAAGTCAACGTGCGTCTGCGGGTGGACGATAGCTTTCGATCCTGGTCGTTCGTCGGCCACCCGTACTGCTCGCAGGACGGCGAAGTGGAGATGTTCGTCGGGGCCGCCCACGATACGACTGCGGCCGAGGATGCGCAGCGTCGATTGCGGGAACTCGGCACGCGGCTGGTCGCTGCGCAGGAGTCGGAACGTGCCCGCATTGCGCGTGATCTGCACGACGACATCGCACAGCGGATCGCGCTGTTGACCGTCAAGCTCGCCTCCGCCACCAAGACGCGACCGTTCTCGGCGGCGCTCGCCCGCCGCACGCTCACCGAGGCGCGCGACATGCTGCACGACCTGACCAGGGGCATTCACCTCTTGTCCTGCGAGCTGCACCCACCGAAGCTGACGATGCGAGGGCTCGGACTCACGCTCAAGCCGTTGTGCGATGAGATTGCGGCCAGCAGCGGTATCACGGTGCAGTTCACTGAAGACGCAGCGCCGGTGGAAGTATCCGAAGACACCGCGTTGTGTGTATTCCGCGTGATGCAGGAAGCGCTGCAGAACGCGGTCAAACACAGCGGTGGCCGCCGGATCGACGTGCGCCTCCGGCTCGATGCCTCCTCCGTCACGCTCTGGGTGTCGGACGACGGCACCGGATTCGACCCTTCCACGGTGCGCAGCATGGGTCTCGGCCTGATGACCATGCGCGAGCGTGTCGAGCTGAGCGGCGGTCGTCTCCGCATCATCAGCGAGCCGGCGTGCGGCACGGTGGTCGAAGCGATCGTGCCCACCAGGTCCTCCCTTCCCGCCTCCTAGCCCTCCACTCCGCGACAGGATACGGTGATGGCCGCACGGCCTCTCGTGTGCGCAGCCAACCGCAACAGGCGCGCACGCCTGTTTTCACCACATTCGTGAGCGGCACACCCGTTGCCATAACCCGGCCCATGCTGGAGTTCCAACGGCCGTCACCACAACCGCTGTCCGACGGTGTGCCGCCACGAGCGATCCCCACTTCCGACCTGCCGCGAGTCCCGGTCCGCCTGCTCGGTCGGACGCGACGCGTCGCCAGCGCGCTCGGACTGGGGCTCGCCGGACTCGGACGCCCGATGTACATGGCGCTCGGTCGTGACGAGCAGTTCGGCCCCGATCGATCCGTGACGGCGATGCGGCAACGGTGTCGATCACTGCTCGACGCCGCCTACGACGCGGGCATTCGCTACGTCGACACGGCCCGATCGTACGGCCTTGCCGAACCGTTTCTTCGCGCGTGGTGCGACGAGCGCGGCCTGCCCACGAGCTGCCTCACCGTCGCGTCCAAGTGGGGCTACATCTATACCGGGGCATGGCAAACTGACGCGCCGCGTCACGAAGTCAAGCGCCTCACGATCGACACCCTGCAGTGGCAGGCCGCCGAGAGCGCCGCGATCCTCGGCTCGTGGCTCGCGATCTATCAGATTCATTCGGCGACCATCGGCAGCGGCGTACTCAACGACCGCGACGTGCTGCGTGAGCTCTCCCGGCTGCGTACGACTGGCGTCGTCATCGGCATCACGGTCACGGGCGCGAACCAGGCGGACGCGATCCGCCGCTCGCTCGAGATCACGGTTGACGGCGTGCCATTGTTCGACACGGTACAGGCGACGTGGAACCTCCTCGAGCCGTCCGCAGGCCCGGCGCTGGCGGATGCCAGTGCCAGCGGCTGCGCCGTCATTGTCAAGGAAGTGCTCGCCAATGGACGCCTCACGAGCCAGTTCGGAGGGAAACAGATTCAACGGCTCGCCGCGCACGCGCGCACCCGCGGCGTGACGGTCGAGACCCTGGCGATCGCCGCGGCGCTTCGCCAGCCGTGGGCGACGGTCGTTCTCTCCGGCGCCGTCACCCCCGAGCAGTTACGCGATCAGATCGCCGCCTTCGACGTCCTCGCCGATGACGAGCCATCGGTGCGGGCACAGCCGCCCGAGCGCTACTGGCATGCGCGCAGCACGATCGCGTGGCAATAACCGTCAGTGCGTCTTCGTGTGGCGCACCGTCCAGCCATGACCTTGCCGCCACCGATCGAATGCGTGAATACCGGCGGCCATCATCATGATGACCATGAACGCGAACGCGGCTCCCGCAACGATGAATGCCGCCACCAAGGGACCATAGAAGACGACGAGCACGAGCACCACAACCGCCGCGCCCACGATACCGATGTTCAACATCCGATCCATAAGGGCTCCGTACGTGGCGTTGGTGCAAACACGCTGCCCCGCAGCGTGAAGCGCTGAAAGACGACGCCGTTACCGGCCGACGTCCGCGGACCGGTGACGGCCGTCACCGCATGTCGTCATGATGCGCGGAGCCCGACGGCAAACAACGCCGGTTCACACCACTTTCAGAATGCCCGCGTGTGGCATGAGTGGTGCGCTGATCGACACCCGGAGGCGCAATGCCTGTGGTCCCGTTGATCGAACCTGTCGTTATCGCCGCCGCCGCACGCGAGCTGCTCGTCCTGGCGACTGCGGCTGTCCTTGGCGCTGCGCTCGGGGTCGTGCGGCCCGTGCGGCGCGCGATCGTCCCGCGCTCGGCACACGTCGTTCAGGCACAGATACTTCTTTCGATCGTCGGTGCGCTGATCATCATCGTGGTCGGCGAGAACCTGGCGCGCGCCTTTGCCATCGTCGGCGCGGCCGGTCTCATCCGCTATCGGGCGCGGATCCGCGATCCCAAGGATGCCGGTGTCATGCTCGTCGCTCTCGCAATGGGTCTGACCGTCGGCGCGGGCATGTACGGACTCGCGATCGGTTCGTGTGCGTTCGTGATCGCCGTCCTCTGGGTGCTCGAGTCGATCGAACCACCCGCGCGCTCACGGTTTGAGCTCACCATCGGCGGCAAGGACGCCGACCGGTTGAAGCCGGTGATCGAACACGCGCTCGGACGCCAGGGCGTGACCTACGTGCTGCTCGGCTCGTCGCAGCACGAGCTGCACTATGAAGTCACGGTGCCCTTCCACGAGCAGATCCGTCGTCTCACCAAGCTGATTCGCGGGATCGCCGGCCGGCGGGGCACCTCCGTGGAGTGGGATATCAAGAAGCAGAAGCTGGTGAAGCCGTGAACGACCGGAACTAGGAGGTCGCGATGTTGGGCTACCTCGTCCTCACGCTTTCGCTGGCGGGCGGCATGTCAGTCGAGAAATGCGACCTGCCTTCTCCCGTCACCGGCCACACGACACTCTCTCCGGCCGACGCGGCAGCAATTGCGGAGTTCAACGCGCACGTCCGCGAGTACTGCCTGATGCGGGAGGCGATTGGAATGCCCTCCGAGCGGATCTTCAGTGATCCCAGGGACATCCAGATCGTGCGCAAGACACTGCGGGACGCTATCCGCGAGCGCAGGCCGCTTGCGCGGCAGGGCGACATCTTCACCGATGGCGCGGCTGCGGCAATCCGGCACATTGTCGCCGCGACTGCGGCGGCGAATGGACTCAATCTGAAGCACGTAAAAGGTGCACTCCGCGCCGACCGCCTGCCCGGCGCACGGCCGCCAGAAGTCAACGAGACGTACGACTGGCGACTCGGTGCATGGATGTGGCCGGCGCTGCTGCTCGAGCTTCCACCGTTGCCGGAGGATGTGCAGTATCGAATCGTTGACGACGACCTCGTGCTGATAGACATTCGCGCCGATCTCGTCCTCGACATTCTCGACGACGCGCTGGAGGCTGACGAGGACTGATGCCGTGGCCCTACAAACGCTTGATGACATGAGTCGCACGCTGATCGACCTCCGCACCGAGATGCTCGGCGCGGAGGCCGAGGGCGGGTTGATGGACCTGCCGGCACAGACACACGCCAGCGCACGCAACCTGCTGCACTACCTTGCGCTGCGACGGCACGACCTGCGGGGGCTGCAGCGCCAGCTCGACTCGCTCGGCCTCTCGTCGCTTGAGGGGGCGGAGGCGAGGGCGCTCGAAAACGTCGAGGCCGTGATTGGGATCCTGCGACGCCTTGAGGCCGCGCTGCCCGCGGCCCTTCCCCCGCCGAACGTCGGGCGCGCGCTGCTGGATGCACACACCGACGCGTTGTTCGGACCGGCGCCGCCGGGCCGTACGGTCCGCATCATGGTGACCATGCCGACCGAGGCCGCTCACGACTACACGCTGGTCCGCAATCTGCTGACGTCGGGCATGGACTGCATGCGGATCAATTGCGCCCACGACGATCCTGACGTGTGGGAACGCACGCTTCGCCACCTCCGCCGCGCGTCCGATGACATCCGCCGACCGTGCCGCACAGTCATGGACCTCGCCGGCCCGAAGTTGCGCACGGGCGGCATTGAGAGCGGACCCCGCGTCGTACGCTGGCGGCCCGACCGGGACGCCTTCGGCCAGGTTACCGCGCCCGCGCGGATCTGGCTGACACCGGCAGAACACCCGCGAGCGCCGACCGAGCCCGCGGCTGCGACGCTCCCGGTTCGCGGCTCATGGGTGGCGCAGCTGACCGTCGGGGATCGCATCACACTGTTTGATGCGCGCGATGCGAAACGTGAGTTGACGGTGACGGCGCTCGACGCCGGCGGCGCATGGGCGGAAGCAGATCAGACCGCCTACGTCGTACCTGGGACCACGCTCGTCCGCGAGCGGCGGTGCGCCGGTCATCAGCGTCGGACGCACGTGGAGGATCTGCCGGCTACAGAGCAGGTCATCCAGCTGTCGGCCGGCGATACGCTGATCCTGACGAAGGACCCGGCGCACGGCCGCCCTGCTGCGCGCGATCAGCAGGGCAACGTCCTGGCGCCGGCGCGAATCGGCGTGACGCTGCCGGAGATTCTCGACGACGTCAAACCCGGCGAGGCAGTATGGTTCGACGACGGCAGGATCGGCGGAGTGATTCGGCACGTCGGCTCCGCCGATGTGGAAG
Source organism: Vicinamibacterales bacterium (assembly GCA_035647075.1). GTDB lineage: Bacteria > Acidobacteriota > Vicinamibacteria > Vicinamibacterales > UBA2999 > Gp6-AA40. Next base: position 53,149 of record DASROF010000027.1, on the reverse strand, counting down.
TGGCGATCACGCATGCGAACAGCGCCGGGCTGACGCTTGGCGCTGATAAGGGCATCAACCTGCCGGACAGCACGCTGCGGATACCGCCGATGTCGTCCAAGGATCAGGACGATCTCCGCTTCATCGCGGCACGAGCCGACATCGTCGGCTATTCGTTTGTGCGCACCGCTGAAGAGGTGCGCATGCTGCAGGAGCAACTGGGCACACTCGGCCGGCCCGAGCTTCCGTTGATCCTCAAGATCGAGACCCGCCGCGCATTCGAGCAGTTGCCGTCCCTGTTGATGGCCGTCATGCACAGCACCGCCGCCGGTGTGATGATCGCGAGGGGCGACCTCGCTGTCGAGTGCGGGTTCGAACGGCTCGCAGAGGTACAGGAAGAGATCCTCTGGATGGCGGAGGCGTCGCATGTGCCGGTCATCTGGGCAACTCAGGTGCTCGAGTCGCTGGCGAAGCGCGGCATCCCCTCGCGCGCTGAGATCACGGATGCGGCAATGGGAGAACGGGCCGAGTGCGTGATGCTCAACAAGGGCGCGCATATTCTCGACGCGGTTCATGCGCTCGCCACGATCCTCGCCCGCATGCAGGCGCACCAGCAGAAGAAGAGCGCGATGCTCTGTCAGTCGCGGCTCGCGGACCGGTTTTTCAGCCAGCCTCGAGCGGAGTAGCCGTCGCCGGTCGCGATGCGCGACGACGCGCGTCGCCGAGCAACGCGAGCAGCGCTACGAGCCCGCCGCCGTAATGTACGAGCGGAGAATTCTGGGCCCAGTTCATCACGGCGAACGCACCAACGACCGGCCAGAAGACTGGATCGTCGCCGCGCCAATCGCGCTCGGTGCCGCGCGCGAGGTAAATCAAGAACAGTGGTGCGGCGAGCAACTGCCAGTAGGGCCAGACCAGCGGGTTGACGACAGCGACCAGCGCCCAGGAGAACGACGCCGACCAGAACAACGGAAGCCGATCCGGGTTGCGGCGTTCGGCCCACACCACCGTCGACAGCCCGGTGATCAGAACGGCGACCCAGATCAGATACGCCCAGACCCCGAGCGAAAGGCCGAATGCGTCCGCGGCTTTCCCGAGCACACCGAGCAGCGAAACGTTGTATCGAGAGACCAGCAGCGCTTGCGACGAATCGGTGAGGCTGGCGAGCCAGCGCAGGTCCTCCGAAACGGCAAACGTCCAACCGTGAACGAGCGCAGGCACCGCGACAAGCGTCAGCAGAGTGATGGCGACCGCGCCGGCGAACACCGCAGCTCGACGCCGCAGTAGCCAGAGCGGCGCGAGCAGCAGCGCGTACAGCTTCCATTGCACGGCGAGTGCCCATGCCGCGCCGATCCAGAAGCCGCGGGCGTCACGCCCGGCGCGCGTGGGGCGGCGTGCCACCCACGCCGGCAGCACGAGCAGGAATGGCCACAGGTTCACCTGACCGAGCTTCAACTCGTCACGGATCGCGACCGAGAACACCACCACACCCGCGGCCCACAGCGCCCATGCGCGGGTTTCGTCCACCCGCCGTGCCAGCCAGAACAGCAGCGCGTACCAGCCGATACCGGTGACCACGTAATGAAGGCCCGACCACAGACGCTCGCTGCCAATGTAGGTGGGAACGGCCCAGAGCAGCGCCACGAAGGGGGAGTACTTGAACTGGTAGTGACCTTCGACGTCGTAGGCCGTCAGGTGGCGCGCCGCCTTTTCTCCAGCGACCCAGTAGACGTGAAAGTCCGAGAAGTCCGGCCGCTCGTGCCGCTGCAGAAACAACGCGAGCCAGAGCACTGCTCCGACGGCACAGGCCGAGACGATCCACGCACGCCTGGTCACCATTCGCTCCGGGTGCGGGTACAACGATTGAGGCGCCGCGGCGATCCGCCGACGCGGGTGCTCAGTCCGCCGGCTCGATCTTCAGGATTGCGGCGTCCGCTTCATCGGTGGCCACGTAGAGCAGGCCATCACGACCCTGCTTCACGTCGCGAATCCGCCGGTGCAGATCGCCGAGCAGCGTCTCGCGCCGCAGTTCCTCGTAGTTCTTGTTGATCAGGATCCGATCGAGGCGGCCAGTTCCAGGAATCTCACCGTACCGCATGCCGCTGACGAACACATCGCCCTTCCATTTGGGCAGCTTGTCGCCGGTATAGAAGGTGATGCTCGAGACAGCAATCGCGGGCATCCAGTAGATGACCGGGTCGCGGAATCCTTCCTTCGTGAACGGGCCCTGCCACGGCCCGGGATAGCTGCGCCCGAGACTGATGAGCGGCCAACCGTAGTTGGCGCCGGGCACGAGGACGTTCACTTCATCGCCGCCGTTCGGCCCATTCTCGATCTGCCAGATCTGACCGGTGAGCGGGTGTTTCGCCATGCGCAGGAACGTGCGATGACCCTGCGTGAAGATCTCGGGTCTCGCGTCGGCGCGGCCGACGAACGGGTTGTCCGGCGGTACCTTGCCCTCATCGGTCAGTCGCAGAATCTTGCCGCCGAGCGTCTTCAGCGACTGAGTGTCGCCGCCTCCGTGCGCGACGTAGAGCATGCCGTCGCCGCCGAACACGATCGGGCCGCCGCTGCTGCCTTCGCCGACGAAGATGTCCTTCACGTCAGTAAATCCCTTGCCGTTCCAGACCGCACGCGCGACCGCCAGCGTCGCCGGCTGGGCGGCGCCGCGGCCGCCACCACCTCGTCCTCCACCACCACCGGCAGGAGCATTTGCTCCGGCAGCGCCGCCCTGACCTGCGGCCGCACCAGCGGCAGGCGGAGCAGCGCCCGCTCCCGCGCCAGCGGCGCGAGCACCCTGCCCTGCCGCCCGCGCTCCGGGCGCCGCGTCTATCGGCTTGGTGTAGCTGATGTAGACGTAGTGATTGCGTTCGAAGTCGGGATGCAGCGCCAGATCAGTGCCCGACAGACCGGCGCCGATGGCCCGCGGCGCGCCGGCCACGGGCTGCGGATCAACGACTCCATTACGCACAATCTTGATCGTGCCGCCGCGTTCAGCGACGAGCATCGTGTCGTCAGACACCCACGCCATGCTCCAGGGGTTCTGGAACCCGCGGGCGTAGACCGACACCTTGATGTTCTGTCCCTCGCCCGTTTCGAAGCGCACCGGCGCCTCGGGTAACGGCGGAATCTTGAGGCCCTGCGGCGCGCGGGGCGTGGTGCCATTGAACGGGACGTCCTGCTGGGCGGCCAGATGATGAGGGCCAAGGCCCAGGGCCCAAGGTCCGAGCAGGCCCAAGGTGGCAATGGCGAGATAGCGGATCAATCTGGTCATGTGTCGATCTCCAGAAGAAGGGACGCGGCGGGATTGTAATGCGAGGCGGTCCGCTGCGGTGCATGGTTCGCCCCCGGCGATACAATTGGCGCGTGTTGAAGAAATTCACGACTGGCTCGCTCGTCGCCGTGTTGCTTGGCGGATTCGCCGTAATTTCAGCCGCCCCGCAGGCGCCCCAGGGACAGGCGCCGCCGGCGGCGGGCCGCGGCCGCGGAGCAGCGGCCCCGGCGACGCGGATCGTCACGTTCGAGGCGAAGCCGGCGACGATCAAGCCCGGCGAGTCGGCCCTTCTGGTCTGGCACATCGAGAATCCGCCGTCGGCAACCGGCTTCAACGGCTTCGGGACGATCGAGCCGGGCGTCGGTCGGGTCGCGCCCCGCGGTTCGCAGCGTGTCACGCCCACGGCGACGACAACGTACACGTTGAGTGCCGGCTCAGTGACACAGACGGTGACCGTGACCGTCCCCGGTACGAAGCCCGTCACCGCGGCTGCCGGCGCGGCCGCGGGCGCGAGCACGGCGATTCGGCGCACGCCGGATGGCAAGCCGGACTTCTCTGGCGTCTACGGGTGGGCGAACCTGTTCGGCGGGCGCGGGGGCGGCGCGGCGCCCGCGCTCAAGCCCGGAGCCGAGAAGTATCGGGTCACCCGTGGCCCGCTCGACACGGGAGCGACGTCCGATTGCCTGCCGTTGATTCCGCCAAACTCCTTTGGCGTGCCGTATGAATTCCAGTTCATTCAGAACAAGGACTATCTCGTGATCTTCCACGAGTATCCCGGCACGTTCCGAATCATTCCGCTCGATGGTGAGCCGCATCAGGCCGATCCCGATCCTTCGTGGCTTGGCGATTCAGTCGGTCACTGGGAAGGCGACACACTCGTGGTCGACACGATCGGCTACAACGACAAGACCGAGATCAACGGCTATCGGCACTCGGAGGATCTGCACACGGTGGAGCGCCTCACCCGAGTGCCCGAGGGTGTCGAGTACGAGCTCACGATCGACGATCCGAATGTCTTTGCCGGCCCCTGGAAGACGAATCGGAGTTTCCGGTTCGTCGACGCGCCGCAGAAGCGGATCTTCGAGTTCGTCTGCGAGAACAACCGCGATTACCGTCAGCTGTTCGGCGATAAGAAATAACCGGACGCCCCGGCGGTCAGTCGCGTCCGGTCACGATCAGACGAGTTTCTGCTTCGAAAACGGCATCTCGCGGAGACGTTTTCCCGTCGCCGCGTAAATCGCGTTGGCCAGCGCCGCGATCACCGGCGGCACGCCCGGCTCACCGACGCCGGTAGGCAAATTCCCACTCTCCACGAAGTGCACGTCCACCTGCACCGGCGCGTCGTTCATCCGCGCCACGCGGAAGCCATCGAAGTTCTTCTGATCGATGCGGCCGTTGGTCGCGGTGATCTCGCCGAACATCGCCAGCCCAACGCCCATCACCGCCGCGCCTTCGAACTGCGCGCGGACGCGATCGGGGTTGATGACCACGCCGGGATCCGCGACTTGATGGATGCGCGGGATCTTCACGCGGCCCTGCTGATCGACTTCGACTTCGACGACCGAGGCGACGTAGCTGTTGAAGCTGCGGTGCGCAGCGATGCCCATGCCGCGGCCGTTGCCGGACTTCCGCTTCGCCCAGCCCGATCGCTCGCCGGCCACTTCGAGCACCCGTCGCAGACGACGGCTGTCGAGCGGGTATTTGTCGATAGGCGCGCCGTAGTTCGAGTAGTCCACGCCCTGTGCCTTGAGGTCTACGATCTTGCCGGGACCCAGCAGGTCGAGCAGGAACTCGAGCGGATCGCGTTTCGCCGCGTGCGCCATCTCGTCGGCGAAGCTGTGCGCCGCAAACGCGTGGAAGTTGTTGGTCACGGCGCGGAACCAGCCGATGCGGACATGCGCGTCCGCGCCGGCGTTCTCGGCACGGATGTTCGGCACGTCGTACAGCGTGTCGTCGAGGCCCATGTCGAGCTCGAATCCCATCGGTTCCGGCGCGCCGAACGTCGAGGCAATCGGCGGGAACACCGAGCGCTGCAGCCACGCTGTTGGTCGGCCTTTCGCATCGACGGTGGCCTTGTGATAGACGGCTGCGGTCGTGTGGTAGAAGTCGTGATGGATGTCGTCCTCACGCGTCCACACCACCTTCACCGGCTTGCCAAGCTGCTTCGCGAGAATCGCCGCTTCCGCTGCGTAGTCGGGCTTGCTCTTGCGGCCGAAGCCGCCGCCGAGCAGCGTCACGTGACAGATCACGTTGTTCTTGTCGATGCCGAGCGCGGCGGCAACCGTTTCCTGAGCGGCCTGCGGATTCTGGGTCGGGCACCAAATCTCGGCTTTGCCGTTTCTGAATTCCGCGACCGCCGCCGGCGGCTCCATCGATGCGTGCGCGGCCATCGGCGTGTAGTACGCGGCTTCCATCACCGTGCCGCCCTTCGCGAACTCGGCGTCCACGTTCCCGAGGTTGCGCGCGACTTTGGCCGGCCGCTTTACCTTCTCGAGGAGCGCCGCTTTGAAGGGTGCGGTCGTGTAGCCCGCGTGCGGGCCGTCGTTCCATTCGATCTTCAGCTGCTTACGGCCTTGCAGCACCGCCCACGTGCTGTTACCGATGACGGCCACGCCACCGAGCGTCTGGAAAAGCAGCGGCGGTTTCGGCGCGGCGAGCGTTTCAGTCTGCGTGACGCCCTTCACGGCGAGCGCCGCCTTGTTGTCGAGGCTCTTTACCGTGCCACCGACGACCGGCGGATGTTCGATCGAGGCGTACACCATCCCCTCGCGATAGACGTCGAGTCCGAACTGCGCGGTACCGGTGACGATCGGCGTGAGGTCGTAGATGTTGGTGTCCTTGCCGACAAACTTCCAGGCCGTCTTCGGCTTGAAGGTCAGCGACTCTTTCGCCGGCACCGGCATCTTCGCCGCAGCCGGAACGAGCGCACCGTACCCGACCTTGCGGTTGCTCCGCGCATGCACGACTTCATGATTGGCTGTTGTCAGCTCACTGGCAGGAACGTTCCACTGAGCCGCGGCGGCGGCGATCAGCATCGAGCGCGCTGAGGCACCGGCCACGCGAAACGCATCGTAGAAGTCCCGGATCGACCGCGAGCCGTCGGTGTTCTGATCGCCGTAGCGGGTATCGCCCACTCCCTGCTCGATGCGGCAGCGGCTCCAGTCGGCGTCGAGCTCGTCCGCAGCCACGAGCGGGAGTGACGTGCGGATGCCCGTACCCATCTCCGATCGATGCGTGACGATGAACACAGTGCCGTCGGGCTCGATGCCGAGGTAGACGCTTGGATGGAGAGCCGCTGTGTCGGCCTTCGTGTTCAGGATCGCAGCGCCAGCAGGCCCTTGCGCAAACAACTCCGCGGGGATCAGACGCGACGCGACGACGAACGCGCCGGTCGAAAATATGCCGCCGAGGAACTGGCGGCGGTTGAGCGAGACGTTTTCGATGACCATCACCCACGCTCCTTTGCCGCGGTCTTGATCGCGGCGCGGATGCGCTGATAGGTGCCACAGCGGCAGATATTGCCCGCCATGGCCGCGTCGATCTGCGCGTCGGTCGGGTTCGGTGTCGTCTTCAACAGCGCGACGGCCGACATGATTTGACCGGACTGACAGTAGCCGCACTGCGGGACGTCGTGCTGGATCCAGGCGCGCTGCACAGGGTGCAGCTTGCCACCCTCAGCGAGCGCGTCGATCGTGAGCACGGTCTTCGACTCCAGCGTGCCCATCCGCGTCTGGCACGAGCGGACGGCCTGGCCGTTCACGTGCACCGTGCACGCGCCGCACAGGCCGGCGCCGCAGCCGAAGCGGGTGCCGGTGAGCCGCAAATCGTCGCGGAGGTACCAGAGCAGCGGCATCTCCGGATCGTCGTTGTATGTCTGGGCCTTGCCGTTCACTGTCAATCGCATGGTGTGAACCCTTTCACCTGAATCAGTCGCGCATTATCCCACGGTGCGATTCTTCTTACGCTGGTCGGTGCGATTTCGCTTCGCTGGTCGTGGCAATGCCGGCGTCGCCGGTCGGTCCAATTCGGACGTTGGCCGTCGGTGCAAAGGGCGGCGCCAGGCTCAGACGTGCCGCTTCCAGGGAGCCGGAGACGGCGTAAGAACCGCTCCGGCGATGAAGGCGATCAGAACCCTGGAACACCGCAACCATCGCGAGGACCATGTTCTTGTACTGACCGAACGTGTTGTCCACGTCGGCATCAGCTTCACACCCGGAGGGCTGCCGACGTCGCCACGAGCACAAACGGCAGCACGCCTGAACCCAATCCTCATTGGGACGGCCCTTAGTTCTTCCCGGTTACTGTGGCTCGGTCGGCAAACCAGTTCAGCACCACGTTCAAGCGCCCCGCGCCCGATTCCGGTTTGACCATTACGAAGCGCTGGCCGTCGCGCGACACGTCGAAATTCGGAATGGTGATGCCCGCGCCGTACGCGTACCGGGCCTCGAACAGCAGCTCAGGTGACGACATCTTCAGCGTGGGACTCGTCGTCACCTGTACCACCATCATCTTGTCGTCGACACGATAAAAAATCTCACGGCCATTCGGATTCCAGATCGCCTGCGTACCGCCGTCAGTCGACACCTGCTGGCGCTCGCCCGGGCCGGGGAATGGGCGGAGGTAAATCTCGTTGCGCCCGGTCTCGTTCGAAACGTACGACATCCAACGACCGTCCGGTGACAGCCGGACGCCGCCCTCGTACGAAGGCGTCTGTAGGACCGTCGATGTCTTTGCGGGATTGCGGAGCGACAACGTGAGGATGTTGAACGACGAGTCTTGGGTGCTGCGCAGGAACACCAACGTGTCGCCGTCAGGCGCGATCACGCCCGGGTAATCGAGATCGGTCGTTCCCGGAAGCACCTGCGCGTCACCGCCGGGGCCGCTCGTTCCCTGCACCCGGAGACCCGTCTGGCCGCGGTACATGACCCGCCCGTCCGGCAACCAGATCGGGAAACCGTTCCCCAATATCGTGCCGGTTGTCAGCCGGCTGAAGGTTGCGCGCGCCAGGTCTTCCACCCAGAGCTCGCCTGCCTGGACGATGAACCGCTGACCGTCAGGCGACATCCTCGGATTCGCGTAGCTGCGGCGTTCGCCATTGAGAACCTGCTCCTCACCTCCTCGCGAGACCCACACGAGCGTGCTGAAGGCCGTGGTCGCCGAGTACATCATGGCACCCGACAACGACACGTCGAGGAGTGGAATCTCCGACGTCAGCGTCGGAACGTCTTCGATGAGCGGCGCCGCGGGTCCGGTGACCTTGAGCGCCGCGGCATCAAACGGCACCGTAAACATCTGCCCGTCCCGGAAGTACGCAAGCTGCCCGACGTTCACGTAGAGGGGCAGGGTTCCGCGTTCAATGATGGTACGTCGCTCGCCCATATCCAGATCGAGCGAGTCAATGCGCCAACCGTCGTTCGACGCCGCCGCAAAGAGCATCGTCTTTCCGTCCGGAAGCACGATCGGCCATGCGTGGCGCGTATCGCGGTGCGCGGCATCGAGTGCCATCAACTGCTTCGGCTCTCCTCCAGTTCGCGGCACACGCCACAACGTGCTGCCACGCTGGACGATGAGGCTGCCATCCGCGCCCCAGGCTCCACCGCCCAGAAAGCTGACCCGGTCGCTCACCGTCAACACCACGCCGTCCGTGAGAGAGATCGTTTTGAGGAGACCGGAGGAGGTCACGAACCCGATCGACGTTCCGTCCGGCGAAAAGAAAAGCGTCGAGACGGCGTCGCTCCCACGCAGCGTCGTGGCCTCGAAGTGATCCAGCCTCCGCAGGTAGATTTGACGCGAGCCGTTCAGCACTCCGATAAACGCGAGGCGACTGCCATCCGGCGACAGCGCAATCGTCCTCGCCGAGGTGTACAGCTCCAGGTTAGGAGGCAGTGTGAGCTCGAGACGAGTCACGGGCGCGGCCGACGTCGAACGGTCCGCTCGTGGCCACAGCACGGTGACGGCAGCGACGGCGACTCCTATCGCGCCGACCGCCCACGGGAGCGCGGTTCGCCAGTATGCGCGGCCCGTCGCGTGACTCGAGTCCTGCACTGACTCGCCAGCGGCATCGTCCAGCTCCAACCGCGCATCGCCGATGTGATGAATCCGGCGATCGACGTCCTTGTGGGTGCAGCGACGAAGCAGCCTGCGGACGGACGCCGGTGTGTCGGCCGGGAGTGCGTTCCAGTCTGGCTCGCGAGTGAGGATGGCCGCGATCGAATCGGAGACGGTTTCCGCAGAACCGAACGGCGACCTCCCGGTCAGCATCTCGAACAGCACGCAGCCAAACGCCCAGATGTCGGCGCGTTGATCGACGGCCTTCCCGCGCGCCTGTTCGGGACTCATGTAGGCCGCCGTGCCGAGGATGATTCCGGCCTGTGTTGCCGGCGAGACCATCGTCGGTGAGATCGAAGCGCCAGCGATCACGGCCGTCGCTGACTCCATCGCCTTGGCCAGACCGAAGTCGAGCACCTTGACCTGGCCGCCAGCGGTAAACTTGATGTTTGCGGGCTTGAGATCGCGATGAACGATGCCTTTCTGATGCGCCGCGTCGAGTGCGTCCGTCATCTGGCGCGCGATCGATAAAGCCTCTGCGACTGGAACCGGTCCCTGCGCGATCCGATCCGACAGCGTCGGCCCTTCGACGAGCTCGAGGACAATGCCGCTGCCCGATGCGGCTTCCTCAAACCCGTAGACGCTGGCGATATTGGGATGATTCAGCGTGGCCAGCAGTTCAGCCTCGCGTTCAAAACGGGTCAGACGATCCGGATCCCGCGCGAACGCATCGGGCAGGACTTTGATCGCGACGTCACGCTTGAGGCGCGTATCCCGGGCGCGATACACCTCGCCCATCCCGCCCTCGCCGAGTTTTGCCAGGATTTCGTAGGCTCCCAGACGGGCACCGGAAGAAAGGGTCATTGTCGAGCTGGGCGGATTATAGGTGTGAGCGAGGTCCCTATAAATCCAGCTTCAGGCTCCAATCCTCACGTGTGTCGCTGAGATTGGGGTTGTAGTACGGATCGACGCGCCCGAGCTGCGCCGACCAGCGCGCGACGAAGCGCTCCTCGTCCTCAGGCGGATGGACACGGCCGCGGCTGGCGCCCTCGTGGTGGTAGAGAAGCGCATGTGGCGTGTAGACGACCTCGTACCCATGCTCGCGAATGCGCAGACACAGGTCGATATCGTTGAGCACGACCCGGAGAGCCTCGTCGAAGCCTCCAACCTTGTCGAAGACCCGTCGCGGCACCATCATGCAGGCGCCGGTCACGGCGCTGCAGTTCCGTGGCAGCTCGGCCAGTCGCGGAACGCCGGGCACTTCCTTCGCCGTGCAGCGAAAGGCGTGCTGCGCGACACCGCCGACGTTCAGCACCACGCCAGCGTGCTGGATGGTGCCGTCTGTGTAGAGCAGCTTGGCCCCCACTGATCCGACCGCGTCGAACTGCGCGTACTCGAGCATCGCGGTCAACCAGTCAGCGCGAAGGACCTCGACATCGTTGTTGAGAAACAGCAGCTGCTCGCCGCGCCCCTGGCGGACGCCAAAGTTGTTGATCGCCGAATAGTTGAACGGAGCGGTCCACCGGTGCACCTGACACGGAGGCCGCAGTGACGCAAGATAGGCAACCGCGTCCGGTTCAACGCTGTTGTTGTCAATGACCACGATTTCGTACGCGTCATAATCGGTGCGCGTCAGGATGCTGTCGATCGTCGTCCGCAGCAGCGCTGCCTGATCCCGGGTCGGGATGATGATGGACACGAGCGGCCGCTGCGTCAGGCGGAATCGCGTGGTGTAGCAACGAGGTCCGCGCGTCGTGAACAGCGGTTCCACACAGCCGGGACGCTGCCGGCGGGCCAGTGCCTCATCGAGCGCGCGTCGTTCGTCGCGCGCCGCCGCGTGACGCCAGACGATCCGGTCCCTGGTCGCCTCGCGGGGCCCCAGATGGCACAACACTTTGGCCACGTGGTGAATCTGCTGCGTCTGTTCACTGGCCCGCAACATCAGATCGTAGGGCTGGCCGGCGCCGAGCTCTGGCCTGAGCCCGCCGGCGCGCTCAACCACACGACGTCGCATCACGGTGAACGGGCCGAGGATGTTGGTCGAGAACAGCAACTCCGGATCCCACTCCGGCTTGAAAAATGGATCGAAGAGTCGGCCCGCCGCGTCGATGAAATCTTGATCCGAATAGACAATGTCGGCCGCCGGGTCGTCGTTCAGACGTTTGACGACCTCAAAGAGCGCTTCCGGAACAAGCACATCGCCCACGTTGACGAAGGCAATGACGGCGCCGGTTGCCCCACGAAACGCTTCTGCATGGGTAGGCGCCGTACATAGTTCCCACCGGTCGTAGATCTGAGCGTGGATCGACTCGATCGTGCGGCGTGCAGCAGGCGTCTCCGGAGGATCGCCTGCGATCACCACGCTGATGAGCGGTGCGTCCTTGAACGCCGCCCGGGCCACGCGCATCGCGGCGTACGCATCGGCGGTCGGCACGTTACGCTGCAGCCACTGCCGGTATTCGTCCGGCTCCGGTGGTTCCCAGGTGTGATCGTCCACGCTCAAGGAACGACCGCGGGCGGCAGAACCGATCTTGCGTTTGGCGAACCGGAAGATGTCCACGAACCCGTGGTCGACCCAGATTTCGAACGCCCGCCGCGCCATCCGATACGGCTCGCGCGTCAGTGGATTGCGCAGCAGCCGCGCGCCAATCTTTTCGAACCGGAGCTGGGCACGCCAGCCAAGCGCCGCGTGCGAGCGGCGCATTTCGTTGACGGCAGCGGTCACGATGCGCTCCTGGTCCGCGACCAGCCGCGACAGGTGCTCGATTTCGGTGAGCAGTTCCTGGTCCACCGACCCCGGTTCGTCCGGACGAGTGTCGGCGCTCATGACGGATGCACCGAGACGTCCACCGGCAGCCATACCTGTCCATGGATCGCCTTGCCGGACGGCGGCGGCGAGACGGTGACCACCAGGGCGTTGTCGATCCAGTCGAAATAGGCCCTCGTGTACCGATCCGCGGCAATAGCGCTACTGACGCTGTACGTGCCAGGAATGAGCGGAAGCCTGAGACGGAACTCAACGACGAGCGTCGAGCCGGCGACACGAGATGGCAGGGTGACCCCCTCTTCGAACGTGTTCGTCCCGACCAGCTCTGTACCGTTGCGGTCCCTGAATCCGAAGCCGACGATGCTGCTCGGCACGTCGGCCAGATACTCGACGTGGACGCGCAACATCACCTCGTCATTGAACTCGACGGCGGTCGTCGGACGACTGCAGGAATCGATCAGCTCGATGCTCCGGATCTTGGCTGCGCCGGTGCCATGGCGGAACACACGGACACGCGCGTCGAGACTGGCGTCGGTCTGAAAGCTCACCGTCTCCGACTCGGGTGCCATCGTCGGTACGGGCCCCTCTGGCGCTTCCGCTTTCGCAATCTCGGCCGACGCCCTGGCGAAATACAGGCTCGCCATCTCCGCCGCTTCTCCCTCGGCGATGATCCGTCCGGCGTTGAGCAGCACGACGGAGGAACTGATCGCCTTGATCAGTCCCATGTCATGGCTGACACACACGATCGTCGTGCCATTGGCCTGCATCTGACGAATTCGGAGCAGGCACTGGTGCTGGAACACGGCATCGCCCACGGACAGCGCTTCGTCGACGAGGATGATGTCGGGGTCGACGTGAATCGCCGCGGCAAACGCCAGCCGCACGAACATGCCGCTCGAATACACCTTGACCGGCTGGGTGATGAACTCGCCGATACCGGCGAAGCGCTCGATGTCCGGCAGGCGTCGACGTATTTCCTGCAGCGGCACGCCAATGATCGTCCCGAACATCTCGACGTTCTCACGACCGGTGAGCTCCGGATGAAACCCCGCGCCGAGCTCGAGCAGCGACGACACCCGGCCGCGCACGGTTGCGCGTCCGCTGGTGGGACGAACGATGCCGGCGACGATCTGGAGCATCGTGCTCTTCCCGGATCCATTCGCGCCGACGACACCGAGCGTCTCGCCGCGCTCGACACGAAGATTGATGTCCTGGAGCGCCGGGAAGTTGGTGTGAAGAACCGGAGCACCCGGCAGGAGCATTTCGATCGCACGATGTCGGGGATTCCGGTAGATCTTGTACGACTTGGAGACGTGCTCGAGCTCGATGACTGGTTCGCTCATCAAAGCACGTCCGCGAACTCGTACTTCAACCGGTTGAAGACCCAATATCCGGCGATGAAGATGACGAGAGAGGTCGCGCAGAAGGCGGCAAAGGGTACCAGCGCCGGGACCTGATGGTGGAGCACCGCGCCGCGATACGCTCCAACAAGGTACGCCAGCGGATTGAGCTGATAGAGCCACCGAAACTGTTCGGGCACGATCTCCAACGGGTAAACGATCGGGGTCGCATACATCCAGAAGACAAGTCCGAAGCTCACCAACTGCCGCGTATCCGGCACGAGCACCGACAGCGCGCCCACGGCCCATGCGATCCCGGCCGTGAACAGGAACTGAGGAATGGCAATTGCTGCCACCGTCAGCAGCGGCCAGCCGGGCGCCCGTCCGACGACGATCAAGGCGGCAAGCAGGATCACCAGGCCGAGCGATTCCAGCGCGAGGGAGACGAGTACCTGGTGGATCGGCAGGATCTCGGACGGAAAGCGCACTCGCTTCACGAGCGGCGCCTGCTCCGCGATCGCGGTCGTGGCCCGGGTAATGCCGTCGGAAAACGCCAGCCAGGGCACCAGGCCGCAGAACAGATTGAACGCGAAGTCAGAGCGGCTGTTCCCGCCGAATTTCACCTTCAACACGTACGAGAAAACGAAGGTATAGAGGACAAGCAGCGAGAGCGGCCGAATCAGCGCCCAGCCGACGCCAAGCGCCGACGTCACGTAGCGCGTGCGAATTTCGCGCTGCACGAACGTGGTGATCACAGGGCGCTGACGCGCGAGGACCTGGAACGGGGCGACGAGCGCGTCGATCACCATTCGTGGATATTTACACTATTCTAGCGTCCGTGCAGTCGGACCTCGCCAGGTTTGGCGGGTGGTGCGTAGTCGCCGGCGTGTTCCTCCTGGTCACGGGCGATGGGCTCACCACCTTCGGCGAACCGAATCCGTCGGCAGCGTGGCCGTGGCTGTACCTCGTGGCGTTCGCGGTCTCGCTGCCGGTGCTGATGGTCAGCAGGCGTATCAACCTGAGGCGGCCGACTCGAACCGCGCTCCTCTATCCACCGCTTGCCGCTCTCCTCGCGGCTTTTGCGTTGTCGACGATGTTCTCGCCGGAGCGAACACTCAGCCTCAGGTCGCTCGGATGTGTCGTCGCGATCGCCGGGTTCTGCTGGTACCTCACGCATCTCCTTGAAGACGAACGACTGGCCGACGCCGTGTGGATCGTGACGGCGATCGGCATGCTCTACCTCTCGGCACGCGTCATCGCCTGGCGTATTGCCGAAGGCCTCGATCAGATTCCGCTTCATATTCCAACCGTGGCCTGGGATGGCAAGCTGCAGCTCACGTGGGTCTTCAACCTGTTCGCGCCGTTTCTATTCGCCCGGTTTATCGGCGAGCAACGGCGATGGGCCTCCTGGCTGAACGGAGCTGCCTGGATCGGTGCGGGCGCCGCGAACTACCTGCTCCTCTCGCGGATGGGAGCGCTCGTCTTCGCCGTGACGACGATCGCGGTGTGCCTCGCCAATCTCGGATATTGGAAGCGCTGGGCGTGGCTGATGGGTGTAGCGGCCGTCGGCGGCGCCGTCATGATTGCGACCAACCTCCGCGTCTTCGCATTCATCACCTCGACCTTTTTTGATCGGTCTCGGAATCCCGGAATCGATCTGCGCCAGCGCGTCTGGGGGGAGGCCTGGCACATGTTCCTGGCGCATCCGCTCTTCGGGATCGGCGTAGGCACGTTTGATGAAGTGGCGTACCAGATGCCAGGCACGCGGGCGGACCTCGACTTTCATCTGCATGGGTGGCATGCGCACAACGCCCTCTTGCACGTCCTCACCGAAAGCGGCGTGCCGGGCCTCGCCGCATGGCTATTCCTCTGGTTCGTCGTCGTGCGGGCCCTGGTGCGCGCCTGGCGATCGGGAGGCCGCCAGCAGCGGCTGTTCAGCAGCGCGGCCCTGATATCGGTGGCCGCGTTCCAGATCCTGTCGATGACCGAAGTGCTGATCGCCGCCCGCGCGATCGCCAGCCTGCGCATGAATCTGGCGATCGCACTACTCGTCATTGGCGGCCTCCGGATGTCTCTACCGCCGCGGGCGAGTCATTCCTGACCGGAGCAGTGTGATCGGCGCGATATCATGCGGAGGATGCGTGGCCTTCTCAAATTCCTCTTCTCGCTGATCCTTCTGGCCCTGATCGTCGTCGCCGCCGGCTGGTTCTGGGCCGGACGGATGGACGGACCAGCCATCGAAATCCGGCAGCCGGGCAAATTCATCGGCCAGGCTGGCACGCTGGAGATGGTCGTGCAGGCGCCGGGTGGGAAGTTCTCACGCGTGGATGTCGGCCTCGAACAGGGCGGGAAGACATATCCCGTGTTTGCGGTCAATCCCGATGCTCCAGCCACGGGTAAGGACCCGGCCGACAGGCTGATCGTCATGCGTCCGATCGGCAAGCGCGCGATTCCGGATCTGAAGTCCGGTTCAGCGCGGATCGTCGTGCACGCGGCACGGCCAGTGCTCTGGGGACTCCGCCAGGTCGAATCGACCACGACGCGCGATGTGCAGGTGCGACTGGAGCCACCAACGGTCGCCGTGCTCTCCACCTTTCACTTCATCAACCTCGGCGGCAGCGAGTTCGCCGTGTTCAGAGTGACGCCTGAGGACGTCCAGGCGGGCGTCCGCGTCGGCGACAAGGAATACCCCGCGTTCCCCGCTGCGGGTGCCGGGATTACCGGCGATCCGGCGCTTCGCGTTGCGTTTTTCGCGCTGCTCTACGATCAGCCGACCGACACGAAGATGGAGGTATTCGCCCGCGACGTGGCCGGCAATCAGGTCGTCGTGCCGCTCGATTACCGCGTCTTCCCAAAGCAGTACAAGAAGAGCCGCATCGAAATCGACGATCGCTTCCTTCAGCGCGTCGTCCCGGCGATCGCGTCCGCCTCGCCTGACGAACAGATTCCAACTGACGACCTGCTCGCCGGATTTCTGAAGATCAATCGCGACCTGCGGCAGAAGAACAACCAGTACATCCGCGAACTCGCGCGCAAGAGCTCACCCCAGCTGATGTTCAAGGACGCGTTCCAGCAGCTCGGCAACTCGGCCGTACAGGCGCAGTTTGCGGACGCCAGGACCTATATCTATAAGGGCAAGGAAGTGGACCAGCAGGTCCACCTTGGGTTCGATCTCGCCGTCACGGCGAACGTTCCCGTCTCCGCCGCGCAGCGCGGGGTCGTGGTTCACGCGGCCGATCTCGGCATCTACGGCAACTGCGTCATCATCGACCATGGACTCGGCGTGCAGTCGCTCTACGGGCACCTCTCGTCCATTGGCGTCAAAGTCGGTGACAAAGTCGATAAAGGTCAGGAAATCGGACGCAGCGGTCAGACCGGACTCGCCGGCGGCGACCACCTCCACTTCACGACGCTCGTGGGCGGCGAGCAGGTGACGCCGGTGGACTGGTGGAGCGCGCAGTGGATGCAGGACCGGGTGCTCCGCAAGATCGAGGCGGCCGGCGGCACCCCTTAATCCGCGCCTCCGTTCAGGGATAATTAGGGGTTCGGAGTCCACCCCATGAGATCGCCGTTTGTCCGTGTCATCACCGGCTGTGCGGTTGGCCTGGCGCTCGTCGCCGGCGCGTGCAGCAAGGAAGAACCGCCGCCGACGCAGTCCGCTGTCGTTGCCAATCCGGTCGATCCGGCCACAGCCGGAACGATCACCGGTGTAGTGAAACTGGATGGAAAGGCTCCGGCCGCCCAGTCGATCACCATGGATTCCGATCCGTATTGCGAAAAGCAGCCAAAGAATGCGACTGAGAGCGTGGTCGTGGGCAGCGATTCCACTCTGCAGAATGTGTTCGTCTACGTGAAGGACGGGCTCGGCAATCGCGTCTTTCCAGTGCCGGCCAGCGCGGTCGTGCTGGATCAGAAAGGATGCCGCTACGTCCCGCACGTGCTCGGCATCCAGGTGGGCCAGACGCTCGAGATTCTCAGCAGCGACGACACGCTTCACAACGTGCACGCGATACCGCAGCAGAATCGCGAGTTCAACATGGCGCATCAACTGGCGGGCATCAAGCACACGCACGTGTTCAGCACCAAGGAAGTCATGATCCCGTTCAAGTGCGACGTCCATAAATGGATGAACGCGTTCGTCGGCGTGCTCGACCACCCGTTTTATGCCGTCACCACTGGCAACGGCCGCTTTGAGTTGAAAGGACTGCCGCCGGGGACGTACACGGTGGAGGCGTGGCACGAGAAGCTCGGCACGCAGACGCAGACGGTAACCATCGGCGACAAGCAAACCAGCGATATTTCATTCACGTTCAAAAGTTAGATGGCATTCAGGCTCTACACGCGGCTCGTCGCGCTCTCGACGGCCGTGCTCATCTTCGCGGGTGGTCTCGTCACGAGCACTGGCTCCGGCCTGTCGGTTCCCGACTGGCCCAACACGTACGGCCACTTCATGTTCACGTTCCCGCTCGACAAGATGGTCGGGGGCATCCGCTTCGAGCATTCGCATCGCCTCATTGCAAGCACGGTCGGCTTTCTGATTCTGGTGCTGGCGGTCTGGCTGTGGCGGGCAGAGCCTCGCGCCTGGGTGCGGCGGCTTGGCTATATCGCGCTGGCCGCCGTCATCGCGCAGGGCATCCTCGGCGGCATCACGGTGCTCTGGTACCTTCCGGAGCCGATTTCGATCGCACACGCCAGCCTGGCGCAGATCGTGTTCTGTCTGACCACGGCAATCGCGCTGGTGACGTCGCGCGGGTGGACTCACCGCACAACGGCTTTGCCTTCTGATGACGACGTGCTGCGGAAACTCACCATTGTCACGACCGGCTGGATCTACGTTCAGGTCCTCATCGGGGCGACGATGCGGCACACCGACGCCGGGCTGGCCATCCCCGACTTTCCTCTCGCCTTCGGTCATCTCATTCCGCCGCACTGGGATCCGAAGATCGCCATCCATTTCGCGCATCGTGTCGGGGCGCTCGTGACAAGCCTGCTGATCGTCGCGACGGCCGGGCACGTCTTCTACCACCACCGGGGGCGCGGTGAGCTCGTACGTCCAGTGGTTCTGCTGCTGGCGCTGCTGACGGCGCAAGTCACGCTCGGTGCCTACACCGTGCTCACTGAGAAGCACTACATCATCAACTCGCTGCACGTGGTCACAGGCGCAAGCGTGCTGGTGACGTCGCTCGTCCTTGCGCTGCGTGCTCACCGATCCCGTTTTGCTTCTGTGGATGGATTCGGTGGGTCTGCTGTCGAAGGCACCGCAATCCGGCGGAACCAGCCCCACGCTGCCGTTGTTGGCGGACCTTCCGTGCCGAACAGGCCCGGAGCGCGCGCGTGAAGACCAGTGCACCCGCCGCCACCGTGCACCGGCGACCGACGGCTGGTGCCAATGCCTCGGTGACAATGGCTACCGAACGCCGATTCGCGGACTTCGTGATGCTGACGAAGCCGCGCCTGAATCTGCTCGTCCTGACGACCACGCTGGCCGGCCTGTATCTCGCGTCCCCCTCAGGCGTCGAAATCGCACTGCTGCTGAACACGCTCGTCGGGACAGCACTCGTGGCCGGCGGCGCCGCGGCGCTCAACCAGGTGTGGGAACGCCGCACGGACGCGTTGATGCGACGGACAAGTACGCGGCCGCTTCCGGGCGGCAGGCTGGGCGTCGCCGACGGCACCTGGTTCGGCGTCTTGCTGTCAGTCATGGGCCTTGCTCAGCTCGCGCTGCTCGTGAACGTCACAGCGGCTGCGGTGGCGGCGGCCACGTTGATCAGCTACGTGCTCGTGTACACGCCGTTGAAAGTCCGCACGTCGCTGGCCACTCTCGTCGGCGCGATCCCAGGCGCGCTGCCGCCGGTGATCGGATGGACCGCGGCAACAGGGCGGATTACGCTGCCGGCACTCGTACTGTTCGGGATCGTGTTCTTCTGGCAGATGCCGCACTTCCTGGCGATCGCCTGGCTATTTCGCGACGATTACGCAAACGCAGGCATCCCGCTCCTGCCGGTGCTCGAACCAGACGGGCGGCGAACAGGCCAACAAGCGCTGATCTACACGGCCGCGCTCTGGCCGGTCAGCCTTCTTCCCGCAGTCGTCGGTCTCGCGGGGATTCCGTATGCGATCGTCGCGACTGCGCTGGGGTTGCTGTTCGTCTGGCTGACGCTTCGCTTCGCGCGTGAGCGCTCGATGCCAAACGCGCGCGCACTCTTTCTCTTCTCGATTACGTATCTGCCGATTCTGCTCGGAGCACTCGTGGCGGATCGTCTCTGGCTCTGACGCCGCCGCGTCGCCGATGACGATTGCCGATCTCCCCGCGCTCAATGCCAGCCTGAATGCGCTCGCATTCGTATTTCTGGTCGCCGGCTACATCCTGATTCGAAGCGGCCGACGCGACGCCCACAAGCGCTGCATGTTGCTGGCACTCACCACGTCGGCCCTCTTCCTCATCAGCTACGTCATCTATCACGCGAACGCTGGCTCGGTGCCATTCCGCGGCGTCGGCGCGATCCGCGTCGTCTACTTTGTCGTCCTGATCCCGCACGTCATCCTGGCGGCGACGATTCTGCCCCTGGCGCTCCTGACAGCGGCTCGCGGACTTCGCGGCGACTACGGCCGGCACGTCCGCGTCGCCCGATGGACGCTACCGCTGTGGTTGTACGTGTCGGTGACCGGAGTGATCGTCTATCTGATGCTGTATCACCTGTACTGACCACACCCAACTGCCAAATTCCCGACTGCCAAAGGCGCATAAATCTCTGGGGACTTGGAAGTTGAGAGTTGGAGGTTGGGAGTTAAGATAGTCCGCCATGGTTCGATGCCTGCGCCGCATCGTCGTCGTCGCCGTCAGCGCGCTGTCGCTCGCCGCACCGGCCCACGCGCAGAGCGCACGAGTCAGCGGGACCGTGCGCGACGCCGAGGGCAAGCCGATCAAGGGCGCGACGATCCGTGCCTTCAACCCGGAGTTTGGCCCACGCAGTTTCATCTCCACCTCCGACTCGAAGGGACGCTGGGGAATGGTGGGCCTGCGTGTGGGAACCTACACCTTCGTGGTCGACGCGCCCGGGTTCGTGCCGATGCAGGGCGACGGGCTTGTCCGCACCGCGGCCACGCCGCCGATCCCCTTCGTGCTGCCGCGCGAGCCTGGTTTGACGCCGGGAGCTCTTCCGTCGAATATCCAGGCACAGATCGCAGCGGCAAATATGATGCGCGATCAGGGACGCCTCGATCAGGCGATCGGCGTCTATCAGGACATCCGAACCCGATACGCGAGTCTCACGTCTCTGAATCTCGTGATTGGTGCCGCCTACCGCCGCAAGGCGGCGCTCGAGCCCGACGCGTCGGCACGGCGTGCAGCGCTTGACCGCGCGATCGAGTGCTATACGGAGCTCCTGAAAGCGGACCCCGACGACCGGCGTGCGAAAGCTGAGCTCGCGTCCACGCAAGCCGAGGCGTCCTCGATTCCGAACTGATGACACAGGGTCCTCGCAAGCTGCGGCCGCTGGTCGCTGTGACCATCGCTTCCGCATTTGCTCTCGCCGTCGTTGGCGCCGCGGCAGGTGGCTGGTGGTTCGCACGCGAATCGCCCGCGCACCAGGGGCCCATCGTCCTCATCACTGTCGACAATTTGCCAGCAGCGACGTTGCCGATTTACGGCGCGCCGGGCACCGATACGCCGGCCATTGATCTGCTCGCGTCAGATTCGGTCGTCTTCGAGCGTGCCTATGCGCAGTCGCCGCAGACACTGCCGGCGCATGCCTCGCTGCTGTCCGGACAACTACCACCGCAACACGGCGTCCGGGACGACGCAGGGTTCACGCTCAAGGAAGAGGTCCAGACGCTCGCGGAAATGCTTCGCAATCGCGGCTTCGCGACGGGCGCGGCCGTATCGTCGTTTCTGCTTCGGCCGGACACGGGTGTCGCGCAGGGATTCAGGTTCTACGACGCCGAACTCCCCGATCGCGCTGCTGACGATGCGTCGCCAGTGTTGGCACGCAGCGCATCTGAAACGCTTGACGCCGCCGAGACATGGGTGCGCATGCAGGGCGGGCGCCGCTTCTTTCTCCTCGTCCAGGTCGATCACCGGGATGCGGATGCCGCAGTGGCGCGACTCGCCGCTCTGCTGAAGAGCCGTCAGTTGTACGACGGCGCAACCATCGTGCTGATTGGCGACCACGGCGAGGAGCCGACGCGCACGCTCGATGACGCGGCGCTTCGCGTTCCGCTGATCGTCAAGCAGCCTGAAGGCGAAGGCGCAGGCCGACGTGTCGCGGCACCAGTGCAGCAGATCGACCTCGTGCCGACGCTGCTCGATCTCGTGCGTGCTCCGATCCCCGACGCACTGAGCGGCAGGTCGCTGCGCGCGGTGCTGACTGACGAAGGAGCGACGATCCGGGATCGCCCGCTCTACGCGGAATGGCTCGCGCCGCACTATGGATTCGGCGGTCACGGCGTCTACGCGTTGACGACCGCACGCTTTCGGTACGTGCGCGGCGCGGACGAAGAGCTGACGTCGCTCGCTCCCAGCGCGGATGAGCAGACCGGTGCTGCCGCGGAAACCGTGCGCCTCCGCGATGAGCTCGAGCGGCTGAGCGGCGCGACACCCGTTCCACTCCCGTCACGCATCGCACCGGCCGACGAGGAGCGCGTCGCGCTGCTCGGCTATCTCTCGCCTCCGCATCTCGACGTCACCACGCCGCTGTTGTCGGTGACGGATCAGACGGCGCTCATCTCCCAGCATCGCGACGCTGCCCTGTTCATCGGACAGAAGAAGTATTCAGCCGGCATCCGGGCATTGCAGACGATCGTCGCCGCGCATCCCGACCTCGTGGTGGTGCAGTATCAGCTCGCCTCGGCGTTGATGCGGGCGGGCCGGCTCGACGAAGCGATCGCTGTTCTCCAGGATGCTCGCGATCGGCAACCGGAGGAAGCCGACCTGGCGCTCGCACTCGCAGACGCGCTGATGCGCGCCGACCGCGCCGAGCAGGCCGGCCATCAGGCCGACGAAGCGATCGCGCTGGCGAAGACCGCGGATACGAGCACGCGGGCCGCTGCACACGAGCTGGCCGCCAGAATCGCGCTGTCGCGCAACGACGCGGAGACCGCGACGATTCAGGCAAAGGCGGCACACGAGGCGGACCCGGCCCTCCCGGTTGAACCGTTCGTACGCGGTCGTCTCCTTTATGAGCAAGACAAGTACGACGACGCGGCGATGGCGTTTCAGGAAGCGGTGACACTGGCACGTGCACAGAAGCGCAGCATCCCCGAGCTGCATCTGTACCTCGGAGAGTCGCTGGCACATCTCGAACGCTATTCCGAAGCGGAAGCGGAGTACCGCGAGGAGCTCCGGACGTTTCCGCGCAGCGTGCACGTCTACTCGCGCCTCGCGATGCTGTATGCCGCGACCAACCGTCAGGAGGCCGTCGAGGACGTCCTGAACGAGCTCGTGGCCGCGACGCCGACACCCGAGAGCTATGCGGTGGCCGCGCGTCTGTGGACGATCGTCGGCAATCGATCGCGCGCCGAAGCGCTCAGATCGGACGCACGCGCCCGGTTTCGGGGGGATCCGACTCTGGCGCTGCTGGGGAAGGATGGGCGGCGATAAGAATCAGGCCGACGCCGACCCACGCAATACTTCGCACTTTCTTGATCACCGCGAGCGCCACACCAGTGGCGCCCGACCAGCCGAGCACGGCCGCCATCCCGCCTGTGAGCACCTCGTCGATCCCCGCCCGGAACGGAATGAATTTGAAGACGACGATGGTCGCGCGGTCCAGCGCGCTGAACATGATCGCTTCGGGGATTGTGGGTGGTTCCGGCAGCAGCCACTGCAGGGTGAGGAACACTTCGATGACGGCCACAGCTTGAAAGAGGAGGTCGAGGAAGAAGACGCGCCACAGGCGCGCGGGGCGACCGGCTGAGAACGCGAGCACGGACTCGCGCAGCGAGGCAAGGCGCGCCCGCCACGGCGGCCGCTCACCCCGTTCGGGCTTCCATGTCCCACCGATCACCCGGAACGCGACGATCACGCCCGCGACGAGCACGACGAGGCCACCGATAAGAATCTCCCGCCATCCCAGGCTCAACCGGACCTCGTCAGAAGCGAGCAGCACCGCAACGCCGACCACGATCATCGTGACCGCCGAAGTCGAGTAGATGACGAAGTCGACCGCCAGTGACGACGCTGCCTCACGCGTGGCCAGCCGATGGCGGATGAGGAAGACCTTGGTCGGCTCGCTGGCGAGCAGGCCGAGCGGTGTGACGTTGCCTACCGCGTCGCCCGAGAGAAAAGCGGTGAACGCCTGACCCAGCGTGAACTGTGCGTGCGGTGGCATACACATCCGCCAGGCCGCCGCACGCAGGACGAAGCGCAGTCCGGCCAGCGCCAGAATCGGCACCAGCCCCCAGCCAACACGGTTGACACCGTCGACGACGTTGGCCCAGCCGACGTTTCGAATTGCGTAGGTGAAGAGCACGACGCCGAGGAGCGCCGCCGCAACCACAAACGCCGGATGCCGCCCGCGGGCCATGCGACTAGCTGGGTCGTGTGGACTGAATCTGACGGAATGTCTCTTCGATCAGACGCTCGTTGTCTTCCTTCGACACGTTGCGTTGCAGGATCTTCGATGCAATCGCCACCGAGAACTCGACCGCTTCCGCGCGAATCTGTTGCAGCGCGCGTGCCGTTTCCATCTCGATGCGCTGTTCGGCGTTCTTGACGATGCCCGACGCTTCCGCGTGCGCCTTCACTTTCATCTCGTCGCGGAACCGGTTGGCGTCCTCCCGCGTGCGCGTGAGGATCGTATCCGCCTCGGCCCTGGCCTCGGCAAGCATCCGTGCCGATTCGGCCCGCAGTTGCTGCAGCTCCTCACGTGCCTGCCGCGCGTCATCGAGCGACTTGCGAATCGAATCTTCGCGCGCGTTCAAGGTCGCCCGCAGCGGTTTCCAGGCCAGCTTGCTGAAAGCCCAGAGCAGCCCCAGAAAGATGATGATCGTCCAGATGTAGAGTCCGGGGTCTACCTGGAGCAGTGGATTCATTGTGACCTCCGCGTCCTGCCTGCGGCGCGTCTAGGACTTGAGGGCAATCAGCAGCGCCACGACTTCGGCAATGACCGCGACGCCTTCGAGCAGGAACAGCGGCAACTGCACCGCGCCGGTGATCTGCGCCGCCGCGCTGGGCTGACGGCCGACCGCTTCCGCCGCGCCTGCGGCCAGGCGGCCGATGCCGACACCGGCGCCGATGGCGGCCAGACCGGCGCCGATCGCCGCGCCCAGATATGCAATCGCTAGAACATTGCCTGTCATTCTCTAGT
Source organism: Vicinamibacterales bacterium (assembly GCA_035647075.1). Taxonomy (GTDB): domain Bacteria; phylum Acidobacteriota; class Vicinamibacteria; order Vicinamibacterales; family UBA2999; genus Gp6-AA40. The sequence continues at coordinate 28,435 of DASROF010000027.1, read as the reverse complement.
CTCCTTCGGACGTGAGCTCAGTGATGAGCGTGAATGGCCATGCCAACGAACACGGCCGTAAGCAGTGTGAACACAAATGCCTGGACCGGTACGACGACCACGGCTTCGAGCACGGAGATGCCGACCGCGAGCGGCACGGCGATCACGGCCATGCCCAGGCCGACGACGGCGCTGCGGGCCGATTCGGCCATGATGAAAATCATCGCCACCACCGCCAGCACCGCGATGTGACCGCCTGTCATGTTGGCCGCAAGTCGCATCGTCAACGCGAACGGGCGGACGAACATCCCCATGATTTCAATCGGAATCAGGATGATCCACAGCGCCGGATGAACTCCGTGGGGCACCAGATTCTTCCAGTGGCCGAAGAAGCCGTGCGCACGCGTGCCCGCGATGATGATGGCGAAGAAGCTGATCGTCGCCAGGGCTGCGGTGACGTTGAAGTTTCCTGTCGGCGTTGTGCCGCCGTGCGTCAGGCGCACGAGAAATGAGTCTTCCGGAAGGTGCAGGACCGTGTGATTCAGCAGGGCCAGCAGATCGAAGATTGGCAGCAGGCCAAGCGCGTTGATGGTCACGATGAACAGGAAGAACATCATGATCAGCGGCGTGTAGGTGTCGACCCACTTCTTGCCGACGTTCGGCGCGACGATCTCGTCGCGGATCCGCACAGCGACGTACTCGATGAGGCCCATGACTGGGCCTTTCGGCACCATCTGCCCGTCACGGACATAGCGGCGTACGGCAACGGTGACCACGCCCAGCAGCACCGCGGCATACACCCACAGCAGCAGCACGTGTTTGGTAATCGACATGTCGATCCCGAACACAGGCGGCAGAGGAATCAGCGGATGTTCGAGCGGCGAATTGGCCACGTGGCCCAGAATCGTGGCACCGGCGTCAAAGGCTCCGGACGCGGCGTGGCCGGCTTCTTCGGCGGCGTGCGAGGCAGGTTCGGCGTGTTGCAGCATTTATTTGGTCATCGTCAGGCGCTTCAGGAACAGCGCCTGCATCGCGTACAAGGCGATGAAGTAACTCACAAACGCGGTGACGAACGGGACCGTCCTCAGCGACAGGAGCCGGATCATCACCGCCATGTAGGCACCGAAGAACACCAGCTTCAGCGCGAACCAGACAATCATGACCCCCATCACGCGCTCGGGCGCCGCGTGATGGGTCCGCTTCACAGCGATCCACGACGCACACACGGCCACCAGCGGACCAGCCATCCCGAAAAAACTCTCCGGATTGACCCGATCACCGCCGGCTACGCTCACGGCGAGCCACGACCCGATCGCGGCTCCAGCCATCCACGCAGCTTCCCTCATGCGAGAGGGTTCATTTCCTTTGGGTCGCTTTGATCAACTCGTAGAAGCCGATGACCACGCCAAGTACCAGGCCCGCCAGCAGGAACCATGGTGCGGTCCCGCGCCACCGATCCAGGGCATACCCGATTGCGCCGAACAGGATAATTGCGCCAACCAGCGAGTAGCTGGCGGCCATCGCGGGCGCCGCCCGCGTGACGTTATCCTGCAGCGACTTGGTCGAACGTGCGAATGAGGAATCCTTACCCTTGTCTGCCATGTCGCACGGTCCACTCCGTCGTCCTGCGTACCGCCGACCAGTATACCCCGCCTTGTGAAAACATTCACCAGCTGATGCGAGGCTGCCGTCCCGCCGCCCGCGCGTGCTCGCCAGCGCTGGCAGCGCGGAAGTCCAGTGTTTTCAATATTTTTCGGCCACCTTCGCGGCTTGACCCTCTTTCCTGCCGGGCCCTATACTGGCCTCAAGAATCGGCTCAAATGCGCTCCTCCTTCCGACCCACTCTTGCGATTGCCGTCGCGATCGCGGTTCTTTCTTCGTCGAACTCCGGGCTGACCGCCCAGGCCCGCGAACGCACGTTGTTCGTCAGCGCGGTCAACGATAAAGGGGAGCCTGTCGAAGGCCTCGGGCCCGATGCGTTCGTCGTCCGCGAAGATGGGAGGCGGCGCGAAATCCTTCGCGTGTCCCGCGCAACCGAACCGCTCGACATCGCGCTGATGATCGACAACAGCCAGGCCACGGCCGACGAGATCACCTTTATCCGCGACGGAGTTTCGAGGTTCGTCGCCGCCATGGACGGCGAGCACCGGATCGCGATTCTCGGCCTGGCCGAGCGACCGACGGTGTTCGTGCAATACACCACGGACAAAACGCAGCTGGCCACAGCAGCCGGGCGGTTGTTCTCGATCGCGGGCAGCGGCATGACGCTGCTCGATGCGCTCTATGAAACCTCGCGCGGCCTGCGCCGGCGCGACAGCCTGCGGGCGGTATTCATTCCCGTGGTCACTGACGGCACCGAGTTCACGAACCGCTATTCCAAAGATCTGGTGAAAGAGTTGCGCGAGTCGGGCGTAGCGCTCCACACGGTAGCGATCGGCCGCTTCCCGTATTCGGACGAGCACGCGATTCGCGAACGCAGCTTTCTCCTTGACGACGGCCCCAAGGCAACCGGCGGCCAGCGGATTCAGCTGCTTGTCGCGAACTCGCTGGCGAGCACCATGGAACGGCTGGCGCGTGAGTTGTCGTCGCAATACAAGGTGGTCTACGCCCGCGCGGACACCCTCTACAACACCGGCGCTGTCGAAATCACCCCTGGACGACCGGGGATCACCGTCCGCGGAACGCCGGCGCGTGAGCCGGGGGGAAAGAAATGATCGCCCGTCTGTTCGTCACCGTCGTCGGACTTGCGATCCTCGGCGGCGCGATCGCCGCGCAGCAGGAAGGAACCCAGCCGCAGAGTCCTGCGTTCCGCGCGGGAATCGACATCGTCTCGCTCAACGTGACGGTGACGGATGGCGTCAACCATTACGTAACCGACCTTGACGAACCTGATTTCCAGATCTTCGAGGACGGGGTGCGTCAGGAGGTCAGTTTCTTCTCGCGGCGGCAGCAGCCGATCGCGCTGTCGCTGCTGCTCGACAGCAGCGCCAGTATGGAGGACAAACTGCCGACGCTGCAGGCCGCCGCCGGCAACTTCGTCCGTCGCCTGAAGCCCAACGACATCGCGCAGGTCATCGACTTCGACAGCCGCGTTGACGTTCGTCAGGTGTTCACAGGCAACCAGGCGGATCTCCTCACCGCCATCGACCGCACGGCCGCCGGCGGGTCGACCTCGCTGCACAACGCGATTTACATCGCGCTCAAAGAGCTGCGAAAAGTTCGAGCGGTCACCGAGCAGGACATCCGCCGCCAGGCGCTGGTCGTGTTCTCCGACGGCGAGGACACGTCGAGCCTGGTGTCGTTCGACGAGGTCCTGGATCTCGCGAAACGCTCGGAAACATCCATTTACGCAATCGCGCTGCGCGGCCCTGACGTGCAGACGAAGGGCTTCCGGGAAGCCGAGTTCGTCATGAAGACGCTCGCGCTCGAAACAGGCGGCCGTTCCTTCTTCCCCGCGAAAATCGACGACCTGAACAACGTGTATTCACAGATCGCCGACGAGCTCGCCAGCCAGTACACCATCGGGTACACGTCGAAGAATCCGCGGCATGACGGCGCGTGGCGTCGCATCGACGTTCGCGTGTCGCGCCAGAATGTCGCGGCGCGCACGAAGCGGGGCTACTACGCCCCGACCGGGCGTTGAACCTACTTCCGCTGATCCTCTACGCCGCGGCTGGCGTGGCGTATGCCATTCACTTTGCGCGCCGCGACATCAACGCCGGGCGGACCGCCACCACGTTGCTTCTCCTGGCCGTCCTCACGCACACCTTTGTGATCGGCATGCAAACGATGGAAGTCCGGCACGTGCCATTCGCCAATCCATCGCGCGCGGTCTCGACCTTCGTATGGCTGCTGACGCTCTCCTATCTGTATCTGGAGCTCACGACGGACGAGCGATCAATGGGCGTGTTCATCCTGCCGATCATCGTCGCGCTGCAGCTGATTCCCGTGCTCTCACCGGGTGTTGAGAATCGCGACCCGCTGCTGGACAGCCCGTGGTTCTGGGTCCATGTGTCGTCGCTCCTGTTCGCCTATGCCAGCTTCGGACTCGCCGGCGTGCTCGGCGCCACCTACGTGCTGCAGTTCAAGGAAATCAAGAAGAAGCACCTCGGTTACTTCTACACGCGCCTGCCATCGCTGCAGATCCTCGACCGCATGAACTCCCGCGCAACGGCGACAGGATGGGCGTTCCTGACGCTCGGCCTCATCGTCGGCGTCGTCTGGACGCTCGAAGCGCGTCCGCTCGCGCCAGAGCACAGCAACGTGCAGGCGATGTCGTTGAACGACCCGAAGATTCTCTTCGCCGTACTGACGTGGGCCGTCTACTCGTTTGCCGTGATGGCGCGCCGGATGATGGGATGGAACGGTCGGCGCGCGGCCTGGCTGTCGGCCTTCGGGTTCATCATCGTGCTGCTCACCTTCGTACCGCTCAGCTACTTTTCGAGCAGCCACCCTCTCTAGTGAGTGGCGACGATGCACCTGTTACTGCTCGGCGTGAGTCACAAGACGGCCCCGGTGGACCTGCGGGAGAAGCTGGATTTCTCGAGCCGCGACGTCGGCGCGGCGGTCGAGGCGCTGGCAGCGCGATCGTCGGCCGCGGAGTCAGTCGTGCTCTCCACCTGCAACCGGTCCGAGATCTACGTGGCGAGCGATGCGCTGGAGACGGCGCGGGAAGAGCTCGTACGCTTCCTGAGCGAGTACCATCAGCTTCCCGCGGAGAGCTTCACGCCTCACGTGTTTTCGTTGTCCGACGCCGAAGTGGTGCAGCATCTGTTCCGCGTCGCCGCGGGTCTCGACTCGCTGGTGGTCGGCGAGCCGCAGATCCTGGGTCAGGTCAAGGATGCGTTCCAGACGGCGGCCGAGCGTCGCTGCACCGGCCCGGTTCTTCGCAAGCTGTTCGACTGGTCGTTCAATGTCGGCAAACGCGTGCGCAGCGAGACTGCGCTCGGAGAAGGCGCGGTCTCCATCAGCTACGCCGCGGTGCAGCTCGCGAAAAAGATCTTCGGACGCCTGAACGGTCGCCGCGTGCTCGTCGTCGGCTCCGGTGAGATCAGCACGCTCACCGCGCAGCATCTTCGAGCCCAGGGTGTTGCCGAAGTTGCCATTACCAGCCGGACAGCAGCCCACGCACAAGCGCTCGCGACGGAAGTGGGCGGACACTGGGTGCCGTGGGAAGGCCTGGCGAACGCACTCGGCACTTCCGACATCATCGTGACGGCCACCGGCTCGCAGCGGCCGATCATCACCAAGGCACATATCGAGTCCGCGCTCGGACGGCGTCGCGATCCGCTGTTCATCATCGACGTGGCGGTGCCCCGCGACGTCGAGGCAGCGGTCACCGAGTTCGATCAGGTGTTCCTCTACAACGTCGACGATCTCCAGTCGATTGTGCAGGAGAACATCTCGAAGCGGACGACCGAGATCGAGCATGCAGAAGGGATCGTCCGCGAGGAGCTCGGCCGGTTCACCGCATGGCAGAAGTCACGTGGCGCGATTCAGACCGTGGTGGCCCTGCGCGATCGATTCGACGCGATCCGCCGGGCCGAGCTGCTGCGCCTCGACCCGAAGCTTGCCGCGTTGCCACCCGAGGCGCGCCCGCTGTTCGATCAGCTCACGCGACTGATTGTGGAAAAGCTGCTGCTCGATCCTACCGAGCAGCTGAAGGCCCTGCCCGACGAGGAAACGCAGGTGGCCTATACCGAGGCCATCAACCGGTTGTTCCGCCTGCGCGATGAGGGCGGCCCGACCGGGACCGGCAGCTCCACCGACGACATCACGCCGGCCCACCGCCGATCGCGCTGACCATGGACACGCTCAGGCTCGGAACACGAGGCAGCGAGCTGGCGCTGTTTCAGGCCAACACCGTCGCGGCCCTGCTGCTTCAACAGACGAACGTCGCCTCCGACATTGTCGTGATTAAGACGTCCGGCGACCGTCTCGCGGATGCGAGTCTGGCGCAGATCGGAGGCAAACGCCTCTTCGTGAAGGAAATTGAAGACGCACTCCTCGCTGGAGAAATCGATCTGGCCGTGCACAGCAGCAAGGACATGCCCGCCGTGCTTCCACCGGGACTACGCGTCGGCGCTGTGTTACGACGCGAAGATCCGCACGACGCGATTGTGCTGCCCGGCACCGAGCGCACGACGCTCTCGCTTGACGAAGTGGTGAGCAGGCTCGGTCGTCGTCCACGCATCGGCACCAGCAGTGTGCGCCGCGTCGCCCAGCTCGTGCGTCTGCTCCCCGAAGCCACGTTTCTGCCTGTACGCGGCAACCTGGGCACGCGCCTCCGCAAGCTGGATGCGGGTGAGTACGACGCCCTGGTGCTTGCCGCCGCTGGTCTGCGCCGACTGGGTCGCGAGGATCGAATCGCTGCGGCAGTGCCTGTCGACGTCTGCGTTCCCGCGCCCGGCCAGGGCATCATCGCCGTGGAGATCCGTGAAGGGGACGACCGTGTGCGACGCGCGGTGCAATCAATTGATGATGCAGATGCCGCAGTGGCGCTTTGCGCCGAGCGAACGGTCGTCACGCGTCTGGGCGGAGGATGCCAGATGCCGATCGGGGTCCTGGCTGAGCCCTCAGGCACTGAGCTCACGGTGAAGGGGATCGTCGTGTCGCCCGACGGCGCTCGTATCGCGCGCGCGTCGGCAACCGGCGTACGGCATGACGCCGAACGACTCGGCATTTCTGTCGCTGACGAGCTTCTGCGCGGCGGCGCTGGAGATATCCTCGCGGACGTGCAGCGCAACCACGCCGCCGTCGAAGGCATCCAGCCGTGACACCTGTCTATCTCATCGGCGCCGGCCCGGGTGACCCCGGACTGATTACAGCACGTGGACTCGAGCGGCTTCGCGAGGCGGACGTCGTCATTCACGATCACCTCGTCTCGTCGGCGCTGCTGAAGGAAGCCCGCCGCAGTGCGGAGCTGATCGACGTCGGCATCGCCGCGCCGCAGCCGATGGCGCAAGAAGCGATCAGCATCCTGATCGCTGAGAAGGCACGCGAAGGCAAAATCGTGGCGCGCCTGAAGTGGGGCGATCCGTTCGTGTTTGATCGCGGCGGCGAGGAAGCGCTGTTCCTGCACGAGCAGCGAATTCCTTTCGAGGTGGTTCCGGGAGTTCTCGCGGGCACCGCGGTACCGGCTTATGCAGGTGTACCGGTGACGTACCCCGGCGGCGGTGACACGCTCACGCTGGTCCGCGGGTTCGAGGGTGAAAGCCGGACGGCACCAGACATCGACTGGGCGAGCGTCGCACGGCTGGATGGCACGGTCGTCTGCTACGCCGGCGCACATCAGCTGCTCGGCATCACGGAAGCCCTTCTTGCCAATGGCTGGGAGGCCGATGAACCGACGATCGCCGTGTATAACGGGACGCTGCCCAGCCAGGAAACCGTCGCGACGACGATCGGCGGGCTTCGCGAACGTCTGCAGACGCAGCCACCACGCCGAGAAGCCGCGATCCTCGTCGTCGGCCGCGTGGTTGGTTTTCGCGAACACCTTCGCTGGTTCGATGCGCGTCCGCTCTTCGGCCGACGAGTGCTGATCACGCGGCCAAGGGAGCAGGCACGCGATCTCGTCGAACGGTTGCAAGCGCTCGGCGCCGACACCGTCGAGGCGCCGATGATCAGGATCACGCCGCCGGATGATCCGACGGCGCTCCTGCAGTCCGCCGAAGATCCATCAGCATTCGACTGGATCGTCTTTACGAGCGCGAACTCGGTCGAGGGGTTCATGACCGCGCTGCTCTCTCATCACCGTGACGTACGGGCGCTGAAGGGACCAAAGCTGTGTACGGTTGGCCCGGGCACCGCCGAGCGCCTCCGACGCTACAGTGTCGTCGCCGACGTCCTGCCTCACGAGTACCGCGCCGAAGCAGTGCTGGGCGCGCTCGAGGCACACGGCCCTCTGACAGGCGCACGCGTGCTGCTGCCTCGATCGGACATCGGACGTGAGGTCATCGCCGATCAACTTCGAAAAGCGGGCGCCGTGGTGACCGATGTGATCGCCTACCGCACCCTGCTCGATGAGGTGCAGCGCGAAGGCGATCCCGACGTCTACGGCATGATGCTCGAAGGCCGGATACACATCGTCACCTTCACCAGCGCATCGGCGGTGCGTAACTTCGTGCGGGTCTACGGCGCCGACCAGGTCACGGATCTGCTCAAGAACACGACCGTGGCGGTCATCGGCCCTGTCACGGCGGACGCCGCGCGCGAGGCAGGGATCACCGTATCGGTGCAGCCGGATTCATACACGATCGGCGGCCTGGTGGACGCGATCGCCGCTTATTTCATCCCCGACAAGAGCCTGGCCACAAAAGCCACGGAGGATTAGCCACGAAGGATTCGGTCGCGCACTTCGTGGCAAGATCGGACGATGCGGGCAACCGCCACTTACAAGCTCCCCCTGACACACCGCCACCGCAGGCTGCGGCGCACTGAAGCCATCCGGCAGCTCGTGCGCGAAACGCACCTCACGCCCAACTGCTTCATTTATCCGCTATTCGTCTGTGACGGCGAGGGCGTACGGCGCGAGGTCAGTTCGATGCCTGGCGTCTATCAGCTCTCTACCGATGAGGCGGTCAAGGAAGCGGAGGCGGCACGGGCCGACGGCGTACCCGGCGTCCTGTTGTTTGGGCTGCCGTCCAGCAAAGACGAAATCGGCTCGCTCGCCGCCGACCCGGAAGCTCCTGTCCAGACAACCGTGCGGGCGCTGAAGCGCGCCATTCCCGATCTGGTGGTGATGACCGATGTGTGCCTCTGTGAGTACACGTCGCACGGGCACTGCGGGATTGTGGAGGGCGACGAGATCCTGAACGACGCCACCGTCGCGCATCTGGCGCAGGCCGCGCTGTCGCATGCCGTGGCAGGCGCCGACTTCGTCGCGCCGTCAGACATGATGGACGGGCGCGTCGCAGCCATACGACGTACGCTCGACGACAGCGGCTACGACGCCGTCAGCATCATGTCGTATGCGGCGAAGTACTGCTCCGGCTTTTTCGGACCCTTTCGCGAAGCGGCGGATTCTGCGCCGCAGTTCGGCGACCGGCGTACGCATCAAATGGATCCCGCGAACGTCGAGGAGGCGCTGCGAGAAGTTGAGACCGACATCGCCGAGGGCGCGGACATCGTGATGGTCAAGCCGGCGCTGCCGTACCTGGACGTGCTGTCCAAGGTCAAGGAACGCTTCGGGCGTCCGACGGCGGCCTATCATGTCAGCGGCGAGTACTCGATGATCAAGGCGGCGGCGGCGCGCGGGTGGATCGACGAGCCGCGCGTCATGATGGAGACGCTGACGGCAATCCGGCGCGCCGGCGCGGACATCATCATCACCTACTACGCGCGTGAAGCCGCCCGTATGCTGGGATGAAGAAGCCGGTCACATCACGAAAGCTCTTCGCGCGAGCGAGCACCATCCTTCCCGGCGGCGTCGATAGTCCGGTTCGTGCGTTCCAGGCCGTCGGCGGTACCCCGCTGTTCATCAGCCGCGCCTCCGGCGCCCGGATCCGCGATGTCGATGGCAACACCTACATCGACTATGTAATGTCGTGGGGGCCGCTGCTGCACGGGCATGCGCCACGTGGACTGGTCCGCGCCATCAGCGCCGCGGCACGCACGGGCACCAGTTTCGGCGCGCCGTCCGCGCTCGAACACGAGCTCGGCGCCCGTGTCCGCACATTGATGCCGTCACTCGAGCGCGTCCGGTTCGTCAGCTCGGGTACCGAAGCGGCCATGAGCGCGATCCGCGTGGCGCGGGCGTTCACGAACCGATCTCGCATCATCAAGTTCGCGGGCTGCTATCACGGCCACGCCGACGCATTCCTCGTCAAGGCAGGGTCCGGTGCGCTCACCCTGGGCATCCCCACCAGTCCGGGCGTCACGCCCGCGGTCGCCGCCGATACGCTGATCGCGGGCTATAACGATCTGGCGTCCGTGGACTCGCTGATACGAGAACACGGCACGTCGATCGCCGCAGTCATCGTCGAGCCGATCGCAGGCAACATCGGCGTCGTGCCGCCGGCCGCCGGTTTCCTGGCCGGTCTGCGCGAGCGATGCACCGCGAACGGCACCCTGCTGATCTTCGACGAGGTGATCTCCGGCTTTCGCGCGGCCGCCGGTGGGGCGCAATCGGTGTTCGACGTCTCACCCGACCTCACCTGTCTTGGAAAAATCATCGGCGGCGGTCTTCCGGTCGGCGCCTATGGCGGCCGTGCGGATGTGATGTCGCTGGTGGCTCCGGCCGGCCCGGTCTACCAGGCCGGCACGCTCTCGGGCAACCCGGTCGCGATGACGGCTGGCCTCTGGGCGCTTGAACGACTGAAGCCGCGTCTGTACAAAGACCTCGCGCGGCGTGGCGCCATCCTCGCCGCCGGACTCGCGGACGCGGCACGCGAGGCCGGTGTCCCGCTTCAGGTCAATGCGTTCGGATCACTGCTGACGCCGTTCTTCACCAATGCGCCGGTCCGCGATTACGACTCGGCTGTGCGGTCCAACACTGCCGCCTATGCGACGTTTTTCAACGCCATGCTTGCCCGCGGCATCTACCCGCCGCCGTCGCAGTTCGAGGCGTGGTTCCTGTCGGCGGCGCATAGCGATCGGGATATCGCGAAAACGATCGCGGCGGCACGGAGCGCGATGAAGGAAGTGCGGAAGGTGGCGCGGGGCTGAATGGGAGGGGCCGACCTTCAGGCCGGCCCCTATGGGTCAACGGGCGTTCTGAATCTGCAGCGGAGCGTCGACACGGACTCGGAGCACCGTGCCTTGCGGTAACTCGACTTCCTTGCCTTCAGTCGCGGCGATCGTTCCACCTCCGCCGATGAGCACACCGAGCAGCGCGCCTTTCGCTCCACCCAGCACTGCGCCGATAATTCCGCCGACGGCGGCACCTGCTCCGGCGCGCGTTGCCTCACCGCGGATCCCTTCGCCCTTGAGCGCCTCGGTCACGGTTCCGCGCATTGGATAGGCGCGTCCGTTCACCGTCACCTGGTCGAAGCTGACGGTCATCTTGGCGGTGCGATTCGTGCGCGTGCCGGGCTCAACCGCCGTCACCACACCGCGCATCACCGATCCGGCTGGAATCACGACTCGGCCGTTCACGTTGAGATCGACCAGCGTCGTGCCCTCAAAACGATCCTCGACCTGGGCCGTCCCTGAGTTGAGGCTGTTCTGGAGCCGTACATCCAACTCCGTTCCTGCCGGGATTTCATTGGCGCCACCCGCAGTCTGGGGCTGGGTTCTGGTCGCGGCCGGCGCGGGCGGTGGTGTAGACGCTGCTGGGGCCGGCAACGGCGGCGCGGCAGTGGACCGGGAAGACGCATCGCCGCGGACGCGGCTGCGGAGATCCTCGATGCGATCCCGAACATCCGCGTATTCAGCGCGAGTGACGTTGCGCTCTTTCCGCAGCTTGACCTTCAGGTAAATGACTTCGTCCCGGAGGTCGTCCAGGTCGTCGCGCAGCTGCGCCACGCGCGCCGAGTCGCGAGACGGCATCTGGTTGATGTCACGTTCCGTCTGGAACACGTTGTCCTGCAGACGCTGAATATCGGCCTGCGTCACACTCTGCTGAGCGACGGCCGGCCCCGCGAGACTCAGCGCAACGGCTGCAACGAGTGCAGCCCGGATCATGAACGACATCCTGCCTCCTTAGGCCTTGGGCCTTGCCCTTGGCCTCTACTGCCGCCAGGGCATCAGGTTTTCAATCCAGCTGATGCGGGTCAAATCGTTGTAGATGACAGTGACCATCAGCATCATCAGCAATACGAATCCCGCCAGCAGCATCTTTTCCTTCACGCGCATACTGAAGTCGCGCCGCGCAATCCCCTCGAGCATCAGGATCAGAATATGTCCTCCGTCGAGCACGGGAATCGGCATCAGATTCAGGATCCCGAGGTTGATGCTGAGCATCGCCATCAGCGAGAAGAGCGGAATCCAGCCTTCGGCCGCCGATTCGCCCGACAGCTGCGCGATTCCGACAGGACCCTGCAGCTGGCGGACGGACGTCTCTCCGGTGAAGAGGCCCGCGAGGGTCCTGAAAATCAGCCCGCTGGATTCGACGTTCTCTTCGACGCTGAGCTTGACAGCTTCGAGTGGACCGGGCGTGAACGACTTCACGCGGTCCGTCAGGTACATGTCGAGCATTCCGCGCGAGCCGCGCTTCGCTGGCGTCGCACGGAGGTCGAATGTCTGGTCTGCTCTTTTGACGGTCAGGGTGACGGTCTGGCCGCCGTGCTTCGAAATCGCCGTGATGAGCTGGGACCGGAACACCATCGGCTCGCCGTTGATGGCGACGATCTCGTCCTTCGCCTTGAGGCCCGCCTTCTGGGCCGGCCCATCGGCAATCACAGAATCGACGATTGGGTGCGTGTTGGCGGGCATCACACCCAAGGTGCCCACCTCGAATCTTCCCTCAGACGCTGGTCGGACGCCGACGATGATGGTCTGACCGCCGCGCAGGACGGAGAGCTCGACTTCGCGGTTTGCCTTGGTGGCCACCCGCATGAGCATGTCTTCCCAGGTGTCGACACGGTCGGCGTTGACCACCAGGATGCGGTCGCCAGGCATCAACCCGGCGCGTTCCGCCGGCGATCCCTTCACAACGACACCGACGATCGGTGGCTCGTCGCGATAGGCGGCCACATGCGCGCCCTGCGCCAGCACGAACGCCAGCACGACCACGGCGAGCACAATGTTCATCACCGGTCCCGCGATCAGAATCTGGAACCGCTGCCACTTGCTTTTGGATAGGAACTCATCCGGCTGGCCCGACCGCACATCGTCGGGGTTCTCGCCCGCCATCTTGACGTAGCCGCCAAGCGGAACCGCACTGACGCAGTATTCCGTGTCGCCGCGGGTGAATTTCAGGATCTTCGGCCCGAACCCGAGCGAAAACGTGATGACGCGAACGCCGACACGGCGCGCGGCGAGAAAGTGTCCCAGCTCGTGAACGAACACCAGGACGCCAAGAACGAACAGGAACGCGAGAATGGTGACCACTACACTGTCAATTCTAGCGCCCGCGCCGCATCGTGTGCCTGCTGGCGGGCCCACCGATCGACGCGGCGAACGGTGTCGATCGTGGCGACGCGTTCGATCTCGTGTGTGTTCATCGTTTTCTCGATGACGCGCGGAATCGCCGTAAAGCCGAGCTTGCCGTCGAGAAACGCCTCGACCGCGACCTCGTTGGCGGCATTCAACACGACCGGCAGCGTCCCTCCCGCCCGGAGAGCCCGGTACGCCAGTGCAAGGCAGGGAAATCGATCGTGTGCAGGTTCATGAAATTCGAGCCGGCCCGCTTTCGCCAGATTCAACGTCGGCAGTGCCGTGTCCCACCGCTCGGGATACGAGCATGCGTACTGGATCGGCAGGCGCATGTCCGTGATGCCGAGCTGTGCGATCACCGAGCCGTCGTTGAGCTCCACCATCGAGTGCACGATCGATTGCGGATGGATCAGCACATCGATGCGGTCGGCATCAACGCCGAAGAGCCAGTGCGCCTCGATCACCTCCAGCCCTTTGTTCATAAGTGTCGCAGAGTCGATCGTGATCTTCCGCCCCATTTGCCACGTGGGATGCCGCAACGCGGCTTCGGGCCTCACTCGCTCGAGGTCTGCTTCCGGAAGCGCCCGGAACGGGCCGCCTGAGGCCGTCAGGATCAGCCTTCTGATCTCGTCTGGGTTTCGGCCGTGAAGGCATTGGTGGATAGCGTTGTGTTCGCTGTCCACCGGCAAGATCGACACACGGTTGCGCTGTGCGGCCTCCATCACCAGCGCACCGGCCATGACGAGCACTTCCTTGTTCGCGAGCGCGATGGTCTTGCCAGCCTCAATGGCGGCAAGCACCGCTTCGAGCCCGGCCGTGCCGGCAGACGCGCAGATCACGACATCGACTTCGGGATGCGACGCAACTTCCAGGAGTCCGTCGGCACCCGAAAGAACGCGGGTGGTAGTGGCTGAGCTCAGTGCAGGCCGCAGTCGATCCAGACCCGTGGCAGTGGCAATCGCCGCGACACGGGGTTTGTATTGGTTGATCTGCTCGGCAAGGAGTGCAGCGTTGTCCCCAGCAGCGAGTGCGGCGACCTGAAGCCGGGACGGGTGCGCATCGACGACCGCCAGCGCGCTTCGGCCAATGGAGCCGGTCGAACCCAGGATCGCGATCCGTTTCACCTCACGACACCTGCCGCGATCACAAACGCCGGAGTGACGAACAACAGCGCATCAATGCGATCCAGCACGCCGCCATGGCCGGGAATCAACGACGAGCTGTCTTTGACGTTCGCTTCGCGCTTGAGACGCGACTCGAACAGATCGCCGAGAATCCCCAGCAGCACCATGACCAGGCCGAGGAGGGCGAGCATCAGCCGCGGTTGCTCCAGAAAAACGATTCGGCCGGCGAACGCCATGAACAACGTGCCTGCGATCGCGCCGCCGATAGCGCCTTCGATCGTCTTCTTCGGACTGATCGCGGGCGCGAGCGGGTGCTTACCAAACAGGCGGCCCGTATAGAACTGCAGCGAATCGCTGACCACGACGGTTGCGATGAGCAGCACCGTCGCACGCCAGCCGCGCGCAATCTGGAGGGCGGCCAGCATGCCCAGCGGCATTCCGATGTACACCATCGAGAACGCCCCGAGCACCGCCTGCTGCCCCGTCGTCCGTTTGAAGAACACGGCGAACGCCCCGGCGACGAACAGGGCCATCGGCGCAATGATGGCCATCTGGACCCCGGACGACAGCTGCCAGGCGATAAGGCCAGCGAGAAGGACAAACCCGACGCGGCCACGCGAGTTGTCCACTCCGACGAGCGCCATGTATTCGAAGGCCGCCGCGCCAGCGAGCACGGCAACCAGCACTCTCAGCCCGATTGGCGGCAGAAACAGAATCGCCGCCAGCGCGCCCGCGGCCATGACGATCCCGCTGAGCACACGGGTCATTTCGCGCCGATGATGGCCGGTGATGGAGTGATGCCGCCGTAACGGCGCTCGCGTTTCTGGTAGGCGAGAACCGCTTCGAACAGGTGACGCCGCCGGAAGTCGGGCCAGAGCGTTTCGGTCACGTAGATTTCGGCGTAGGCGATCTGCCAGAGCAGGAAATTGCTGACGCGCATTTCGCCGCTGGTGCGAATCAGGAGATCCGGATCGGGCTGGCCGGCCGTATAGAGCAGCGACGCGAAACGTTCCTCGGTGAGGTCCTGCGGCCGGAGACCGTCCGCAATCACCTGCTTCACCGCATCGAGAATCTCCGTGCGGCCGCCGTAATTCAGCGCGATGTTGAACCGCATACCGGAATTCTTCGCGGTGCGCTCCATGGCGCGATGCAACTCGTCTTGAATGTCGGCGGACAGCTCCTCCATCCGGCCGATGACTTGAAAACGGATGTTGTTGGCGAGGAGTGTGTTCAGCTCGGAGCGCAGATAGCGCTTCAACAGCCCCATGAGTGTCCCGACTTCGGAGGCCGGGCGCTTCCAGTTCTCGACAGAAAAGGCGTACAGGGTTAGGACGTCTATTCCGAGGCGGGCTCCGGTCTCGACCGTGTCGCGAACCGCGTCGATACCGGCGCGATGGCCCTCGACGCGTGGCAGATGACGTTGCGCAGCCCATCGCCCGTTGCCGTCCATGATGACGGCGATATGCGCAGGGAGCCGCTCGAAATGCAGCTGATCCACGAGCATGCGGTCGGCATCGCCGGCCGGAATCCACGCCAGCAGCTCGTCACGCGCCACGTGGCATGTCCCCTGTCTGCAAGCGCCTAATCATAGTCCACCGACACAAGGAACAGGCCGTGCGGCGGCGCCGTTGCCCCGGCGTGTGCGCGGGTGCCTCCCCCGAGAAGTGCCGGGATATCTTCCGGCTGACGCCACCCGCGACCAATCTCCACCAGCGTTCCAACGATCGCCCGCACCATATGACGAAGAAACCCGTCGCCGGAGATCTCGTACGTCAGCAGACCGTCATGCCGACGCCACGCCGACCTCGTGACCGTGCGCACCGAACTGGCGACTTCGCTGCCGACACTCCTGAACGCGCCGAAGTCATGCGTGCCGACGAGCGATGCCGAGGCCAGTGCCATCGACTCGACGGCAAGCGGCTCCGGGAGATGCCAGACGAACGCTCGATCGAACGGGTCGGCAACTGCCGTGTTGCGGATCTGGTAGCGATAGGTCTTGGCTCTGGAACTGAACCGCGCGTGAAAGGCCTCGTCGGCGTCCGCGACAGACACGACGCGCACGTCGGGAGGTAAATGGGCGTTCAATGCCCTGGTCAACGTGGACACGTCGTGCGCGAACGTTACGCGCGCGCTGGCAACCTGACCGAGTGCATGCACCCCCGCGTCTGTGCGCCCTGCTCCATGAGCCGTGACGGGACCGCCTTCGAACCGGGCCAGTGCGTCTTCGAGCAGGCCCTGGATCGACTCACCGTCCGCCTGGCGCTGCCAGCCGACGAACCGGCTGCCATCGTAGGCCAGCGTGATCTTCAGGGTGCGCATCGGTCATGCGCGGGAGCCGGGCTTCACGACGGGCTCGCCGCGCGCGCAGAGCGGACACGCGTCTGGCTGGTAGGTCGGCAGCGACACCGTCGCGAGCGCATGGAAGGGAACATCCAGGTTCTGGCTGCCGCCGCTGCGATCGATGATCGCGGCGGCCCCGACAACACTCGCTCCCTGCGCCCGGGCCACGTCGATCGTTTCCCGTGTCGAACCACCGGTCGTCACAACATCCTCCACGACCAGCACCCGGTCGCCGGCGCCCAATGAAAAACCGCGCCGCAGCGTCAGCGTTCCGTCCTGCCGTTCGGCAAAGATCGCGCGAACGCCAAGCGCGCGGGCAACCTCGTGGCCAATGACAATCCCGCCAAGAGCCGGTGACAGGACCACGGTCGCACCCAGACTGCGGACCCGTTCGGCTATGCCCACGCCGCAGGCCTCCGCCTCGCGCGGGTGCTGAAGGACGAGGGCGCACTGCAGATATCCAGAACTGTGCAGGCCGGACGTGAGCCTGAAATGTCCTTCCAGGAGCGCTCCGACGCGGCGGAACAGGCTCAGAACGTCATCAGCGGTGGCGGCAGACACGTCGGCGAGTATACCTTTTGCTTTCAGGCGAACATCCGGCGCAAAGTGATCGTCCTACAGGTGTTAACTACGAAGACACGAAGATCCTTACATGGGAGCTCGGCATTGATGCGTACGTCTGGAATTCTGCCGGTCGTCATGACGTTGTGTGTGGCCGGTCTCACGCCCTCATCGTCCGTTTTCGCACAAGGGCGGCAGGCGGCAGCCGGTGGCGTGCTGCTGCCGGCTGCGCTCCAGCAGGCCGCCGCCGCTGGAACGCAGGTGCGGCGCCTGACCGCTGACGAGGCAGTCCGCCTGGCTGCGGAGAACAACCTCGGTATTGAGATCGCGCGATTCGATCCGCAGATCGAGAATTTGAACGTCGTGCAGGCGCGCCGCGCCTGGACGCCGACGTTGAATTCGTCGTTGCAACAAAACAGCAACACGTCGCCGCCCAACAGTTTTCTGTCGGGCGCGCAGGGCGCCGCCCTCAACTCCGACCAGTTCTCGATGACGACGGAAGTGCAGCAGCAGCTGCCGTGGTTCGGTGGGAACTATTCCGCCGGCTTCGACGGCGCGCGCTCGACGTCGAATAACTTCTTCAGCAACTTCAACCCGCAGCTCCGTTCATCAATCTCGTTTAATTACACGCAACCGCTCTGGCGAGGATTCAAGATCGACAGCGCCCGCGAGCAGCTCCAGCTCAGTGAGAAGAATCGCGAGATCGCCGATGTCGGATTGCGGCAGACACTGACGGGGACGTCCCGGAACGTGCGCAACGCCTATTGGGAGCTGGCGTATCAGATCGCCGCGCTGCGGGTGGCCCAGCAATCGCTGGATCTTGCCGAAGAATCGCTGCGCAACACGAAGGCGCGTGTCGAGATCGGCACCACTCCGCCCATCGACATCGTGGAGGCGGAAGCCGAAGTCGCGACGAGGCGGGAATCCGTGATCGTCGGCCAGGCTCAGATCGATACGGCGGAGGACAACCTCCGGCTGCTTGTTTACAACCCGTCGATGCCGGACTTCTGGACCATCAAGATCGAGCCAATCGACATGCCGCCGTTCGAACCGATTCCCGTCGACGTGAATGCCGCGATTCGTAATGCACTGGACCGTCGGACTGATCTGCTGCAGGCCAGGAAGTCGATGGAGGCGAACGACATCAACATCGGCTTCCTGAAGAACCAGACCCTGCCCGACGTGAGCGCACAGTTCAACTACGGCTTGAGCGCAATCGGCGGCGTTCAGTTCCTCCGCTCAGCGGGCGTGGGCCTGACCCCGGGCGCCGTCATCGGCGAAGAGCACCGCGGACTCGGATCGGTGCTGTCCGACCTGCTGACCAACGATTTCCCGGCGTGGACGTTCTCAATCAATTTCAGTCAGCCGATCGGAAAGAGTCCGCAGCAGGCCAGCCTGGCCCGCGTACGGCTGCAGCAGGCCAGGGACCAGGCCCAGCTGAAGAATCAGGAACTGCAGGTGACGACGCAGGTTCGCCAGGCCGCCCGTCAGGTGGTCACCAACCAGCAGCGGGTGCAGACGACGAGGGCGTCGCGCGAGTTCACGCAGCGTCGTCTCGAGGCCGAGCAGCGTAAGTTCGAGGCCGGTACGTCGACCAACTTCCTCGTCTTCCAGGCGCAGCGAGACCTGTCGGTTTCGCAGAACAACGAGCTGCGGGCGATCCTCGATTACATCCAGTCCAAGATCGATCTCGAGACAGTGCAGGAAGTGCCGCTGCGATAGACACGACGCTCACGAACCACCGGGATTTGACCCCGCGGTTTGGTCTTTTCGCACCAGCCGCGGCAGAATCCCCCCGTGCCCGTCACGGTCACGATCATCACCCTCAACGAGGCGCGGCACATTGCCGCAGCCATCGACAGCGCTGCGTGGGCTGACGAAGTACTGGTCGTCGATTCAGGCAGCACCGACGATACCGTGGCGATCGCCACGGGGAAGGGTGTCCGCGTCATGGGTCGCACGTGGCCCGGATACGTCGACCAAAAGAACTATGCCGCCTCAGTCGCCTCGCACGACTGGATCTTTTCGCTCGATGCCGACGAACGGGTGACACCAGCGCTCTCGTCTGAAATACGCGAGGTCGTGGCGAGCGAGCCGGCGGAACGCGCCTTCCGCGTTCCTCGTGTCACCTTTCACCTCGGACGATGGGTACGAACGACCGATTTCTACCCCGATCACCAGACGCGGCTGTACGACCGGCGTGCGGCGCGCTGGCAAGGCAAGTACGTCCATGAATCCGTCATCGCAGACGGGCCCGTCGGGCAGTTGAAGCACGAGCTTCAGCACTACTCGTACCGGGATCTCAGCGACCATCTCGACCGGATCAACCACTACAGCAGCCTGGCGGCCCGCCAGATGTACGAGGCCGGGCGGCGGGCAAACGCGTTCGATCTGCTGACGCACCCGCCGGCGGCGTTCCTGCGCAATTACATCCTGCGGGGCGGCTTTACTGACGGCGTTGCCGGTCTCACCATTTCGCTGGTCAACGCGTACTCGGTCCTGCTGAAGTTTGCCAAGCTGTGGGAGTTGCAGACGCAGACTCCCGATTCCTCTCCCCCGACTTCCACAAAATGATCGCCGGACGCACCCGGCCTTGCGTCGGAAAGCGGTTGTTGGACGTGGGGAGTTGATCGTGTTCTCCCTTCACATCGACACGGCGCAGACCTGGAGGGGTGGGCAAAGCCAGGTGCGTTATACGGTGCTGGGGCTGCGCGCGATCGGCCATCGCGCGGCGCTGGTGGCCGACCCGGCCGGCGCCCTCTTTCAGCGCATGTCCGAAGGACTTGACCTCGTGCCCCTCTCCTCACGCGGCGAAATCGACCTCGCCGCGGCCTGGCGCCTGTCGCGGGTCATCAAGCAACTGCGACCGGACGTGCTGCACGCACACGATCCGAACGCTGTGGCCATGGCCGCGACAGCGTTGGCGATTACGACGCCGCGGCCGCGGCCGCTGCTCGTGGCGTCACGTCGCATCGAGTTTCCGATCGCCCGAAACTCGTTTTCAACGTGGAAGTACTCGCAGGTCGACCGCTTCCTGGCCATCAGCCGGGCCGTGCGCGACCGCCTGGTTGCGGATCGCATCCCCGCGTCGAAGATCGACGTCGTGCACGAAGGCGTCGACGTCGAACGTCTCATTGCGCTTCCGCACGGTAATCTTCATGCAGCGCTGTTTCTGCCGACCCACTCGCCGATCGTCGGCACCATTGGCGCACTGGTCGCACAGAAGGACCACCACACGCTGATTGACGCCGCAGCGATCGTGGTCAAGCAGGTGTCGGACGTCAGGTTCGTCATTCTCGGCGAGGGCGACCTGCGACAGCCGCTCGAGAAACAGATCAAACACCTGCATCTCGAGCGTCACGTGTTCCTGGCGGGATTCCGCGCCGACGTGCTCGAGCTGTTGAAGGATGTTGATGTATTTGCATTGAGCTCAACGCACGAGGGGATGTGCACCTCGTTGCTGGACGCCATGGCCGCAGAGAAACCGGCCGTGGCGACGGCAGTTGGAGGCGTGCCCGAAGTCGTCGAGGACATGGCCACCGGCTTCCTCGTGCCTGCGCGCGAACCGCGCGCGCTGGCCTCGCGAATCATCCAGCTGCTCAAGGACCAGGAGCTCCGTCGACAGATGGGACGGGCTGGACTCAATCGCGTACGACGCCTGTTTACGGTTGAGCAGATGGTGCGCGAGACGGTGTCCGCCTACGAACGCCTAGGATCGCTGCGGCGAGCAGAGACCTCGTAGCGGGCACTGCGCATCCCCGCTCCGCGTGCCGTACCCACAGGCATTCATCATTCCCACGTGACAGAGCGAGAAGTCGTAACGAACCGGGTCGGCCGGATCGATGGCGCGCAACGCGGCGGTGATGTCGGCAGCCATTTTCCACCCAGGCGAGGCATAGCGCGTGAGCTTGAGACATCGGCCAAGGCGAATGACGTGCGTATCAAGAGGCACCACGAGCCGCGCGGGGCTGATCGTTTGCCAGACGCCGAGGTCGATCGCGTCTTTGCGGACCATCCACCGAAGAAAGAGATTGAGCCGCTTGCACGCGCTGCCCGCTGAGGGGCGGGGAAAGAAGTAGCAGACACCCAGCCGCGCGGGTCTGCGCGAGCCGTACGCCGGGCGCAGGTCGGTCTCGAGCGCCCGCCACGAGAACGAGTCGAGCGCCGCGGCGACATCGGGCAACGACGGATCGTCGCCGGCGCGAAAGAACGCTTCGATCGACCCTGCCTCGGCGAGCATCCGGTGCAGGACCAGCATCAGCGCTGCCAGATCTCGACCACGAATCCAACGATGCACGAGCGGCTCGAGCCGTGCGCCGTGTCGAGCCATGGCAAAGCTGCGCACGAAGGCCGCGGGATGGGGTCCCATCACCTTCAGCAATGACTCGATGGAGTTCAGCACGCTCGCCACCCTGCCGAACGCCAGCGCGGCCGCACAGAATCCGACGACTTCGCGATCGTCCGGTTGCGAGTATCGGCGAACGATGTGGACCGGATCGGCAGCCGAGTTGACGTGGTCGAAGGTGCGATAGAGATCGTCGAGGCGGCCACGCGCGTCCGACGCCGCGATTCGAGACGTCCGCGCCATCACACGCGCGAGGCGAGCCACACCACGGCGGCCGCGATCAGAAGTGTGACGGTCCAGAACGCCTTACGGTTGATCACGTAAATCGGATACGGTGCAGCATCGCTACGATACGCCGCCTGCTCGAGCCCGTGGGCGTTCCGTTCGAATTCCGATCGCTGCTCTTCCGACCAGCGGCCCCGTATCTCGAGCACGGGTGCGTAGAACCGCTCGAGGATGGCATCCTCACGCAGCGCGGTCCGCCAGTCACGGGTTCCGACGGCGATAGTCCGCCGCTGGACGTGCCACTCGCCTTCGCTCAGATAGTGATCCTCATGACGGAAACCACCAACCGGAGGTGGCGACGCCTTCCAGCGCGCGGGCCGATTCGCTGCGGCAGCCGCGAGCGCCGTCATGTCGTATCGGGAGCGAAACACCCCCGCCTTGCCGTCCTGAACTTCGTAACCGAGATGGACGCAATCGACAAAACTTGCAAACGCGAGCAGCAACCCGCCGACCGCGGCGCCAAGCGCGAGGCGTGATTTTCGGCGCGTTGGCAACGCCAGTGACAGAGGTGGATGAACCGCGATGCTGACCAAGAGGCCGCACCCGACGGCGACTGCATTGAGCAGGATGTCGTGCATCTCGCCGACACGCCCGGGCACGAACCACTGGACCCATTCGTCCGCGATGCCCAGCGCCAGCCCCGCGCCTGCGGCGAGCGCCACACCGGACACGTCGGAACGTCGACGCCAGGCCCGATAGAACAGGTAGGCCACGAGACCGTATTCGACAAAGTGAAACGCCTCGACGAGGTCGACCTCCGACTCTCCAGTACTGACCGCGCGCGCGTACCCCGCACTGACTGCGACGGCCGTGATGATCAGCGTATACCGCACCCACAGCGGTTGCCGAACGGATGGAGCCGGTGAGGAATCGTATCGGGATTGCCGCAGGTGTACGACGGCCCAGCCGATCGCGCCGACCACCGCGGTCGCGGTCACCCCGCCGATGATCCACGGATACTCCTCCGGAAACGACGACCGCAACGAACTGCGGAGCTGCCCCACATACGGCGATCCGAACAGGATCAGCATGGATACGAGGACCGGGAGCAGCACGAACTGATGTTAGAAGGAGGTGATCGGAACTCCTGACTGACACGGCGGGCACGAACCGACCTCGTAGTTTTCGGGCGCCTTGTATTCGGCAAGCGGAAAGTTGGGAACGTCCAACTGGACGATCGCTTCCATTCGATCGTAGATCTCGGCAGTGGCGATGACGGTTCCACCGCCGGCGCGCACCAGCTCGGCGCATCGGGCAAACGTCTGGCCTGTGTTCCGCACGTCGTCCACGATCAGCACCCGTCGTCCCTTCACCTGCTGTTGATAGAAGAGGCTCAGCGTCTGGCCGCATGCGGCGTCAACGCTGAACGGCGCGAAGATCGTACGCGGCCGGGATAAGTGCTGCCGGCTGTCCAGCAGGCCGGCCATCGTGTGCGCCAGAAGCGCCCCGCCCATGATGGGACCGGCCACGACCTCCGCCTGTTCGACGATCGACGCCGGCAGGATGTCGAGCAGGTCCTGGGCAAAGCGCCAGATGGTCGACGGGTGACGGAACAGCTGGTGCGGGTTGAGGTAGACGCGGCCGTGGTATCCATTTCCGAAGTCGAAATGGCCGTTGAGCATCAGCACTTCGTGCTGCTGGAGGTCGCTGAGCGCTTTCTCGCGAATCTGTTCCCGACGGTTCATAGTGTCGTCAACCCTGCCTCCGCATTTGCGAACACCGTGCGCCCGCCGACGATCGTGGCGGCAACACCACCGCGAAGCTCCCAGCCGTCGAACGGAGTGTTCTTCGAACGCGAGCGGAACGACCGGGCGTGCACGCGGACTTTCAGTTCCGGTGCGAGAATCGTGATGTCCGCAACCGCGCCCTCGCTGAGCGTTCCACCAGGAATCTTGAGGATGTGCGCCGGGTTGGCGGACAGCAGTTCGACGATTCGAGGCAGCCGGACCAGGCCGGTGTGCAGTAACCGGTCGAAGGTCAGCGATACCGCCGTCTCGAGGCCGACGATCCCGAACGGCGCACGGTCGAACTCAACCTGCTTCTCGTCGTAATGATGCGGCGCGTGGTCTGTCGCAATTGCGTCGACGGTGCCATCCGCGATGCCGGCCAGCATCGCGTCACGGTCCG
The DNA here is from genome assembly GCA_035647075.1 of Vicinamibacterales bacterium. GTDB lineage: Bacteria > Acidobacteriota > Vicinamibacteria > Vicinamibacterales > UBA2999 > Gp6-AA40. The sequence goes on along the minus strand of DASROF010000027.1, from coordinate 4,639 downwards.
CAGCCTCGCGAAGCGGCGGGTTCATCTTGGTGTTCGTGTCATACGCCGTCGGCGATTGAAGCGCCTCGTCGGTCAGCGTGAAATGGTGAGGCGCGACCTCGCAGGTGACGCGCACGCCGGCTTCTTTGCCCTTGCGGACACCGCGAATCGATGCGCGCGCGCTCATATGGGCGATATGGAGCCGCGACCCGGTGAGCTCAGCCAGCAGAACGCCGCGTTCGACCCCCAGCGCCTCTGCCGCGCCGGGAATACCGCGCAATCCGAGCGAGGACGCATGGAATCCCTCATGCGCGACACCATCGCCCTTCAGCGTCGGATCCTCGCAGTGCTCGATCAGGGGCATGTCGAACATCCCTGCGTACTCGAGCGCACGACGCATCAGGAGCGCCGTCGCTACCGGATGCCCGTCGTCGCTGATCGCGACGCAGCCGGCCTGGCGAAGCTCGGCGATGTCGGCGAGCAGCTCGCCCTTGGATCCCTTCGAGACCGCGCCGATCGGGTAGACGCGCGCCAGACCGGCCGCAGCGGCCTTCGACAGAATCAGTGTGGTGACGTTCGCGCTGTCATTGACCGGAATCGTGTTCGGCATGCAGGCGACGGCGGTGAACCCACCGGCCACGGCGGCGGCCGTGCCGGTGGCCACGGTTTCCTTGTGCTCCTGACCGGGCTCACGGAGGTGTACGTGCATGTCGATGAGGCCCGGACAGATCACGAGGTCCGCCGGAATCTCGACCACCGTTGCGCCGTCAGCCGGCAGATCGCGTCCGACACGTGCGATGCGATCGCCATCGATGAGCACGTCGAACGCGCCATCGAGACCATTGCGTGGATCGACCACGCGGCCGCCCTTAAGCAGCTTCTTCATGGTCCACCCCGCCTGCGAGCAGATACAGCACCGCCATGCGGACGGCGACGCCATTCGCGACCTGCTCCAGGATCACTGAATACGGTCCATCTGCCACTTCCGACGCGATCTCGACGCCACGGTTCATCGGGCCCGGATGCATGATCATCACGTCGGGCCGCGCCAGACGCAGGCGGTTCTCGGTCATTCCGAACACATTGAAGTACTCCCGCAGTGACGGAAAGTAGGCGCCTTCCATCCGCTCCAGCTGAATACGCAGCAGCATGATCACGTCGGCCCCGTCGATCGCCTCATCGACGTTGGGTGTGGCCGTGACGCCGAAGTCGCGCATGCCGGCCGGAATCAATGTTGGCGGCCCTGACACCCAGACGTCGGCGCCCATTTTGGTGAGCAGCTGGATGTTGGAGCGCAGGACACGACTGTGCTGGAGATCGCCGATGATGGCCACCTTCAGCCCCGACAGTCGTCCCTTGCGCTCCCGGATCGTGAAGGCGTCGAGCAACGCCTGCGTCGGGTGCTCGTGCGTGCCGTCGCCGGCGTTGATGATTCCGGAGCGGCAGATTCTGGACAGCAAGTGGCCGGCACCGGACGAGGAGTGCCGGAGCACAATCATGTCCGGGGCCATCGCCTCGAGATTGAGCGCGGTGTCGGCGAGTGTCTCCCCTTTCACCACGCTCGACGACCCAATCGCGATATTGAGCGTGTCGGCGCTCAGACGCTTCTCGGCAATCTCAAACGACGTTCTCGTGCGCGTGCTCGGCTCAAAGAACAGGTTCACCACCGTCTTGCCGCGCAGCGCAGGGACCTTTTTGATCGGACGCGTGGCGACTTCCTTCATCGCCTCTGCCGTATCCAGTATCAGCGTGATTTCTGCCGCCGACAGATCCGCAATGCCGAGCAGATCCTTGCAACGCAAGGCGGTCAACGCAGGCGCGTCACTCATATCGACCCTCCCTGCTCCAGCACCACTTCGTCAACGCCGTCAATTTCCTGCAGTCGGACCTGGACGCTCTCCTCAAGTGACGTCGGCAGGTTCTTGCCAACGTAGTCTGCCTTGATCGGAAGCTCGCGGTGACCACGGTCAACGAGCACGATCAACTGAATCGCCTTGGGCCGCCCGTAATCAATCAGCGCATCAAGAGCGGCCCGTGTCGTCCGGCCTGTGTAGAGCACGTCGTCGACGAGCAGGATTTTACGGTTGTCGATGGAGAACTGAATCTCGGTGCGACGGACGAGCGGCTGCGGGCCGACGGCGTGCCGCATCAGGTCGTCGCGGTAGAGCGTGATGTCGAGCGCTCCCGTCGGGACTTCGTGGCCGGTGATCTCACGCAGCGCGCGGGCGATACGGCGGGCGATGGGCACGCCGCGCGTACGCACCCCGACCAGCGCCAGATCTTCGACGCCTTTATTCCGTTCGACGATTTCGTGGGCGATTCGGGTGAGGGTGCGGCCAATGCGGTCCGCATCCATGACAGTCGTGGGCATGACACCTCTTTGCGGCCTCGCAGGACCGCGGTTAAAGAGTCGATTGATTATACTCGGTGAGCGTGAGCTTCTACACGCGGGCGATCCGTCCCGCGCTCTTTGCACTCGACGCCGAACACGCGCATAACTTCACGCTGGCGGCGCTGCGGCGTCCGATCGTGGTCAATACGTTGCGGCGGCGTGCCGATCGCTCGCTCGAGCAACGGCTCTCTGAACAGGTCTTCGGCCTCGCGTTTCGGAACCCCGTCGGCCTCGCCGCGGGCCTCGATAAGCAGGGCACGGCCGTCGCAGCCTGGTCCGCGCTCGGATTCGGCTTCGCGGAAGTCGGCACCGTCACGCCGCGTCCTCAGCCCGGCAACCCGAAACCACGTTTGTTCCGCCTGCAATCTGAACGAGCGATCATCAATCGATTCGGCTTCAACAGCGAGGGCGCTGACGGTGTCGCGCGCAACCTTGCTGACGGCACCGCTCGGACGGGTAGCTTACGTCTCGGCATCAACATCGGCAGAAACAAGGACACGCCGAACGATCGCGCAGCCGACGATTACATGCAGACCATCGACACGCTGCATCCGTTTGCCGACTACTTCGCGATCAACGTGAGCTCACCAAATACCGCGGGACTGCGCGAGCTGCAGGACAGCCGCCCGCTTCGCCTGCTGGTTGAACAGACCGTGGCGCGGGTCGCGGAGCAGAGCCCGGGCCGCAGAATTCCGGTCCTGGTGAAATTTTCGCCGGATCAGGAAGAACGCGACCTGCTGCGATCCGTTGACGCGGCCGTCGAAGGGGGCGCAGCGGGGATCATCGCCACCAACACCACAGTGGCACGACCGCAGGTGACCGGTCGATTCGCAGGGGAGGCGGGTGGTCTCAGCGGTGCACCGTTGAAGGCCGCGGCACACTCAATCTGCAGGGTGCTGTTTCGCCACCTTGGCCGGCGGATACCGATCGTCGGCGTAGGCGGCATCTTTACCGCTGACGATGCGTATGAGCGCATCCGATCTGGCGCCGCGCTCGTCCAGATCTACACGGCGCTGGTGTATGAGGGACCAGACATGATTCATCGACTGCTCACAGGCCTCGCGGTGCGGCTGACGAGGGACGGGTTCTCGCGTATCGAGGACGCGATCGGCGCCGATGTCCACTAGCCGGGGCGGCGATCGACTCCTCGTTGCACTCGACGTCGAGAACGCGGAGCGCGCATTCGCGGTCGCCGAGCAGGTGCGCGGGGTCGCTGGCGGGCTGAAGATCGGCAGCCGCCTCTTCACGACGGCAGGACCGGATCTGGTGCGTCGGCTGGTCGAATCCGGCTCGCGAGTCTTCCTCGACCTGAAGTTCCATGACATTCCCAACACGGTCGCGCAAGCCGTTGACGCGGCCGTCAGGACGGGGGCCTGGATGATCAACGTCCACGCATCCGGTGGCAGCGCAATGATGCTGGCCGCAGCTCGCGCAGCCGCGGATGGAGCCGCAGCGGCCGGCCGCCCCGTTCCGCTCGTGATCGCCGTCACGGTGCTGACAAGCATGGACGAGCACACGCTGCAGCAGACCGGCGTCGCGAGACCCCTGCTGGATCACGTGCTGGCATTGGCGCGCATGGCGCAGGAGGCGGGCATGCACGGGGTCGTCGCGTCACCGCAGGAAACGGCCGCCATTCGACAGTCGTGCGGAGCGGACTTTGCGATTGTGACTCCGGGGATTCGCGGGGCGTCCGCCGGCGAGCAGAAGAACGATCAGGCGCGAACGATGGGACCCGCGGAGGCGGTGCGTGCCGGGGCGACCTACATCGTGGTGGGCCGCCCGATCATCGCCGCGCCGGAGCCGCGGGTGGCAGCCGAGGCGATCGTCGCTGAATTGAATGATGTGTGATCGTGATCACACATCACCAATGGACTATTTCGCCGTGGCGACGAAATGCCCGCGGCGATTGCGCTCGTGGCACGGAGCGGTGTCCTCGCGACAGACCGGCTCCTCTTCACCCTTGCTGACCAGACCCAGACGCTCGGCGGCGATGCCAGTGCCAACCAGGTAGTCGCGAATCGCAGCGGCGCGTCGCTGCCCCAGTGCGAGGTTGTACTCGTTGGTGCCACGGGCGTCCGCGTGGCCCTCAATCGACACACGCACCGTCGTCCAGCGGCGCAGATAATCGCCGTTCCGTTGCAGCGCGTCACGCTGGTCGGCCCGGATGTTGAACTGGTCGTAGTCGAACATCACATCCACGAATTGCCCCGTCACATCGGCCAGCGACATCGCACGGAACTTGTCCTCGTCCGTCGGAGGACGCGGAGC
>DASROF010000026.1:0-3750 GCA_035647075.1 Vicinamibacterales bacterium | reverse complement strand
ATCCCGATCAGACTGGCGACGATTTCCGCCGTGTCCTTGTTGGTCACCATGCCGCGCACGAAAGATCGATCGATCTTCAGCGTGTCGATCGGGAACTGGCGGAGATACGCCAGCGACGAATAGCCGGTGCCGAAATCGTCGATGCTGATTCGTACGCCCATCGCCCGAAGCCGCATCAGCAGCGTCGTGACCGCCGCCGGGTTGCCGATGGCGATCCCCTCGGTCAGCTCGAGCACCAGGCGGCGCGGCTCGAGGCCGGAGTCGCGCAACGCATCCGCAATCTCCTCCACAAGGGCCGGGTGAGTGAACTGCACACTCGAGAGGTTGACGGAGACCGAGAACTCTTTCGACACCGACAGATCGCTCTGCCAGGTGCTGAGCCGGAGACACGCCTCGCGCAGGATCCAGTTGCCGAGCGGGATGATGAATCCGGTTCGCTCCGCAATCGGCAGGAAATCGGCGGGAGCGATCATTCCGAGGACCGGATGTCGCCAGCGCACCAGCGCCTCGAATCCGAGAACCTCGCTCGTCGCCAGCGACACGATCGGCTGATAGAACAGCTCGAAGTCACGCCGCTGGAGGGCGGCCTCGAAGTCACCTTCGAGCTCCAGTTCGGCCTGTTCGGATTTCACAATCTCGGTGTCGAACACCTCGCAGTGGGAGCCGCCCATCACGTGGGCCCGATGCAGCGCGGTCACTGCATCGTGCACGACGTCCTCGGCGTTCGTGTAACCCGTCGCGCTGAGCGCGATGCCGATGCTCGCCGACAGCCGGACCTCGCGTGCACCGAGGACAAAAGGATTGAGGATCTCGCTCAGGATGCGATCGGCGACGACCTTCGCGTGACTGATCTCCTTCAGGCCATCGAGCAGGATGGCGAAGTGATCGCCGTCTATGCGCGCCACGAGATCGTTGTTGCGCAGGGTGGGCATGGTTTCCGGAACACGCAGCGACGTTTCCAGGCGTCGCGCCACGGCGGTCAGCAATCGATCGCTGGTGGTTTTTCCGGTGCGTGGGTTGTCGCTCGCGGGCCGTCCGAGATCGATGACGAGCAACGCGAAGTGGAAGCCCTGGTAGCGGCGCGCCCGATCGATCGACCGCGTCACGCGATCGACCAGCAGCAGACGATTCGGTAACCCGGTGAGTCGATCGGTCACCATCTCCACGGTGACGTCGGAATGCGAACCGGTCAGACGGGTGGCTTCGCCGGCTTTGTTGCGGACGACCGCACCCGTGCACGACATCCACCGATACGTGCCGTCTTTATGGCGCAACCGGTGTCGAAAGGCGAATGCCGCCGAGTCCCCGGTTCGCACGGACTCGATCTCGCGCATCAATTGAGTGCTGTCGTCGGGATGGACTCGCTTGAACCACTCGTCGGGCGTGCTGCCGATGTCATGCTCGTCACCGCCGACAAGGGCGATCCAGCGGGGCGAGAAATGAATCCGATCGGTCTCCAGATTCCAGTCCCACAGACCCTCGCTGTCGACACGAGTGGCTTGCCGACGGCCGGTGTGTGCAACCGAACGACGTTGATCCATGGGTTGCGGTGGTGACAATGCCCGCTCCCTCTTTCGGCGGCAGCCGTCAGCGCCGTTACATCGTTGCGACCGCGTAAAGTTTCGTGCAGGTTCAATACGCTGGATCTCGCGCATTTCGACCGAATCCCAGACAAAAGTTGGCCCGACGCCTGACTCCTGGCGCCAATTCGGTCTAAAGGCCACAGAACGTGGCCGTCAGCTCCGGCTGCCGGCTTGCACTACTCTGCTCGACCGCGCCTTCGTTACCGCTGGGCGAGCCAACCGTGATCAAAGTCGAACTGCACTCACATACGGCCGACGACCCGTGCGACTACATTCCGCACTCGACCTGGCAGTTGATTGATCGGTCAGCCCATCTCGGCTACCAGGCACTGGCGATCACGCTTCATAACCGGCAGCTCGACCTGCGGCCGTACACGGCATTTGCCCGGCAGCGTGGCGTGACTCTGATTCCAGGAATCGAGCGCACCATTGAAGGCAAACACGTCTTACTGCTGAATTTCAGTGCCGCCAGCGAGGCAGTGGCGACGTTCGATGACCTGGCACGACTGCGCGCGCGCGAACGTGGTCTCGTCATTGCGCCGCATCCGTATTTCCGCACCTCCACATGTCTCGGCGGGCTGCTGGAGTCCTACGCCGAGTTATTTGACGCCGTTGAATACAACGCGATGTTCACCGCATCGCTCAACTTCAACGACCGCGCAGTGAGGTGGGCGTTGAGCCATGGCAAACCGTTGGTCGGCAACGGTGATGTGCATCGCCTGCGACAACTCGGCACGACGTATTCCCTAATCGACGCGCCAAACGATGTCGAGGCGATATGCGAGGCCATCCGGCAGAATCGCGTGCGCGTCGAAGCCACGCCGATATCTGCCCTCACGGCTGCCGGATTGGTTGCGGAGATGTTGGCCGCCAACCTCCGCACGAGCAGCGCCGGGCGATCGCACGCTCGCGAACACGAGTACTCAACCGGCTGATCTATTCGCGGGCCGGTGTTACTGCCACCCGCCGTTACGCTTCTCCACGGGCAGGATCCGCATGAACGCTTCCACAGCGTGGATCTGGCCATCGTAGACCTTGAACGTTTCCCAGACGGTCAGCTGATCGCCGCCCTCCTTTTGCACGCCCCAGGCCATCCGCAGCCAGACGATGCCCATGCGCTCGTCCACGGCGATGACCCGTGTCTGCGGGTCACCCAGGCGCTCGAAGATCGCGAGCGATTGGGTGGAGATGTTCTGGCACCCGGGCGCGAACTTGCAGTCCGGGCCGGCCATCACCTGTCCGTTCTCGTAGCGATAGGCGTCGGGGGCGAAGGGCGCGTTCACAGCGGCGAAGGTCTTCGCGGCAGCGAGCCCCTCCGGGTATTTCAGCGCCGCCTTGATCGCCTCGTCTCGCGGCGCGAGCTGTTCGGGACGCGGGGCGTAGTTCATCACAGCACTTGGCGCGCTGAGGCCATCGATGTTGAAGATGAGCCCTTCTGCACGGCTGCGTGTGGCCACCAGCTCGATTTCGGTGAGCTTGTCGGCAACCACCTTCAGCCGTACCACCAGCATCACGGGTGCCCCACTCTCCTCCACCACGACATCGGCACCGGCAACGCCGGCGCGTTCGTCGACGATGTCCTGCCGGAAGCCGCGCAAGCGCGTCACCGTGCTCACGAGCCCGACGTTCTTCAGTGGCTTCTCGACGGCATCCTCGGTCACGCGCAAGGTGTCGGCAACGGCCAGGCCGCTCACGTCGTGCTTCACCAGCGCGTATAGCACCTGCGTCACCTTGCCGCGCAGGCATTCGCGGTCACACGCCGGAGTGGCACGCTGCGCCGCGTTTGCGGTGGCAGCGGACACACCAGACAGCAGCAGTAAGAGGACGACCGTTCTGATTTTCATGGTCATTTCCACAATGGCACCGCGCTCTATCCCTTGAACCCTAGAGGGCAAGGCCCACGATTGCGGCCAAAATCCCGATCCCCAAAGACAACGTTTCCGGTGGTCCCATGGCAGTGGAAGCATAAATCACCCACACAGACGCGGACGTCGTAGTTCAAGACGTCAGCGAAGTAGTATTGCGCTCGAAAATCGGCGCGAGATATGTGGCCAAAGCTGCAGGGTTGTTGAAGTAAGGAGACACCGATGCTGAGAAGAGGTGCGTGGGCCGTTCTCGTTGCCATCCTGACGGTTGGAACGGTCCCGTTATCTGCGCAGCTGGGCGC
>DASROF010000025.1:0-47473 GCA_035647075.1 Vicinamibacterales bacterium | reverse complement strand
GAACAGCGGTGTGGGTCCATTCGGAGGAGGATTCGGCGGCGGGTTTGGGAGCGGCGGCGGATTCGGCGGTGGCTTCGGTGGATTCGGTGGCGGCGGCGGTGGCGGGTTCGGAGGTTTCGGCGGTGGCCGCAGCGGCGGTGGCGGCGGCGGCGGGTCGTGGTAAGAACAGGCCTCAGGAATCAGGCCTCAGGCCTCAGGGCTAATTCAGGGATCAGGGATCAAGATTCAGGATCCGAGAAGGAGCAACGGAAATGAAGGTGATGCGCACGATCGGCGTCGCAGTGCTTGCGACGTTCATGGCAGCCGGGCTCTCGGGATGCTCGTACAACAAGTTCGTCGGGCAGGAAGAGGCGATCAAGACGCAGTGGGGGCAGGTGGAGAATCAGCTGCAGCGCCGGAACGACCTCATTCCCAACCTGGTGGAGACGGTCAAAGGCATCGCGCAGCAGGAGAAGGACGTGTTCGGCCAGATTGCCGATTCGCGCGCGAAGCTGGCCGGAGCAAAGACGCCTGAGCAGACGATCGAGGCTGCAAACCAGCAGAGCGCTGCGCTCTCGCGACTGCTCGTGGTCGTTGAAAACTACCCGCAACTGCGTTCCAACGAACAGTTCGGGCGGTTGATGGACGAGCTGTCGGGAACTGAGAACCGGATTGCCGTTGAGCGGATGCGTTACAACGAGAAGGTGCAGGCGTACAACACCTCCCGTCGTCAGTTCCCGTCGAACGTGACGGCCGGCATCTTCGGCTTCAAGGAATACCCGGTGTTCAACGCGCCGCCCGAAGCCGAGCGCGTGCCGCGCGTGGACTTCGGCCAGAAGAAGTAGCGATGGCGATGGCGGACGCGTTGTTGCCGGAGTTCGATCATGAGATGACCGTTACACGCAAGCTGCTCGAGCGCGTGCCGGACGGTCAGTTCGACTGGAAACCGCATCAGAAGTCGATGTCGCTCGGCCAGCTCGCCCAGCACGTCGCCACGATCCCGCGATGGGGAACCGTGACGATGTCGCAAAGCGACTTCGATCTCGCCGCCGATGAGCGGCCGCCTGCCTTGACGACGCGTGCCGAGTTGCTGACCATCTTCGATCAGCACGTGAAGGACGCGCGAGCGGCCCTCGTCGGCAAGGGCGACGGCGAGCTGATGGCGCCGTGGGCGTTGAAGCGCGCGGGCACAACGATCTTCTCGATGCCGAAGGCCTCGGTGTGGCGCTCCTTCGTGATGAGCCACATGATTCACCACCGCGCGCAGCTCGGCGTCTATCTGCGGATGCACGACATTCCGCTGCCGTCGGTGTACGGTCCGAGCGCAGACGAGGGATCGCTCTGATCAACTCCCAACTCCCAACTTCCAACTTCCAAGAGGCAAAGCCGCACGAGACGGTGCAGGATCGCTCTTGGAGGTTGGGAACTGGGAGTTGGGAGTTTTATGTCGGGTTTGTTCTTTTCGCCCTCGCCGCTACCGCCAACGGCGCCGGCTACCGCTACGGCACTTCTGACCAGGCTTTCTACATTCCCGTCGTCGTCCGCGCGCTTAACCCGGCGGCATTTCCACACGACGCGGCGCTGATCGACTCCCAGGGCCGGCTCATGCTGAGCGATGAAATCGCCGCCGGCATCGTCCGCGTCACCGGCCTTCCGCTCGACTGGCTGTTCTTCGCAGCGTACCTGCTGTCGCTGCTGCTGATCTGGATCGCCATCACAGCCATCGGTCGCCGCCTCTTTGCGTCTACGTGGTTGACCGTCGCATTCGCGGCGGCCATGACGTTGCGGCATCGCATCCCGAGCACCACGGCAAATTCGTTCGAACCGTACTTTCATCCACGCATGCTGGCGTTCAGTTTCGGCGCCATCGCGGTTGGGGCGGTGCTGCGACGCCGGTTCGCCCTTGCCGTTGCACTTGTTGCGGTCAGTGGATTGATCCACGTCACTACAGGGCTGTGGTTTGCCGTGATGCTGGGCGTCGCGATCGCGAGGCTCGACGCTCGGTGGCGACGTCTGGCGACCGCTGGTGCCGTGTCGGCAGCGGCGTTGGTCATCTGGGCCGGCGTCTCCGGTCCGCTCCGCAGCTCGTTCGTGACGATGGATGCCAAGTGGCTGGAGGCGGTGGCCGGCAAGGATCTGTTCGCGTGGGAGTGGCCGGCCTGGTCGTGGGTCTCCAACCTGGGACTCATCGTCGTGGCGTGGGCCGCATACCGATGGAAAGAGAATCGGCCCGAGCTCGGCGCCATCGTCTGGGGCGCGGCGGCGCTGATTGGCGTGTTCCTCGTCTCATTCCCGCTGGTCCGCGCGAAGTTCGCCCTTCCCGTTCAGCTGCAAATCTCCCGCATCTTCTGGCTGGTGGATTTCGTGACCGTCATCTGCCTCATCGGGGTCGTGCGGCGGGAGCGTACGGCGAAGATCGTCGCAGCGATTCTGGTTGCCGTGGCTGCGGCTCGCGGCGTCTATGTCATGACCGTCGAACATCCGGAGCGCGCGCTTGTTGCCGTGCACCTCCCGGCGTCCGACTGGGACGACGCCATGAAGTGGATCAAGGCGCAGAGTATCGATGCGCATGTCCTTGCCGATCCCGGCCACTCATGGAAGTACGGGACCAGCGTTCGCGTCGCCGCCGAGCGCGATGTGTTCCTGGAAGAGGTGAAGGATGCCGCGATCGCGATCTACTCGCGCGACGTCGCGTTGCGGTATCTCGACCGCCAGCGCGAGATGCCACGCTTCGATCAAATGAGCGTGGGTCGGGCGCGGGAACTTGCCCTCGTGTACGACCTGGACTATCTGGTTGCCGAGCAGGATCTCCCGATGCCAATCGCCTACATGAATCACCGTTTCAAGGTTTACACGCTAGAGAAATAGCCCCGCAGTGTCCGGATTCAGCCGGGCTTAGAGGAGCAACGTCTCGATCCGGTGCGCGTGGACCATTCCCTCGCACGGCGAATATGCGAAGACCGTAAACCGTCCGTCCTGCGAGGCGACGAGCGCCGTCGCGTCGCGTTGATCGTGGATGAACTGCGCACCCGCCAGGTGACGCGTTGCCCCGATCTCCCCTGGCGCCAGGACCAGCGCCGCCGTTCCCTCAATCGGCTCCGTCAGCGTCAGCTGCTCGATCTGCGTTCCGCCCTTCCGGCGAGCCACCTTCGCACCGAACGCCAGGACGTCATACGCGCTGGTCACGACCGTGGCACCGTCGATGGCGGTCAGGCTGGCGACCGCATCGACGGCGCGATTCAGCTCCTCGCGCCAGGCGCGCTGGCTGACGCCGTCAGCCGGTCCTGCCGCCAGCATCGCGAGCTCGGTAAATGGCGGCGACACCTCGTACGTGGGCGGATGGACAATCGACTGCCGCCAGAGGTCGGTGCCTTCCGGCACGACGAGCAGCACGCCGCCGCGGCCGTGCGCACGCATCGAGACAGCGAGCTGCACCAGCACGTTGACGTTCGACGCCCACATGGACGGCGAATCGAACGCCAGCAGCGACGTCAGCAACGACGGGCAATCAGGAAGGCTCAATGCGTGCTCGTCGATGACCTTCACGGAATCGCCCTGCAGCACGGCCACATTGACGAACTTGGCTTGCGCCTCGCCGCGATGATGCTTGATGACCAGCAGTCCGGGCTCCGCGACCTGCACGACGCAGCAGTATCTCGGAATCGTCCGGGCCATGCCCCACACGGACAGCTGGCCGTCGTGATACCCGACACCAAGGTGAATGCCGGGGCGCTCGACCACGGCCGACAGCCGCGTCAGCGCTGCCGCCTCGAGCGGGATCGGACGCTCCAGCACCAGCGGATACCCCGCCTCCTCGCGTGTCAGGAAGGCCAGCGAGATCTTCGGCTCCATTCCTTCTTCGCGCCGCAGGCTCGCCCAGAACGCCACGTCGATCATCCGGGAGATCGCCCGTTCATCGGGGATTGAGCCAAGCCTGGTTTCACCGCGACTTCTTGCGGCTTCGAGATGGAGTGTCAGGTGTCGCAGCACCGACGGCGCCACAGATCCGGCCGCCGCGTACGTGTAGTCGGGCATCGAACCATTATCGTGCGATGGGTGCGATGGTGCGATGGGTGCGGTCTGGTAAGCTCGATTCAGTGCCGTTCGAGCCCAGCGAATACAAGCCGCGATTCACCGGCGGTCATCTGCAGACCCTCTACGCGTGGGCGAAGCCGCGCCGGTTCGAGAGGCTGCCTGCGCCCGGTGAGCGCTACTTCGATGTGGCGGCCGACGCGCGCGTGCTTGCGCATTGCCACTGGCACGACCAGCGCGACGAGCACCCGACGCTTCTCCTGCTGCATGGCCTGGAAGGTTCGAGTCAGGCCCACTACATCGCCGGCATTTCCGACAAGGCGTGGGCGGCCGGCTGGAATGTGGTACGCCTCAATCAGCGGAACTGCGGTAACACCGAGCATCTCTCGCGCGGTCTGTACCACTCCGGCCTGACGCATGACCCGCTGTTCGTCATGCGTGAGCTGATCAGAACTGAGGGAATCCGACAGCTCGCGGTCGCGGGCTACTCACTGGGCGGTAATCTGACGCTGAAGCTCGCGGGCGAGCTAGGCGCCGACGGGCTGCCTGAGCTCAAAGCCGTCTGTGCCGTGTCGCCGACGATGGATCTCGCGGTGTGCGTGGACGCGCTCGAACGCAAGTCGAACATTGCCTACGAGTTCAACTTCGTCCGTAACCTGAAATCACGCATGCGCCGGAAGGCCGCGGCCTATCCCGACGTGTTCCGGCTGGATCGTCTACCGCGGATCTGGACAGTCCGTCAGTTCGACGAGGCATATACGGCTCCCCACCATGGTTTTGCTGACGCCTCCGACTACTATCACCGCGCCAGCGCCATGCGCGTTGTTGAACGCATCCGCGTGCCCGCGCTGATTCTCACCGCCGAGGACGATCCGTTCGTGCCGCCGGAACCGTTCTACGCCGAGGCTGTCAGACGCAACCCGGCGATCACTGTTGTCGTGACAAAACACGGCGGCCACTGCGCGTTCGTCGAGCCGGCGCAGAACGGGTATGACGGGTATTGGGCGGAACGAGAAATCGTGCGGTTTGTAACGGCTCACCTATAGGTCAATCATCCGCTGGGCGAACGCCTCTCAGAATGACGTTACACAAACGTGACGGCAAGTAACGAGAAATCGTCTTCCACGCCGCCCGGCCGAGCAGCGTCCTTGACCTGCTCGAACAGCTGTTTCGGCGACGGGCGCGCGGCGGCGCCTGATTCCCGCAACATCGGGAGAAAGTTGTCCAGCGACCAGCGCGAATCGTCTTTCGCGATGATTTCAAACACGCCGTCGCTGAACAGATAGATTCGGGCATCGGTCGCAATAGTCGTCTGCTGCGTCTGATAGATCTGGTCGGGAAGGATGCCAATCATCAAGTCCGGCTCACCAAGCGGTTGCGGCGGGCCTCCTGTGTCGGGCACCAGAAATGCCGGGTGGTGCCCGGCGGAGCTGTACACGAGCATGCGTGCCGATGTGTCGTAGACGCCGTACCACATCGTGAAGTACAGGCCATGGTGGCTGTTCATCTGGAAGCGGGCGTTGAGGCTGGTGAGCACTGCTGCCGGATCCCTGAAGTCAACGCCCGGCAACGCGCGCTGCCGGAGCACATTCATCGCCGAAACCGAGTGCATGGCTGAACCAACGCCATGTCCCGACACATCGACGAGGTAGAAGATGAATGTGGTGGAATCGATCCAGTCATAGCCGAAGGCGTCGCCTCCGAGCTGGGCCGAAGGATGGAAATGCCACTCGGCGCGGACCGGACCAGACTCGATGGGCGGCGGGAGCAGCGCCAGCACGTAGTCAGTCGCTTTCTGGAGGTCGCGTCGAAGTTCCTCGGCGCGTGCAACCTCCCGGCGGCTCTTTCGTTCGTACTTCAGGACCTGGTGCCCTACCCGCACAAGGTGCCCCTCTTTGAGAGCTATTGGGCTGCTGATGCGCTGCGCGTTGACGAAAGTCCCGTTCGTCGACCCGAGGTCGGCAGCGACGACCTGACCGTTGACCAGCGACACTCGCGCGTGCTGGCGGGAGACGAGCGAATCGCCTGCGATGACGAGCGTTTGCCCGGCGCCGCGCCCGATCGTCACCGGCTCGTCGCCGACCTCGATGTATTTGCCCTGCTCCATCCCATCGGTGACCAGGAGATAGTGAGCGGTCGCCTCGGCAGATGGTTGCAGCGGGGTGGCAAAGCTGGCGCCAAAAACGGTTAGAGGTTCATCATTTTCGAATTGGGACACGAAGCCTCACTAAGCACGCGGAACGAGCGGAGCATATTCGCGTGGGGTTGAGTACGAAACAACACGTGATAACAGGAACGTCCCCAGAGGTTACGGCTGCGTCACGAACGGTGTAGAGCACGTTCAAGACTCGACAACACGATGCCGGTCATGATCACACGTTCGGCTCCCGTTACACGACTCGCTTCTGTTGTCTACGTTGCCCTCGCTTCCATCGCCAGTTTTTCCCACGTCGGGGCCCGGCGGTCCATCGCGAGACCGAAGCCTTCACCAATTCGAACTGCCGCCAACCGGTACCGACGAACCTCTGAACCTGAGACTGGCCGATCAGCTCCTGCTCAGCAAGTAGACCCAACCGGGCGTCGGGGTCGAGGGTCTGCTACTCTGACCCCGTCGCCATGACACATTGGCATGCCTGGCTTGCGCTCGTCAGCGTCAGCCTCGCTTGTGCGTGCACGTCACCACGCACGCAGTCGCCGCCGCAGAACGCGCCGGCTGCAGTAACAGTACCCGCGTCGCCAGCAGTAAACGAGCCCATGGTGGCTGCCGACTATGGAGTGGTGCCGGGACGACGGACGTTCGACGAGAACAACCCCGAGCACTACATCAGAGAGCCCGGCTACCCACCCGGCGTGTTTGCCGTGTCGATCACCAACCGTGAGCGATTGCTGGCGTTCGACGTTGACTCCAACGTGGCCGGTATCTGCACGCGTATCGATAAGGAACCGTTCGCGCTGGATCGCGGCGGCAAGTACGTCCGGTTCCGATGCGGGGATTCGTGGCCGGGCCGGGAATCGGTTTTTGTCGACGCGACGCAGTTGCTGCCAACGTCGGCCGTGGAACTCGAATGGACCGCGCTGGCGGGACCGTCACCCCTGCCGATGCCCAGTTCGAAGCCGGGCACTGAGCTTCATGACTACGCGGCCGCCGCAACGCCTTCCCTGCTGGATGGGAAATGGCTGGTGAGCGCGGCCTGGTTCTCTGGCGAATACCCGCCCAGGAAAGAGAAGGACGAACTCCGCGGCGACACGATCGCCTTCGGACACTACCAGCTGCTCGATCGGATCCTCTTCATCGGCGAGTCCTCAAAGAAGCCGTCCACGGTTCTGTATCAGGCGAGCGATCCGATCGATGTTCGCGAGGGATTCGAGTGGGCATTCCTGCCGAAGAATGCATCCGAGAAGGAGAACGCGACGATGTCCGCGTTGTATGTCATCCCGAACGGTTACCTGCTCAGGGTGTCGGCCCACAAAGATCATGAGGGGTTCGGCGAGGACGACACGACGTACTTCCATGCCTGGGAGTCGGGCCGCTGGCGATTGCTCGCAAAAGCCGAACTCACAAGGCTCTACTGATCAGGCTTACACTCAACCCTACCCTGACATGCGTCGCATCCAACTCCTCACTGCCATTGCTCTGATCATCGGTACGGCCTCCCTCGCCCGGAGTCAGGCCGCACCATCGGGAACGTTGTCCGCGGCGTTACGGACTCACCTTCAGAACGAGGAGTTCGCGATCGTGACGTCCGTCCGTGGCTTGCCGCTCGGTGTCCGCGAGGAGATGCAGACGATCTTCCGCAGCCCGACACTCGACATCGCTGAACCCGGAGCCCCCTTTCAGCAAACCGACGTCCTCGTCGTTCCGCAACTTCCGATTCGCCGGCTGGTCGCGGCCGGGTGCTCGCGTGATTTTCATTGCCTCGTCTACTACCAGCGCGGAGGCATCGCCACCACCTGGCACGTCATGCTGTTTCGCTGGACGCCGGACGCGACCCGTTTCGAGTGGGGCGGCGCGCCACCGGGCGGCCTCAAAACAATCGAGGACGTTCAAAAGGCCGTTCTGTCCGGGGCGGCCAAGGATCACACGGGAGCCTGGTAGGTAGGTGCGATAGGTGCAAGGGGTGTACGGGGTGCAAGGGGTGCGGCTGACGAGTCTGTCCCACGGTGGCGGATGCGGCTGCAAGCTGTCGCCCGCCATGCTCGAGCAGATCATCGCGAAGTCCGGCGGCGGTCTGATTCCACCCGATCTGCTGGTCGGCATCGAGACCAGTGACGATGCCGCGGTCTATCGCATCAGCGAGGATCAGGCCATTGTCGCGACGACGGACTTCTTCATGCCGATCGTCGACGACCCGTTCGACTTCGGATCGATCGCCGCGACCAACGCGATCTCCGACGTGTACGCCATGGGCGGCCGGCCGCTGTTCGCGCTTGCGCTGGTGGCGATGCCGATCGACACGCTACCAGTGGACACGATCCGGCGGATTCTCGAAGGCGGCGAGTCCGTGTGCCGCCGCGCCGGCATTCCGGTCGCCGGCGGTCACAGCGTCGATTCCGTCGAGGCGATATATGGTCTCGTGGCGATCGGCCTGGTCAATCCTCTTCACATCAAGCGCAACGCGGACGCGAAGCCCGGCGACAGAATCGTTCTTGGCAAAGCGCTCGGCGTCGGGCTCTACGGGGCCGCGGTAAAGAAGCAGCAGATTACCAACACGCAATACCGCGAGCTGATCGCCAGCACGACCCAGCTCAATACGCCCGGCATGCAGCTGGCGCAGATGCCCGGCGTGCATGCGCTGACAGACGTCACCGGCTTCGGACTTCTCGGCCACCTGCTGGAAGTCTGTCGCGGCTCCGGCGTGCGCGCCCGCGTTCAGTGGGAATCGGTGCCGCTCCTCGCCGACGCGCGGACGCTCGCGTCCACCGGTTTCGTGACCGGCGGATCGGCGCGCAACTGGAAGGCGTACGGCAATCTCGTCGACCTCACGACGCACAGTGCGGTCGAGCAGGCGATTCTCACCGACCCGCAGACAAGCGGAGGTTTGCTCGTCGCGTGCGCGCAAGATGTTGTGGACGACGTGCTCGAGTGTTTCCGGCGCGAAGGGTTTGACCACGCCACGGTCATCGGCGAGATCGAAGCCGGATCAGCGGGTGTGTTGGTGATCTAAGCCCACTCCGGCCGGCGTCAGGAGACCATTCCGCGTCGTCAGAGAATCTCCTCCGATCGTCAGCCCCCTGCTCCGACGACCGCGAGTAACGGAGAGGGTGGGAATCGAACCCACCACCCGGCACAGAGTGCCGGGGCGACGGTTTTGAAGACCGTGACGACCACCAGGCACGTGTCACTCTCCACTCTCAATGCTATCGCGCCCCCTATTTCGAGTAATCTTGGCCACCGCGAAATCGGGAGGAACGTGTGCAGACCACACAAACGGCGCCCGCCGGCCAGTCGCTGCTGACACGAACTTGGTACGCGTACTACGTCCTCGTCCTGCTGACGCTGGGCTACGTGATCAACACCATGGATCGCTCGCAGATCCTGGCGGCGTCGCTCCAGGCGATCAAGAAGGAGTTCGCCGCCAGCGATACCCAGATGGGCATCCTGACCGGCGTTCCGTTCGCCGTCTTCTATTCGGTCATGGGCATTCCGATCGCCGCCTGGGCGGACCGATCGAGCCGCCGCACGGTCCTGGCGCTCGCGGTTGGCAGCTGGAGCGCCATGACCGGCATCTTCGGCCTGGCGGTGAACTACGCGATGCTGTTTGCCGCGCGCGTCGGCACCGCGGTCGGAGAGGCGGGCGGTAGCCCGCCGTCGCACTCGCTCATCTCCGATTACTTCCCGAAGAGCACGCGGGGCACCGCCTTTGCCATCTATGCCCTGGGCGTGCCGATCGGCAGCTCGATCGGCGCCGCCGTCGGCGGCTGGGGCAATCAGCACCTCGGGTGGCGAAATACGTTTATCCTCGCCGCCGCGCCAGGACTCGTGCTCGCCGTCCTCATGTGGTTGACCGTAAAGGAGCCACCGCGCGGACTGGCGGACGGCGTCTCGCGCGCCACGGGTGAGCGAGCGCCCGTGCCGGGCATGTTCGAGGTGCTGCGAACGCTGTGGCAGAAGCGGTCGTTTCGTCACCTGACGCTCGCCGCTGCGCTTCACTCGGTGGTCTGGTATGCGAGCAGCGGTTTCAACAATGCCTTCCTGCAGCGCTCGCATCAGATGACTGCCGGCGAGGCGGGCTATCTGATTTCCGTGCTGTCGCTCATCGCCGGCGGCGGCACGTTCCTCGGCGGCCTGGCGGCCGATCGAGTGAGTCTCCGAATGAACGACCGGCGCTGGTACCTGTGGGTGCCGGGCATCGCCACGCTGCTGTGCGTGCCGTTTCAGTTCCTCACCTATCTGTCCGCCGATCGGGCGGTGTATTTGCCCTCGTTCGTCGGCCTGATGTTCATGGCGGCGATGTTCTTCGGGCCATCGTTTGCCATGACCCAGGCGCTCGCCACGCTGCGCATGCGCTCCGTCGCGACATCGTTGCTGCTGTTCATCCAGACGCTGATCGGCTACGGTCTCGGCCCCTCAGTCACCGGCTACATCAGTGACGCGCTGAAGGATTCGTATCAACAGGATTCGCTCCGCTACGCCCTGGTCATCATCGGCGTCGTCAACATCTGGGCCGCCGTGCATTACTACCTCAGTAGTCGCACAGTGCGTGAGGACCTGGCGGCCACGGAGAGAATGGCGACCGCATAGTCCTGGGTACTTGGTGCTTCGTGCTTGGTCCGTTCATGGTCCCAGGTCCTTAGTGCGTCACGCCTGAACCAAGCACTCAGTACAAGGGACTAGGATCAATCGGAATGTCCGACCAGTACGACATCGTAATCGCCGGTGGAGGTGTGGCTGGCCTGAGCGCGGGCCTGACAGCCGCACGCCTCGGCCGGAAGACACACGTCCTGACCGGACTGGAACTGGGAGGCCGCCTCATCAGCATCGATCGCATCGATGGCTATCCAGGCTTCCCCGATGGCATTCCTGGCTACGACCTGGGCCCGATCATTCAGGAGCAGGCGGCCGGGGCCGGGGCGGGGTTTTCCGATTCAGAAGCAACGGCTCTCGGCGCCGATGGCGAACGCTGGCGCCTGACCACCGGTCAGGGCGACCTGCTGGCGCGAGCGGTTGTCATCGCGACAGGCACAACATTGAAGACGCTCGGGATCCCGGGTGAAGAACAACTGAAGGGCAAGGGAGTCAGTCACTGCGCGAGCTGCGACGCTCCCCTCCTCCGCGGCCGCGTGGTGGGCGTCGTTGGCGGCGGAGACTCTGCCCTGCAGGAAGCGTTGACGCTGGCCCAGCACGTGGCGCGTGTGATCATCCTGCATCGCGGAACGGCATTCACCGCCCAGGCCGCATACGTTGAACAGGTGCAGAACAATCCCAAGATCGAAGTGCGCTTTGGTACCATCGTCGAAGAAGCGCTTGGCAACGGTGGTGGCTTGACCGGCATCCGCACGCGAAGCGTCGGTGACGGAAGGACTGACCAGGTCGAACTTGCAGGACTGTTCGTGTATGTTGGGCTCGCGCCGGCAACAGCATGGCTCAATGGACTGGTCGCACTCGATGCCGCCGGGCGTATCACGGTTGACGACGCGATGCGCAGCAGCCAGGCTGGCGTGTTCGCCGCAGGAACGGTTCGAGCGGGATCGGCCGGACGAGCGGCGTCGGCGACTGGCGACGGAGCGATGGCCGCGTTGAGCGCTGACCGCTATCTGAAATCACAGTCCGGCTAAAGCCGGACACTACGATGATGGTGCTATGACCCAACCGATCACGGTGCACGACCCGCGGGGCTATCCTCCGAAGGTCGTTGGCAAGCGACTGGCGACGCGGCTGTCCTCGCTCGACGGCAAGACGGTCTATCTCGTCGACTGCCTCTTCGACAACTCGGCCGTGTTCATGGAACAACTGCAGCAGTGGTTCGGTGAGCACCTGCCCGCAGTCGATGCGCGCATTATCAAGCCGAAGGAAACGTGGGCCGACGATCCGGAGATGCGCGCGGCGATCGCCGCCGACGGCCACGCCGCGATTCTCGGCATCGGCCTTTGAAGCACCTGTAGCCCGACGGTCGTCGGGCTCACCGCGGCCCTCGAAGAGGGAGGCGTTCCTTCGGTCGCCGTACATACGCAACGATTCCACCGGCTCTGCAAGGCGACTGCGCTGGCTACGGGAATGCCGCGTCTGCGCCAGGCCTACACGCCCCACCCGGTCGTCGACCAATCGGCCGCGCACCTGCGTGGCTACATCGAAGGCAACGATGCGATCTCGGGACGTCCGTTCATGCAGGAGGTCCTCGAAGGCCTCACGTCCCCACTCGAAGACGCGGATATCACAGGCTTGTCGTTCGAGCGGACGACTCCGCGGTTTGTCGAACCTGACACCGAGGAGAACCTCCAGCGGCTGTTCGAAGAGAACCGCTGGACCGACATGCTGCCGATCGTGCTGCCGACGGAGGAGCGCGTCGCGGCGATGCTCAGGGGCACGAGCCACCCGCCGGACAAGATCGTGGGCCGACTTCGTCCGACGGTCTTCCGTGAGGCCTGGGAATTCGACGTCGAGAAAGTCGCGGTCAACGCCGTCATGGCTGGCGCACGGCCCGAGTACCTCCCCGTCATCCTCGCTCTTGCATCCAGTGGCGTGACCGCTCGTTCCAGCAGCACCACGTCGTTCGCAACGATCCCGGTCATCAACGGTCCGATCCGCAACGAGCTCGGAATGAACACCGGCATTGGCGTCATGGGCCCATACAACCATGCCAATGCCACGATTGGTCGTGCGTACGGGCTGTTGTCCCAGAACCTTCAAGGCGGGTCCGTTCCTAACGAGACCTACATGGGCTCGCAGGGCAACTGGTACGCCTACACGGCCCTGATCCCCGAAGCGGAGGAACGAAGCCCCTGGCAGCCGCTGCACGTGCAGCAGGGATACAAGCCGACCGACAGCATCGCGAACCTTTTCTTCGGCGGGTGGTATACGCACGCCGGTTATGGCCCGCGAGCCACCTGGAAGGAAAAGATGCGTCACGCACTCGCCGCGGTCGAGCAGTACAGCCCGCCGCTGTTCGTGATGGATCCGATCGTGGCGCGCGGCTTCGTCGAACTCGGCTTCGACACCAAGGAGAAGCTGATCGCGTGGCTGGCGGACAATGCACTGCTGACGGCACGGGAGTACTGGGACAATCAGTCGATCCAGTTGCTGCGTCCGAAGGCCGTGGCCGGCATCGAGCCGTACGCATCGCGTCTCAAGGCAGCGCCGGATGACGTGATCAAGATTTACGAGCCGTCGGAAATCCACATCGTCGTTGCCGGCGGCGAGACGCAGGGGGCGTGGAAGATGATTAGCGGTGCCCTGCGCGGAACGGCGTCGATCGACGCGTGGCGGTAGTTGTGGTGTCCGCCTTCAGGCGGACCTGAGAAGAAGAATGACTCAGCGAATAACGGTCCACGATCCTCGCGGGTATGCTCCCAAGGTCGTTGGCAAGCGTCTCGCGCCGCGGCTGTCGGCGCTTGACGGCAAGACGATTTACCTCGTCGATTGCCTGTTCGACAACACAGACGTCTTCATCGAGCAACTGCGGCAGTGGTTCGCCGAGCACCTGCCGGCGGTGAACACTCGCATTGCGCGCCCGGAGAAGACATGGTCCGACGACGAAAAGATGCGGGCGGCGATTGCCGCAGACGGCGACGCCGCAATCTTAGCCGTCGGTCTTTGAAGCACCTGTAGCCCGACGGTCGTCGGGCTCGCCGTAGGACTGGAGCAGGACGGTGTCCCTTCAGTCGCTGTGCACACGCATGTCTTCAAACGCCTGTGTAATGCCACTGCGTTGGCGATGGGTATGCCCCGCCTCCGTCAGGCGTATGTGCCGCAGCCGGTCGTGGACCGGTCGGCCGAACATCTGCGCGCCTACATCGAGGGTCAAGACCCGACCACGCATCGACCGTTCATGCAGGAGGTGCTCGACGGTCTTCTGTCGCCACTCGAGGAAGCGGATCTCCAGGGTCTGTCATTCGAGCGCACAACACCGCGGCTGATCGAACCCGCGACGGAAAACGATCTCCAGCGGCTGTTCGAAGAGAACCACTGGACGGACTCGCTTCCGATCGTGCTGCCGACCGAGGCGCGCGTCGAGGCGATGCTCAAAGGCACCAGCCATCCGCCGAACGAGATCGTCGGCAAGCTCCGTCCGACGGCACTCCGCGAGTGGTGGGAATTCACGGTCGAGAAGGTCGCCGTCAACGCCGTGATGGCAGGCGCGCGTCCCGAGTACTTCCCGGTCATCCTTGCGCTCGCGTCGAGCGGGATCTCTGCACGATCCAGCAGCACCAATTCGTTCGCGACGATCACGGTCATCAACGGTCCGATCCGCAACGAGCTCGCAATGAACTCCGGCATCGGCGTGATGGGGCCCTACAACCACGCCAACGCCACCATCGGACGCGCCTACGGTCTGCTGTCGCAGAACCTTCAGGGCGGGTCGGTTCCCGACAACACCTACATGGGCTCGCTCGGCAACTGGCTCGCCTACACAGCTCTGTTTCCCGAAGCGGAGGAGCGCAGTCCATGGCAGCCACTGCATGTGCAGAAGGGCTACAAGCCAACTGAGAGCGTGGCCAGCATCTTTTTCGGCGGGTGGTATTCCCATGCCGGCTACGGCCCCCGGGCGACATGGCAGGAGAAGATGCGTCGCTCGCTCGCCGCGGTCGAGCAGTACAGCGAGCCGTTGCTGGTGGTGGATCCGATCGTCGCGCGCGGCTTCGTCGAGCTCGGCTTCGACACCAAGGAGAAACTGATCGACTGGTGTGCGGACAATGCGCTGATGACCGCGCGGGAGTACTGGGACAACCAGTGGATTCAGTACCTCATGCGGCCGCGCGCGGTAGCCGGCGTCGAGCCGTACGCCTCACGTCTCAAGGCCAAGCCTGACGACGTGATCACGATCTTCGAGCCATCGGACATCCACATCGTCGTCGCCGGCGGCGAGACGCAGGGCGCCTGGAAGTTGATGAGCGGATCATTGCGCGCGACCGTGTCGATCGACGCCTGGCGTTGAATCCCAGTTGGTACGGGCCGACCGTCAGGTCGGCCCGTATACAATCGCGGCTGAGTGAAGACCGCGCGTTTTCGAGCGATACCTTCAGTCGACAAGATCCTGCAGACGCTCGGAGACACCGGCCTGCCGGCACCTGTCGTCGTGCATGCCGTGCGACGACATCTGCAGGCGCTCCGATCCCAGAAAGCCGTTCCAAACCCTGACGCGATTGTCGCAAGCATCCGTTCGAGCCTCGAACAACTGCGCGCGTCGCGCATCACACCGGTCATCAACGCCACGGGCGTGCTGGTCCACACCAATCTCGGGCGCGCGCCGCTGGCAGCCGAGAGCATCCAGGCGCTCACGTCGGTCGGGGCCAACTACAGCACCCTCGAATACAGCCTGACGGATGGCACCCGCGGCGGTCGCGCGCCATATCTCGAACATGCGCTCGCCATCCTCTGCGGCGCTGAAGCGGCAACGGTCGTCAACAACAACGCCGCGGCACTGGTCCTGCTCCTCGAGTATTTCTGTGGGTCCGGCTCAAGCCGGACACTTCGGAAGACACCTGAGGCGTCCGAGGTGATCATCTCCCGCGGTGAGCTTCTGCAGATTGGCGGCGGCTTCCGCATTCCCGAGATTCTCGAGGCGCGCGGTGCCCGCCTTCGCGAGATCGGCACCACCAACCAGACCAGCGTCAGCGATTACGCGAAAGCGATCTCGCGCAACACCGCGCTCATCCTGAAGGTGCATCGCAGTAACTTCTTCATGGATGGTTTCGTTGACTCGCCGTCCACCGAGGAGCTCGCGACGCTGGCGCGAAAGAAGCGAGTGCCGTTCGTCGAAGACCTCGGCAGCGGTGCGATGGTGCCGACCGAGACTGCCGGCGGCGTGGAGCACGAACCGACTCCGGCGGAGGTTCTCAGGCACGGTGTCGATCTCGTGTGCTTCAGCGGCGACAAACTGTTTGGCGGCCCACAGGCCGGTATCATCGCCGGCCGCAAGAAGATGGTCGAGGCCCTCAAGCGTGAACCGCTGTTCCGGGCTCTGCGGTGCGACAAGCTGATCCTCTCGGGGCTGGAGTCCACGATTGACGCGTACCTGCGCGGCGAGTCACGCGTGCCGGTGCTCGAAATGATGCGCGCCGGTATCGACGAGCTCAAGGCTCGAGCGGAGCGTATCGTTGCGGCCGTGAACGAAGGATCGCTTCGCCTGCGTGTCGCCACAGCCCGCGCACACGTCGGCGGTGGCACCTTGCCTCGATCGGTGCTCCCCTCGATTGCGATCGAGGTCACGCATCCTCAGCTCGGAGCACAGGCGCTCGCCACGCTGCTGCGGAGGCTGCCGGAACCGGTCATCGGATACGTCGGCCGCGGATCGCTGAAGCTGGACCTGCGAACAGTCTTTCCCCACCAGGACGAGGCCGTGATCCGCGCGTTGCGCACACTAGGCACTCCAGGCATCCCAGGCACTCCAGGCACCCTCGCCTGATGGCGGAAGCGACCCACTACATCGTGGCCACGGCCGGCCACGTCGATCACGGCAAGAGCGCGCTGGTCAAAGCCCTCACCGGGACCGATCCCGATCGCCTGCCAGAGGAGAAGGCGCGAGGTATCACCATCGATCTTGGATTCGCACGTCTCGAGCTGCCGTCGCCCGCGGGTTCCGCGCCGATCCACGTCGGCATCGTTGATGTCCCCGGCCATGAGGACTTTGTGAAGAACATGGTGGCCGGCGTCGGCGCCATCGACCTCGCACTCCTCATCGTCGCGGCCGACGACGGGTGGATGCCGCAGACCGAGGAGCATCTGCAGATCCTCAGCTACTTCGGTGTTCGTCGAGCGGTCGTCGCGCTGACGAAGGTCGACCTCGCCGCAGACGAGAACACCGCGATCGCGGACGTGCGAAGGCATCTCGAAGACAGTGTGTTTGCCGAGGCTCCGATCGTTCTGACGTCCGTGGTGACCGGCCAGGGGCTCGACGCGCTGAAATCCACGCTGGCGCGTGAGCTGGCGGCAGCGGCGCCGCCGCGGGATATTGGCAGGCCGAGGCTCGGGGTCGACCGCGTGTTCACGGTCGCCGGAGCCGGTACCGTCGTCACCGGAACGCTGGTTGGAGGGCAGCTCCAACGCGGCCAGGCTGTCGTCATTCAGCCTGGCAGTCGGCCCGCGCGCATTCGACGTATGCAGTCGCACGGGAAAGACGTTGAGCTGAGCGTGCCGGGCACCAGGACGGCCCTCAACCTGGCCGATGTGGATCCGGGAGTTGGCGTGCATCGCGGCGATGTCATCACGCTTCCGGATCTCGGTAGCTCGAATGACTGTCTCGACGTGAGGCTGGACATCTCCGCGCGCGCCACTCGATCGATGAAGGACGGCGTCCGCGTTCGAGTGCACTACGGCAGCGGCAATGTTCCGGCTCACGTGGCGTTGGCCGGTGAGAAGGAACTGCCGGTCGGCGAACGCCGACTCGCCCAGTTGCGGCTCGAGGCGCCAGTCTTCCTATGTGCCGGTGACCACCTGACGATCCGGGACTGGTCCGAGCAACAGACGCTGGCGGGCGCGGTCGTGCTCGATCCGGATGCCTCGCGGCGATCGTTTCGCACGGAGAGCCGCCAGCAGTGGTTGAGGCGTCTTGCTGAATCGTTCGACACGGAATCGGTCGCGATGACGGCGGCCTTTATTGCTGCGTATGTCGCGCGCGACCGCAGTGTCCGCCCCTCACGCGCCTTTCTGAAAACGCGTTTCAGCCAGAGTGAGATCGGCACAGCCATTCAGCAACTGGTTCGTGAGGGATGCGTCATCGCCGTTGGAGACATACTCGTCGAGCCAGCAACGTGGTCCGCCGCCCTGCAGCACAGCGTCCAGCTCATTGACGAGGCTCATCGCGAGCATCCCGAGCGGCCTGGCTTGCCCTTAACCGAGCTTCGTAGCGCCGTCACGAAGGCATTCCCGCTCGATCACGTTTTCGATGCGCTCGTGGCGACACTGTCCGATCAGGGCTTCATGCGATCAGGGGCGGCGATTCATCGGGCATCGCATCGTGCCGCGCTGCCCGAACCGCTTCGCGCGGCTGGCGAAACACTGCGGCGCGCACTGTCTGCCCAACCGCTCGAACCGCCGTCGCGCAAGGAACTCACGCCGGATGCTGCGTCGCAGCGCGCGCTCAAGTTCCTGATCGAAAGCGGAGAAGTCGTTGAAATCAGCGCGGACCTCGTCCTCAGCGCGTCGGCGGCCGCTCAGGCGACGACGCAAGTCAAAGCGTTCGTCACCAGGCATGGCCCTGCTACGGTAAGCGAAATCCGGCAAGTGCTTGGCACGAGCCGACGCGTCGTTGTCCCGTTGCTTGAGTATCTCGACCGAACGTTCGTCACCGTCCGGCGCGGCGACAGGCGGATACTCAGGTCATAGCAGGTGTAGCGAAGGCAAGTTGGGCGTCACCCCTTGCACCCCGTGCACCCTTTGCACCTATTGGACCTGCAGCTTCTCCATCAACGTCCTTCCAAACTCCGGCCCCTTCCCTGATTCCTCGTGCTTGAAATACACGAATACGTCGGTGAGGCCTGACGTCTTTTCGCGAATCACATCGGCCCAGCGCGCGATGTCGTCCGCCGTGTAGCCCTCGTCGCGAAGCCGGAAGTAGGCATAGTCCGCCGTGATCTCGACCGGCGTCGACAGTTTCTCGCTGTCCGCCACGCACAACGCCAGGTTGCGAGCGCGGAGGCGCCCAAAGACCTCGTCATCGAGCCACGACGGGTGACGGAACTCGAACGCTGCGGTCACACGCGGCGGAAAGGCGTCGAGAAATGCGTCAAGCAGCGGAATGTCCTTCTTGAGGTTCGGCGGGAGCTGAAACAGCAGCGCCCCCAGCTTCGGTCCGAGGACGGCCGCGGTGTCGAGGAACTGACGAACGCGATCGGCGCAGTCGCGCAGCCGGGCATCGTGCGTGATCCGCTTCGGCGCCTTCAGCGTCAGTTTGAAGCGGTCGGGGGTCGCGCTACTCCACCCTTCAAGGATCTTCTCGTTTGGCGCGCGATAGAACGTGTAGTTGATCTCGACGGTCGGAAACCGCTCGGCGTAGTACGGCAGCATCTTCGCCGCCTGGAGCTTTTCCGGGTAGAAGGATCCTCTCCACTCCGGATAGTTGTAACCGGACGTTCCGACCCAGATCACGCCGGCTTACTCGCTACTTCCTGGTCGCGATTCGGGACCGCGCGACGAAGGTGTGGCACTCCACGCAACTGGCCACGAGTCCGTTGTAGGCGGCGAGCGCCGTGCGTTGATCGCGCTGTTTCGACGCTTCGTCCAGCGCCTGGATCGCACGCTGGAACGCCAGCGTCTGCTTGTTGAACTCCGGCTGACGCAGAACGTCCCATCCCGGCTGGTGCGTCAGCGCTTCCAGGTCACGGCTGCCGCTGGCGAGCGACGCCCAGTTGCTGGTCACCAGCGCGGCCAGCAACTGCTGCGAATGAGCCAGCTTCTGACGCATGACCTGCTTGGTCTGCCGCGTCTGGGCGGTCAGGGGCGGGGCCCACCAGCAAAGCAGGGCGATCAGAGTCAGCGCGGTCAGCCGCGCACCGGAGCCTGTTGCGGTCTTCAACATCGCTCTTCTCCTTCGGACAGTACGAACGACCTGCACGGGGCATTGGACGTCGGGGTTCTTTTCGTCACGCTTCCCTCGCCCACCGAATCATGGTCGCGATGTTCGGCGGCCTCCCGTGCATCAGGAGACCGACCTTGAAGACCTTGCCCGCAAACCAGATTGCCGCGCAGGCGCCGCCGAACCCGACCACGACGGTGAGCCACACCTGCCACGCGGGCGGCGGTGAGTCCGACGCCATCCGCGCCATCATGGCCATGGTGTTCATCGGCGGGATGAAACTGACCACCACGCTGAGCGTGGAGTTCGGCGCCGCCCCGATCATCGGCGACAGCATGTACGGCACCAGGAGCAGCAGCATTACGGGGCCCATCAGCGACTGCGCTTCCTGGACCTGATTCACCGCCGCGCCAATGGCGATCATCAGCGCCCCGAACACCAGATAGGTAATCAGGAAGAACACGAGGAAGTAGACGATCAGCATCGGATCGATGATGCCGAACATCGCGAACGAGTACAACGCCAGCAGGCCCAGGCCGAGATATATCGCCATCGCCAGCAATCCGACGGCCGACTGTCCGAGCAGCTTCCCGGCCATCAGTTGAAACGGCGAGACGGCGGCGAGCAGCACCTCGACGACGCGGCTGGACTTCTCTTCCACTGTTGACGTCATCAGCGTCTGCCCACCCGTAATCACGCCGACAAAAATGAACACGCCGACAAGGAATGGGAGCATCTGCATGAACTTCCGCTGGGCGCGCTGCTCCCCGGCAGCGGTGACAATCGTCGAGGTCGGCCGCCTCACGCGGGTCATCGCGTCAACCTGCTGCTGATCCAGTTTCGCCGCAGCGAGCCTGGCTTGGACCAGCGCTTCGCTCAACGACTCATAGATCACGGTCTCCGTCGCGGCATCCAGCGACTGCGACGCGTACAGGTCGTATGTCCCGAGCTCGCCGGACTGGTCGGCGCGGTCCACGGAGTCCCGATGAATGACGATGAGCGCGAGCGGCCTCCCCGCTAAGTCGCCGGACGAAAGCGCCTGCTTCTCGGTAGCCACCCGGCTTGCCAGGGAAGTGGCGTCCGCCGGCCGCTCCTCAATCGTCAGATTGGGAATGTTTCCCCTGGCGCTCTGCATCGCGCTCTCAGCCATGGCGCGGTTCGCTTCGGGCACGTCGGCGAGCGTCCGCCGGGCATCCTCCGCCCGTCGCGTTTCGATGGCCGACGGTGACAGCGTCGATCGCAACGCGGGAAGCACGTGGCCAGTGGGATCCATGACGACAACGCGGCCGACCACCTGCGGTGAACGCGCGGCGCTGAGCAGGCGTGGACCGAAGAGTACGCCCACGGCGATGAGCAGCGGCATGATGAACAGGCCGAAGAGGAACCCGCGATTCGAGATGGTGGTCAGGAAATCGCGTTGCGCGATGAGCCAGATTTTGTTCATGCCAGCGCTCCTGCACTCATGCCCTGCAGGTTGGCCCTGAGCGCGCGTTCGGTCTCGGTCCCCTGAGCATCTGCGGCAACCAGCCGCAGAAAGACATCTTCGAGTCGCAACCGCGCCATCGCGATGCTCGCCACCGGAACGGTCGCCGCGATCTGCTGCATCGCCATCGTCGGCTCGATGCCGGCCTGGAGATGCACTTCCCAGCCGTCAGGCGTGGTCTTGACGTCCGACACTCCAGGAATCTGACGAAGCACGCTCGTCGGCGTCGCCTCGTCGAGCGGCTCGACGCGGAGGATCCGCGGATCGTACTGTCGCCGGAGTCCAGCCATCGGCTCGTCGAGCACTTTCCGTCCGTTGTGAATCATGACCACGTGCTCGCACAGCTCCTCAGCGTGGGCCATGATGTGCGTGGAGAACAGGATCGTCGCCCCGCGCTGCTGCTCGGCGGCCACCATGTCCTTGAGCAGCTTCACGCTCACCGGATCGAGGCCGCTGAACGGCTCGTCGAGGATGATCAGCTCGGGCCGGTTGATGATCGCCGCGACGAACTCGACGCGGTGCAGCATCCCCTTCGAGAGTTCCTCGCACTTCTTCTTCTCGACGTCGACGAGACCGGTCCGCGCCAGCAGCTCCGTCGCGCGCGGCAGTGCGTCGTCGGCCGGCACGCCCTTGAGCTGCGCGATATAGGTGAGAAAATCGCCGACCTTCATCCGCCGATACACGCCGCGCTCTTCCGGCAGGTAGCCGATGCGATCCTTGGCTTCGAGCGCAGACTTGCGACCGAGCACCGACAGCTCCCCCGAGTCCGGGAACAGGATCGCCATGATCATCCGGATGCACGTGGTCTTGCCGGCGCCGCTCGGCCCAATGAATCCGTACGTCGCGCCGCGCGGCACGACCAGATCCATCCCGTCCACCGCGCGTTTGTCGCCGAACGTCTTCGTAATGCGCTGAAGGTGGAGCGCCGATTCCATCAGGGGTGTCCTCGCTGGATGTTACAGTGAATACGGATGTACGCTCGAACGGTTTCCCTGATGCTTGCGACGCTCCTTGCCGCATGCAGCCAGCAGCCACCTGCCCGTCAATACGAACTCAAAGGACAGATCCTCGGCATCGACACCGCACGCAATGAGGTGCTCATCAGGCACGGTGCCATCACTGGCTTCATGCCGGCGATGACGATGCCATTTCCCGTGAAGGATGCGGGGTTGCTGTCAGGCAAGGAACCGGGTGACCTGGTGACGGCGACGCTCGTCGTGACGGACCTCAGCGCCCACCTCTCGTCGCTGACGCGAACCGGTCATGCTCCGATCGAGGCGCCGCCGCCAACGTCAGAGGGACCACGCGTGCTGGTACCCGGCGAGCCGGTCGCCGATGCGCCGCTCGTCGATCAGAGGGGCAAGCCGCACCCGTTTTCAGCGTTCAAGGGCCATCGCGTGGCCGTCACCTTTATCTATACACGTTGCCCGTTGCCCGAGTTCTGCCCGCTGATGGATCGCCATTTCGCGGCGATTCAGCAACAGCTTGGCGGTGCACAGGACATGCGCGACGTCCGCCTCGTGAGCGTCACGCTGGATCCTGAGTTCGACACGCCTGCGGTGCTCAGCGGTCACGCGGCGCGACTGAAGGCCGATCCGAACGTCTGGACGTTCCTCACGGGCACGCCTGCTGATGTGGCGGCATTCGCGCAGCAGTTCGGGATCTTCACCGAGCGTGATTTGGGAACAGGCGCCAACCTCACTCACAACCTGCGGACCGCCGTCGTCGGTGTCGACGGCCGTCTGGCGAACGTCCATTCCGGCAACGACTGGACGCCGGCCGATCTCGTTGCGGACCTCAAAGCGACGCCCGCTCCCGCGCACTGATCCGGTCGAGCCGCCGCGACTGCCGTTCACCGCGGCGGAACAACGGCTCGTGTCGACACTGCGCACGCCCGCGGCCGTGCAGGCCTGGCTGAACGATCTGCCGTACAACCAGGAGAAGAACGGCGAGACGCTCCGGTCCTTTCGCGGCGTCGTCCGCACCGGCACCGCGCATTGCCTGGAAGCTGCGCTCTCGGCGACCGTCATCCTCGAGCAGCATCGTTACCCGCCGCTGGTCCTCAGCTTCGAGTCGATCGACCTGCTCGATCACGTCATCTTCGTGTATCGCACGCCCACCGGCTGGGGCTCCGTGGCACGCTCCCGCGATCCGGGACTGCACGGACGGAAGCCGCTCTTCGCGACGCCTCGCGCGCTGGCGCTCAGCTATTACGACGAGTACATCGACTTCACCGGCCGTGTGAAAGCGTATGGCGTCGCCGATCTGCGCGTGCTGGAGCCGTACGACTGGCGACTGTCAGAGAAGAATGTGTGGAAGGTCGAGCAGATGCTGATCGACTGGCCCCATCGCCGTATTCGAACGTCGGACGCGAAAGCCGATGCGATGCGTCAGCGCTATCGCGAGTTCCGCGACGCACACGGCTACAAGCCGTGGAAGTACTACAAAGGACGAGAACGCTGGATGCCGTTGCCGCCGGAATTCAGGTGGCGCGGATGACGCAGTTCAGTGTTCAGTCGAGATCGAAATCGCGCAGCGGCTTCGACACCGGCTCGACGTTCGCCTGCTTGAGCGCCTCCTCAAACCGGCGCGAAAGCGCGTCGTCTCTCCCCTTCTCGTTCTCGATCGACTGCTCGAACAGCGCTTCGCGACGCGCCGCCTGGTCAGCGATGATCCGCGAGGCGTCATGCAGCTCCGGCTTGTCCCCGCGCTCGGGTTCGCGATGCGACACCACACGCCCCAGGTTCAGATCGATGACCAGCGTGGAGCGGCAGCAGGGGCAGGCGACTTCGATTTCGCTCTTCAGCTTAGCCATGGGGATATTCTAGTTGGTAGTTCGTAGTTGGTAGTTCATAGTTGGTAGTTCGTAGTCGCCCTGTCTCCGCGACCAACTACGAACTACCATCTGGAATGTCCGATCGCCACTGGCGAACGCTCAGGGTCGCCACCTACAACATCCATCGTTGCCGGGGTATGGATGGCCGCACCAATCCCGAGCGTATCGCCGAGGTCATCCGAAGCATCGACGCCGACGTCGTCGCTTTGCAGGAAGTGATCGGGGCCGGTCAGAGCTCAGCGGGGCACGCCGAGGAGCTAGGCGCGATGCTGGGAATGGGCTGGGTGATGGCGTCAACGCGCCATCTGCGCGGGTGCCTCTTTGGCAACGTGGTGATGAGCCGGCTGCCGATTCAGCATCACTCCCAGTACGACCTGTCGTGGCGGACGTGCGAACCTCGATGCTGTCAGCGCGTCGACATCGCGCTCGGCGACGACACGCTGCACCTCTATAACGTCCATCTCGGCACGGCGCTGCTGGAACGCCGTCATCAGGCCGGCCGCCTCAGCGCGATCCTGCACGACCGCCGCGTCGGCGTCCCCAAGATCGTCCTTGGCGACTTCAACGAATGGATGCGCGGGCTGGCCACCGAGACACTGAACGAGCGGTTGAAAAGCATCGACCTGCGGGCACACCTGCGGCGCCGGCGCACGTATCCGGGCGTCTTCCCGGTCTTGCACCTGGATCACATTTATTACGAGGGGAATGTCGAGGTAGTGAAGGTCGAATTGCCGCGCACGCGGCTCTCGTTGATGGCGTCAGATCATCTGCCGCTCATCGCCGAGCTACGGGTGCAGTTTTCCTAGCCCTCTTCCTCGTACTCTTCTTCTTCGAGAGGAAGCGAACGCGTCGGCGGACGCAGGGCTTCGCGATAGTCGTACAGCGGGAGATCGCGAACGTGCAGGGAGATCACGCAGCAGGTCCCCTTTTCGTCGACGACAACTGTCACAGGACTTCCCTCGACGCCGTCGCGAAAGGCGATCCGGCAGCCGCAGGCGAGGCGTGCGTGCGTGAATCCCTTCAGCATGCAGGGATCATACTACTTCTTCAAAGCAGCCGCTTGATCTCCTTGTCGAACTGCTCGAGGCTGCGAATCCCCGACTGCTTCTTCGCGATCTTGCCATCGCGGCCGATGATCACGGTGACGGGGACTCCCCACAGCGGTCCGTACGCTTCCTGGATGTTCTCGTGCCCGGCGCCCACGAGGACCGGATAGTTCATCTGGAACTTCGCTGCGTATTCCTTGAGCTCCTCAGGCTTGTCGTCGATTGAGAAGCCGAGCACGACGATGTCGTTCTTGTACTGCGTCTGTAACGCAACGAGATCGGGAATCTCTTCCTTGCAGGGATGGCACCACGTGGCCCAGAAGTTCAGGAGGATGACCTTTCCCTTGAAGGACGAGAGGCGCACGTCGGCGCCATTCATGTCCTTGACCGTGTAATCGAGCGGTGCCATCTTGCCGACCACCTTTGTCTCGTCTGCGTCTTCCGGCGCGGCGGTGGCTGCGGACGAGAGCTCCTCGTCGGGCGGCGGCTGCTGAGACAGGTCGGACGCGGCCCAGAGCAGGCCGAGTGCCACCGCCACCGAGCCCATGGCGATCCACGCCGCGCGCCGTGAGAGTCGCGGCTCGGGCGGACCCGCCTGTGGGGCAACTTCAGCGGGGTCGGCAGGTGGCGTCGGTGCTGGCGGTGTCTGGTCGTCCATCGAGTGCTTTCAACTTCCTGGTTACTTTTTCACTTTCCAGTTTCAACGTTTCAATGTGTCTAACGCGCTTCCGCCATCACATATCGCGTCGCAGCGCTGATATCTCCTGCCGCGATTGGCCACACGAGCACGTATGTCCTTCGGCCTGCCGTCCAGATGCGGGAGCGATGGCCCAGCGACACCAGGTCGGCGGCTGCGCGCGTGACGCCGTCGAGTACATAGAGTGACACATCGTGGCCGCCGACACGGTACATGACGTGCGGAAGGGCGCCGTCCGCATACAGGCAGAGCCGTGCGCCAATGAGGTGAATGTCGTCAGCGACAGACGAGGGCGGCACCCGCAGATCCCACCCGTACTTGTCTTCGAGCATCTGCTCGAGGGCATGCGCATCCTTGTCCGGAGAGTCACCGTGCGCGAACAGCCGGAAACACTTCGCGTGATCGGCGGTCAGCTGCGCCGCCAGGACCGTATCAGACTGATGCGTGGCCAGTGAAAACAGGAAAAAGCCCATGACGAGCGTGACGACTGCCGTCACCGAGGCGAAGCGACGTACTGCAAAGCCGCGCGGGACGGCGGCCGCGGCGTGCTCGCGCGCGAGAGCCTCACAGCGTGTGCGAAGACCCGGCGGCAATGGCGAGTCGGTGAGCGCGCGCGCCTGATTGCGCAGCACCTGCCGAGCGCCCATCTCGCGATGGGCGTCCGTCCGACACGGCGCACATCGGTTGAGGTGATTCTCGAGTTCCGCCCGTTCCGCCGCGGGCAGCCCCTCATCGGCGTAGGAGGTCAACCGTCCCGCTAAGCGCCGACAGTCGTCATCCATCATCGTGTTAGACGCCCTTCAGCTCCGACATGACCCGACGCCGTGTTCAGCCGGTCGAACAACATTCGACGCCCCCGCGAGATCCTCGACATGACCGTTCCAATCGGAATGCCGAGCATCTCGGCAATCTCGGCATAGGTGAACTCTTCCACGTCGCGCAGCCATACCGCCTCGCGAAAGACTTCGGGCAGCTCATCGAGCGCCGCCTGCAGATCCTCGCGCACCGATGCGCGAAGCAGAATCTGCTCCGGCGTCTCGAGCGCCGCAGGACCGTCGGTCGCCGCCTCAGCGGCCTCGACGCGAGCCGTGTCCACATCCACTACGTTGCGTGCCGCGTCGCGTCGCCGATTCCGCCACGTATTCAACAGAATCGTATACAGCCATGCCTTCAGGTTCGAACCGGCCGCGAAGCGATCGGAAAACCGCAGCGCCTTGACGAACGTATCCTGAACCAGGTCCTCGGCGTCGGCCGGATTCCGGGTCAGCCGCAGTGCCGTGGCATACAGCGGCTCCAGAAACTCCATGGCCCGGGCCGCGACGGTATCAGCGGGATCACCCTCGCGGCCGCGAAACATCGCCCAATCTCATAACCCGGCGGGGGCACCCGATATTCCCGGTGTCCGCTGTTTCAGAGGACAAACGTGGCCATGGCACCACAGCTGTGTGTGAAACCGCAGTTGTCCTCGCCCATCTCATCGGTACGTCCTTTGCTCCCGGCCCGCCATTCCGCTCATTGCGAGCGTCAAAGTGTCAGCAGTAAGATCGCCACTCTTGCCGAACAGCCCCACGCGCCTCAGCTCCGAGGAGACACCATGATTACCGGCAGACGGCTCGGCCTTCCCGTTGCCGCAGCACTCGCGACTGTGTTTGCGTTGACGTCGGTCTCCGCACAGACGCCTTATGTTCCGTATTTCGGCAAGAACCAGGTCCGCTACGACCGCTTCGAGTGGTGGACCTACGAGACGGATCACTTCGTCATCTACTACTACCCTGAAATCGAGCCTCATCTCGAACGGATGGCGGGCTACGCCGAGAGCGCCTACCAGCACGTCAGTTCGGAACTCAAGTACGACCTCGCGCACAAGGTGCCGCTGATCCTCTTCCAGACGAGTAGCGAATTCCAGCAGCAGAACGTCGTGCCCGGCGCCGCCCAGGAAGGGGTCGGTGCCTTTGCCGAACCGACCCGCCAGCGGATCGTGATGCCGATGGACGAGCCGCACGACCTGCTCTATCGCCTGATCGTCCACGAACTGACACATCAATTCGAATACGACATGATCCCGACCTCACTGATCCGACGCGCGGTGCCGCTGTGGGTCAACGAGGGACTCTCGGACTACATGACCGGCATCTGGCGGCCGCAGGATCTGATGGCCGTCCGCGATGCCGCCATCACCGACATCGTCCCGAAGATGTCGAAGCTCGAAGGCGCGAGCGATCTCAACGCGCGGATGGTCTACAACCTCGGCCACTCCGTCTTCGAATTCATCGAAGCGAAATGGGGCAAGGAGGGGCTGCGGCAGTACCTGTTCGCGCTGCGCAAGGCCGCCGTCAGCGGCGGCGAAGAGGCGTATCAGGAGGCCTTCCAGATCAGCGCTGACGACTTCGATCAGCTGTTCGACAAGTACTTGAAGGATCGGTTCAGGGCGTTCCGCGATCGCGAGCGCCCGGCCGACTACGGACGCAACCTCGCGCCCGATCGGGAGCGGACGCGGTTCAGCAACTCCTACTCGATCGAGCCCTCCCCCACAGGCGAGCTGTTCGCGGTCGCCACAGGCAATAGCGCCGACCGCGAAATGGACATCGTGATCGTGTCGGCGAAGGACGGAAAGGTTCTGCACAACCTGACCAGTGGCTTCGACCAGAACCTCGGCTTCGAGTATCTGGTCACGCCGGGCGATCGCTGGGTCACCGTGCCGTGGATGTCGTGGTCGCCGGAAGGCGATCGACTCGCATACTTCGTTCGCGCCGAAAAAACGCGGTCGCTGATTATCCAGAATGCGCTCACGCGAAAGGTCGAGGAGCGTATCGATATGCGGACGGTCGACGATCCGGAGTCGCCGGACATTTCTCCAGACGGGCGGCGGGTCGTGTTCGCGGCGCTGCAAGGCGGCACCGGCGACCTTTTCATCGTCGACCTCGTGACGAAGGAAGTCACGAACGTCACCAAGGACGAATTCGCCGACTCAGGTCCGACCTGGTCGCCTGACGGCAAGTCGATCATCTACATCGCGCGTGTCAGCCAGAACGAGAAGCTCTTCCGGCTCGACCTGGATACCGGAAAGAAGACGCAGATTACCTTCGGTACTCACGACGATGGCACCGCCAAATTCCTCGACGCGGACACCATCGTTTTCGCGTCAACCGCCACAGACCCGGCGAAGCCGATCGATCCCGAACTCGCACGGAACGGCGAGGTCTACAACATCTGGACGCTCGGCCTGAAGACGGGTGAGCTGCGTCAGTACACCGACGCCGTGGGCGGCAATCTCTACGCGGTGGCCGTCAACGACGGCGGAGAGCGGACCCGGATCGGCTTCGTCAGCTACTACAAGGCGAACTACGAGCTGCACATGCTCGAGCGCCGCGATCCGATCGCCAAGGCCACGTCGGCCGATTTCGGGGAGCCGAGCGCCATCATTCCCTTCCAGCCGCCGCTCAGCCACACGTTGATCGCGGACAACAAGAAGAAGAAGGGCACATTCGAGAAGCTGTTCCTCGATGGACGTCCGCCGGTGAACGTCGGCGTCACCAGCGGCGGCGATATCTTCGGCGGATCGTCGGTCACATTCAGCGATGTGCTCGGCGATCAGCAGTTCAACCTCTACGCCGCGTCGATCTCGCAGTACCGCACGTTGTCGTTCTCGTATCTGAACCTGGCGCGGCGGTTCAACTATGCGCTGCAGGCCTTCTCGCAGACCACGTTCTTCTACGGCAATCTGCAGAACCTCCTCTACGACGGGTCGTTCATCGTCGACCGCGATCAGGCGCTGGCCACGCGGACGATCCGCGGCGGCACGGTCTTCGGCATCTGGCCGTTCAACCGCTATCGGCGTGCCGAGCTGTCTGCCGGGTACATGCAGTACGAGGAGGAATTCAACGACCCGAGCCTGCAACAGCTCTCGGATCAGTACCAGCAGGAGCAGTTCGGACGGACGCTGTTCCGCAGCGGCAACTTCGTTCCGCTCGGCGTGAACTTCGTCGAGGAGACGACCGTATTCCGTGAATTCGGCCCTCTGGCGGGGCGGACGATGCGGATCGGGTTCGAGTTCGCGCCGAAGATTGGCGAGAGCACCCTCGGGCGAAAGACGATCGATGCAGACGCCCGCTATTACCTGCGCATGGGCGGCAGCGGTCTGCTGGCGCTGCGTGCGCGCGGGTTCCGCAGCTGGGGCGATCAGTCGGACTTCATGTATTTCGGCGGCAACTCCGAGATGCACGGCTACGACTACCTCTCGTTCATCGGCGATCGCGTCGGCTTCCTGAACGCCGAACTCCGGTTCCCGCTCATCGAGGCGATGCTGACGCCGCTGGGCGTCCTTGGCGGCATCCGCGGCGTGCTCTTCGCGAATATGGGCGGTGGCAGCTTTGGCGATTCGACCGACCCGGCCACGCCCGGCAAGCCGTTCAAGTGGGCGAGCACCTCGGAGGAGCTGTACACGCCGATCCTGGGCTACGACCAGGTCAGCGCGGTCCAGCAGACACCGATGTTCGGTGAGCCGACGCCCGTCAAGGGGCTGCGCCTGATCGACGCGCGCGCATCCTACGGCCTCGGCCTCGAAACATTCGCACTCGGGTTCCCGGTGCACTTTGACTGGTCGTGGCGGACGCTGTTGAACAAGGACTGGGAAGATTTGCGGTTCGCGGCGTTCGGCGGCAGCAGCGCGTTCCGGAAGCCGCAGTTCTCCGTGTGGATCGGGTACGACTTCTAAACCACGAAGAGCGCGACGAGATCGAACGCCAGGAAGAGTGCTGGGCTATTTGCCC
Source organism: Vicinamibacterales bacterium (assembly GCA_035647075.1). Lineage (GTDB taxonomy): Bacteria > Acidobacteriota > Vicinamibacteria > Vicinamibacterales > UBA2999 > Gp6-AA40. Next base: position 16,960 of record DASROF010000025.1, on the reverse strand, counting down.
ACCATGTGGGAGAGGTCTTTCTCGTTCTCACACATCCACTCGATGAGCTCGCCGTCGGGCAATAACTGCTTCCGCACGGTCACCGTCCACGGCTTGGTGTAGTACTCGGGGTCGTCGATCGTCATCGCGGTCTCCAGGTGGCCGAAGTCGATGCGACGGTAACGTTCGGTGACCCGGAGCCCGTCACCGTGCGGATGCCCACCATCGTCGAGCCATGTGACGGAGCTCAGGCCGTTGGATTCGACGACGAAGGTGTCTCCTTCCCAACGGCCGACTGAGTATCCGAGCCATGCTGGCTGTGGATCGACCGGCAAGGGGCGACCGTCAGTGAGAATCTGCCGGTAATGGTTATACGCCTCGAACAGGATGATGGTGACGGACGGCGTCTGGACGATCTTCGTCGGCATGCCGAGCAGATTGAAATCGGTCAGGCCGTGCGAGACACAGCGGCCTGACGGCCGATCCTTGCCGTTGTTCTCCTGACGTTCGCGATAGATCGCCTGTGCCGCAGGGCGCATGGGGATCTCGACGCCTTCGGCGCCGATGTCCGCGAGCAGCCGTCCATTCGTCGTCTGCCAGATTCCCGAGAGGTCGGGCTTTCCGTCAGCCGTCGTCGGCGCCGGGGCCGACAGGTTCGGCTTGCCATCGGGAAGACGGGGAATCCCTGGCGTCGGGTATTTGATCCACTGAGCAAAGACCGGGGAACAGACTGCCAGGACAACGACGGGGATCAGCGTGGCAAGACGTCGCATAGTCGACTCCCAACTACCAACTCCCAACACCCAAGTCCGGATCACATCTGGGAGTTGGGAATTGGAAGTTGGGATCTTCTGTTTCTCTAGTTCGTCGGCGCTACGTTCCGAACCTGAATCAGCCACTTGCCGTTGAGGCGCACGAGCTCGTCGACGCTGCGTCCGACGGCGAGCACTTGCAGCGGCTGATCCTGGCCGCCTGCGGCTCTGGCGGTGAGGTAGTAGGCGTCGAACCGCGCATGATCCTTGTCGGTGAAGGTGATCGCATGGTTCGCGTGCATGTGGTACATCGGCGGCCGCGCCGGCGCGGCTGCCGCACCGGGAGCCGGCGTACGCGGCTGCCCACCCGCCAGTTTCTTCAACGCCTCGGTGCCCTTCGTCGCGGTCGCGCCGGTCCCGAACTGGCCGTCAGGCGTGTACACGGCGGCGTACGCCTCACCATTGCCGGTGTCCAGTGCGCGCGCGTATCGCCACATCAGATCCTCGATCTCTGCCCGATCGCGCGCCTCGCGCAGCACCTGGTCGTTTGATGGCGCCTTCTGCGCCGTATAGGCCACACCTGCGCTGAACACCATCGCGACGAACACACCGAGTCCGAAATTCCTCATAGCACACTCCTGAATGGCGAAAGCTTACTAAAACTTCTGCAACCGCAGTTCGCTCTGCGCCAGATCCATCGTCACCCGGTACGGCGCGAGGAACTTGTGGCCCACGATGCCTCCCAGCTCGAACCCGAGGAGCAGGCTGGGCGCGCGCAGGTTGAGCACGACCATCGGAAAATTCCGATATTCGATGCGATCGAAATCGAGGTTGACGCCCGGCAGCAGGAACGCGTCACGGTCCCATCCCGACGTGCCCCAGACGCGCAGCGGGATCTTCCGGTACTGCGACGGCGCCAGCGTCTCCGCCGTCGCCGCACTGATCGAGATCACTTCCCCGCCGGTGTCGACGACGAAGTAGGTGGGGTGGGTTTCGTTGAGCAGGCCGCGGACCAGCGCCAGGCGATGGACACGCATCGGCAGCCGATAGTCCGCCGGCGCGGCCGGCAACTGGGTGCCGATCGTCAGGAGATTTTTTTCGTAATCGATCGTCATCGACAATCCGATCGACAGCGGCGAGAAGCTCTCCCCTTCCGGCCTCGGCATACCGCGAAGTCCGGGCGACTTGACGAGTACCGGCACGTTACGTACTCGCAGCGTTCCGAACTCCAGCGAGTCGAGCCGGGCCAGCTGCAGGCCACGGACGCCGATCTCGCCGACGCCTGCGCTGATGGTGTCGGTCACCGGCTTGACGCGCAGACGCCGCGCGGTGACGTCGGAGATCGTGGTCTCTTCCGATCCCGTGTCGAGGACGAAATCCTGCGCGCTGTTGCCGTTGATACGCGCGCGAACGGTCACCTTGTCCTTGACGAGGCGGAACGGCAGCGTATGCAGGACCGTGCGGTCCTCATCGTCGATCTGCACCGGCGGCAGCCCTTTGAACGACTCGAGGAACTGAACCTGCGAGCGCGCCCACTGCGCGCGCTCAGGAAGGTCCTTGCCGGGCATCAGGTTGATGTAGCTACGCAGCGCATTGGCAGCCTCGTCGTAGCGATGCATCCGCTCGTACAGCTCGCCCAGCAGCGCGTGAATTTCGCCGTCCCGTGGCGATGCGGCCGATGCGGCCAGCGCCGCGTCGAGCGCCTCGTCCAGCCGGCTGATTGTCCCCAGTGAACGGGCGCGCCCGAACAGCGCGCGAGCGGAACCGGGCGTTCGCTGAAGCGACTGCTGATACGCCGTATCGGCGTCGTCGAAACGGCCGGAGGCCCAGAGTGCATCGCCGTAGAGCGCAATGCCCTCGGCATCAACATCAGGTTGCGCGCGGAGCGCTGTGGCGGCCTCGCTCGCGATGCCGAACTCGGCAATGCGCAATGCCGCTCGGACCTTACCTTTGCGCGCTTGCATGGCAAGCTCCGCATCGGCGGACTGTGAGGCGCGCTCGAACGCGTCGATCGCCTCGCGATAGCGGGTCTGGTCCAGGAGGACAGAACCGAGTTGGTACTGCAGTTCCGAATCCACGTCGGTGGCCGCATGGAGGCCGACTCCGACGATCAGCGCGGCGGCAATTCCGGCACAGCGAAACACTCTTCGCATCGACAACTCCCGGCTGTGCACGAAGTCCCGCTACGTCTTCGTGGTCTCGGTTACGTCCTGCTTAGGCGTTCTGAAAGAACTCCGCATTCACGGCGATGAAGCTCTCCCACTTCTTCGGCGTTTCGTCGAGAGCAAAAATAGCTTCCACCGGGCACGCCGGCACGCACGCGCCGCAGTCGATGCATTCGTCCGGGTGGATATACAGCATCTCCGCGGATTGAAACTGGGGCTCGTCTTTCCTGGGGTGGATGCAATCGACGGGGCAGACATCGACACATGCGGTGTCCTTGGTGCCGACGCACGGTTCACAGATGATGTAGGCCAAGGTGGGCAAAAGTATAACTCGCCACATCGCCCTGACATTGGGGATGGCACTCGTCGCTTCCGCCGCGGTGCAGTGGCGCGACGCGCCGGCCCACGCCGCCCTCTTCGTCCCGGCCAATCAGCGTGATTCTTACAGCGTCGCGTTGACACCTGCGGGTCTCGAGGATGTGCTTGCAGGCCTTGACGCTGACCAGACACTGGTGCGGGCACCGGGTGCGTGGCACCCCCGGGAGGAGTCCGCCCCGGACGCGTTTGGAACGGCCGGCCCGTACAACCGGTGGCTACTGGCCCGCCTGTATGGCAGTCGTCTGGCTCGCGTCGTCCGCGGCGCACGCGCGGAGCGGGGACGTGTCGTCGAAGCCTGGACGCTGATCTCCCCCTATCCGTCCGCTGACCTCCGTACCCTGCATCCGGGTACGATGAGGCTTATCCTCAAAGTGGCGCCATGACCTCGACGGCTTGTCGTGTCTTTCGGACAGCAGTGTGTATCGCCGCGCTGTTGATTGCGACCCGCGCCGCAGCACAAGCGATTCCCTCCGAACCGCTGACCTTCGGGGACGGTCGCGTTGTCGTGAGCGGCGACGCCGCCGTTGCGTTCGCGCCGAAGGACGACGGGTTCTTCAACTACAGCAGCTACGAGCAGACGACGTTGCGCCAGGTGCGTTTCGGAATGACCGCGTATGTCCGCCTCTCGGATCGGTTTTCCGTACTTGGCGAGCTGCGCTCGGAAAACTTCGAGTACGTCACGCCCTTCGCGCTCTATGCCCGCATTCGACCGCTGCCGAACCGCCGACTCGATCTGCAGGTCGGCCGCATCCCGCCGACGTTTGGCAGCTTCTCCAGGCGAAGCTACGGTCACGACAACCCGCTCATCGGATCGCCGGTCGCGTACCAGTACCTGACCTCGCTGCGGCCCGACAGCGTACCGGCCGATCTCGACGAACTGGTCCGGATGCGCGGACGCGGCTGGCTGTCTGCCTTTTCGATCGGCGATCGCGTCGGCCATCCGGGTGTGCCGCTGGTGAGCGCGTTTACCTGGGATACCGGCCTGCAGCTTTCGACCGGCTGGAACATGGTGACGGCGGCTGTCGGCATCACCAACGGCACCTCCTCCGATCCGCGCGTCTCCGACGACAACGCGGGTAAACAGGTGTCTCTGCGGACGACGGTGACCCCGGCAACGGGGCTGATCGTCGGTGCTTCGTTCGCGCGCGGCGAGTTTCTGGACCGTCACATCCGTCCACTGCTGTCGAACCCTGACGCGCACGACTTCGATCAGCGCGCGGCTGAACTCGACGTCGAGTACTCACGCGATCACTGGCTGGCGCGGGCGGAACTGATGCGGAGCGAGTGGACGCTTCCGATCGGCACAGCCGGCGCCGTGATGCCGCTTCGTTCGCTGGCAACCACGTTCGAAGGTCGCTACACATTCGCCCCTGGTTGGTATGGAGCCGCCCGTGTGGAGCATCTCGGCTTCAGCCAGATCACGACGCCGACACAAACCACGGAATGGGAGGCGCCGGTTACACGGACGGAAGTTGGAATCGGGTACTACGTGCAGCGGAACCTGATTGCCAAAACGTCGCTGCAGTTCAACCGTCGCGATGGTGGTCGCATCACGCGCTCGCAGCTTCTGGCGGCGCAGCTTCTCTACTGGTTCTGACGTGCGCCGCCTCTACACGACCTCACTCCTCGCCGTGCTCCTGCTTCTGACGACCGCTTCGTCTCCTGCGCAGCCGCGTCTTGGCACTATTCGTGGCCGCGTCGAGATCGCGCGCGTGTTTCAATCGCCCGAACGCCGGCCCAGCGCGTCGGACCTGGGTACGCCACCGCCGCGTGAAATCCCGGATCTCCGCCGGGCGGTCGTCTATCTCGAGACCGCGCCGGCGGCGGCGCTGGAATCGCGCGAGCCGGCCCGCGCGCGTATGGACCAGCGCAACGAGACGTTCCTGCCGCACGTCCTCACGGTCGATCAGGGAACGATCGTCGACTTTCCGAACAACGACACGACGTACCACAACGTGTTTTCAATTTCCAAAACCAGGAAGTTCGATCTGGGCCGCTACGCGCGTGGCAAGTCCAAGGCGGTGCTGTTCGATCGCCCGGGAGTCGTGCGGATCTTCTGTGACATCCACTCGCACATGAGTGCGTTCGTGCTCGTGTTCAGCCACCCGTACTACGCGAAAGCGGAAGTCGATGGCCGCTACCGCATCGACAACGTGCCTCCGGGTACCTACACGGTGTCGGCCTGGCACGAAGGCGAGACGCGCGACACCCGGACGGTCACCGTGCCGCCGCAAGGGGGCGACGTGGACCTGGATTTCGTCGTCCAATGATGCGCGTCGCTTCGTCGCTGACGAACCGGATCTTCCTGGCCTCCACCATGCTGGCCCTGCTGGCGCTCGGCTTCGCGTTCTATTTCGTCAACGCCCGGGTGTCCGAAGTGACCGAGCCGGAGCTGCGCCGGGCCGTCAGCGACTCCGCCACACTCGTCGAACGGCGCCGCCAGGACCTGATGGATACCTTCACCACGCTCGCGCGGCTCGTGGCCGACCTGCCGAAGTTGAAGGCCGGGATGGCGACAGGTGACGGCCTGACCGTGCAGCCGCTGGCGGATGAGTACCGGAAGCGAATGAACGTCGACGTGCTGCTGCTGACCGACCGCCGTGGCACGATCCTCGGCGCGTCCGGGGCCGATGCCGCGAGCCTTCGCGCCGTCATCGCCCCAGATTCGCTGGACGAGGTCTCAACGCTGACGACACATGCCCGGGGCCTGCTCCAGGTGATCAGCGTGCCTCTGTTCATCGACACGGGTGTGAAGGAGATCCTCGGCCGCCTGTCCGTCGGATTCTTCATGGACGACGCGGTGGCAACGCGGCTGCACGAGTTGACCGGAAGCGAAGTAGCGTTCGCGGCTGGGGGTCGCGTGCTGGCTTCGTCGCTGCCGGCCGAAACACGTGGCGGTCTTCAAGCGATCACGTCAGGCGGCCCGTTCAATCTGCGACTGGGCAACGAGGAATTCCTCGCGCTCGCCCGTCCAATGCCTGGTGCCGAGGGGCTGATGACCGTTGTCCTGCAGTCGCGCACGGAACGCTTGCGGGTGCTCCGGACGCTCCGCGCCGGACTTGCCGGCACACTCATCGTCAGCGTGCTGCTGGCAACGGTCCTCAGTTATCTCGTTGCACGAACGATGACGCGGCCGCTCTCGGTGGTGACGAATGCGATGCGGGAGGTGGCGGCCACAGGAGACCTGACGCGGAAGGTCACGCTGCACAGTCGGGCCTGGGACGACGAGGACGCGCGGCTGCTGGCCTCGTCGTTCAACACGCTCACCGACTCCATCGCCCGGTTCCAGCGCGAAGCCGCGCAGAAGGACCGATTGCTGTCGCTCGGACGGCTGTCAACGGTGATCGCACATGAAGTCCGCAATCCCCTGATGATCATGCGCGCGTCTCTGGCGACGTTGTGGAGCGATCAGATCAGTGCAACGGAGCGCCGCGAGGCGCTGACGGATATCGACGAGGAGACGAGGCGCTTGAATCGCATCGTGACCGAGGTGCTCGATTTTTCGAAGCCGATCCGCTTCGAGCTTGGCGACACACAGGTCAATGAGGTCTGTCGCGCCTCATCGGTCGCCGCGTGGGCCGGCAGCAATGCTCCGCCGGTGCAGCTCGATCTGGATCCGCAGATACCACTGGTGCTGACTGACGCCGAGCGGCTGCGTACCGCCCTCGTCAACATCCTGACCAACGCACGGCATGCGGTCGAGGACGGCAGCAGCCCCGGAGCGACCCCAGCCGTCGTGCTCAGCACACGCCGCCATGGTGACCGCATCGCGGTCACGGTTCGCGACCGTGGTCCTGGAATCGCACCTGACGATCTGGCGCACATCTTCGACCCGTTCTTCACGACTCGTCGCACGGGAACCGGCCTGGGGCTGCCAATCGCCAAGAACATCATCGACGGTCTCGGCGGCTCACTCTCCGTCGACAGCCGGCCGGACGCCGGCACCGAAATCCGCATCGAGATTCCCATCAACGTCGCGTCCGGCTTCAGCCAGACCGCTGTGGCTCCGGTATGAGCGGACCTCGAGGTACCGTGCTCCTCGTTGACGACGAGGAAAAGATCCTGAAGCGGCTGGGCCGGGCGCTCCGCGACGAAGGCCACGACGTCGTCGAGGCCGGCTCCGCGCGCGACGCGCAGAAGCAGCTCGCTCAACGTGCGTTCGATCTGTTCGTGGTCGACAACGTCATGCCCGGCATGACCGGCCTCGAGCTGCTGCGCGACGTCTTTGCGGCACTTCCGGAACCGGAGCGGCCGCAGGTCGTGATGATGACGGCCCACGGATCGACCCAGATCGTCCGCGAGGCGTTCAAGCTCGGTGTCGAAGACTTTCTCGAGAAGCCATTCGAGGTTGACGAACTGCTCGGCCTCGCGCGCCGGGCTGTTCGCAGCCGCCGCCTGCAGACCGAAAAGCAGTATCTGATCAGCGAGCGCGACGCCGAATTCAATCACTACGGCATCGTCGGACGCAGCCGGGCGATGCAGGACGTGATCACCCGCGCGGGGCTCGTCGCGGAAACCAAGAGCACGGTCCTGATTACCGGCGACACCGGCACGGGCAAAGAAATGGTGGCGCGCCTGATTCATCACCGCAGCGCGCAGCGTGAGATGCCGCTGATCAAGGTGAACTGTGCCGCCATTCCCGACACCCTGCTCGAGTCGGAGCTGTTCGGCCATGTGCGCGGCGCCTTTACCGGCGCCACGATGACCAAGCGCGGGAAGTTTGCCCTCGCCGACGGCGGCTCCATCTTCCTCGATGAAATCGGCACGATGTCGCCAGCGATTCAGTCGAAGCTGCTGCGGGTGCTGCAGGAGCGTGAATTCGAACCGCTCGGCGCGGAGCGAACGCAGCGAGTGGACGTGCGCGTGATCGCGGCCACCAACCGCGACTTGAAGCAGATGGTGTCGGACGGCAAGTTCCAGGAGGATCTCTACTACCGGCTGAACGTCATCCCGATCGAGATTCCGCCGCTACGTGAGCGGCGTGAGGATATCCCCGTGCTCGTCGAGCATTTCGTCGACAAGCATCGCCAACGGACCGGCAAGAAGATCGACCGCGTGGATGACGGCGTGACGGCGGCGCTCGAACGGTACGACTGGCCCGGCAACGTGCGGGAGCTCGAAAATACGATCGAACGGGCCGTCGTGCTGACGACGGGAACCGTCATCAGTGCCGCGGCGATTTCGCTGGTCGGTGCCGCCTCGTCCTCGTCAGCCGGGTTGCCGTCGATGCGGCTGCACCAGAACCTGGAGTGGGTGGAACGGGAGACCATCCGGCGCGCGCTCGAGCAGGCGGGCGGCGTGAAAAAGGACGCGGCGGAACTGATGGGGATCAGCCAGCGGGCACTGAGCTATTACCTCGCCAAGTACCGGATCGACTGATTTCCAAACTCGTCGCCATTTACTGCGTGAGTAACACGCCGGACGACGGCGCGCAAATTCACACGGTTTTCTGATCGCGCCGCGGGCATCGCGCTTGCTCCACTGGCCCGGCGGTATGGTGTCCCTCCGTACAGCGGCTCTCTTTGCGATCCTGGCGTTCTCCATCGCGGACATGCCTTCATCCGCGCAGTCGGTCGAACCCAGAATCGTCGAAATCACCGCCCACCGGTTCGCGTTCGAGCCGGCCGCAATCGAAGCGACTGTCGGCGAGCGCCTGCAACTCGTGGTGCGTTCCGAGGACGGTGTTCACGGCTTCGAAATCAAGAAACTGAAAATCAAGAAGGAGGTCCCGCGTGGCGGGGAGCCTGTGACGATCGACTTCACGGCGACCACCGAAGGAACGTTCCCGATCCTCTGCTCCGAATACTGCGGCAAGGGTCACAACGACATGACGGGCACGCTGATCGTCCGCAGCGTCGCGAGCGCCAATCCATGAGCGCTCGTCGTCTGGTGCTCATGGTCCTGATGACGGTGCTGCTGGCGAGCTCCGCGCAGGGCCAGAATCCCCCAGCTGCTCCGCCGGGTGCAGACAACCCGGACCTCGATCCGAATCCGTCGCAACCGGACTTCACGCTCGTCAACCTGCCGACCACGCTGCGGCTACCACGGATGAAGAGCGCCTTTCGCGTGACGCATCGTTTTCTGCGTGCACTCGGGCAGGACGACTTCGGATCGCTGGCTGGAGATCTGTTCGGTCTCGACAGCGGCGCCATCATCGGCCTCGAGTACCGGTTCGCGCCGATGAGCGGGCTGCAGGCCGGCATCCTGCGGACGAGCGACCGCACGATCGACTTCTTCGGGCAGTACAACGTGCTGAACCAGAGAGGCGGGAACGCGATCGGCCTCGGCGTTCTGGCCGCTATCGACGGCACGGACAATTTCCGCGAGAGCTACTCCCCGTCGCTGGGGGTGGCGATCTCCCGTGAATTAGGTAACCACGGCGCTGTGTACGTGGAACCGATCTGGGTCAACAACTCGAATCTGAGCGACTTGCCAGGCGAGGACAACTCGACGTTCCTCATGGGGCTGGGTGCGCGGCTGCGACTGCGTCCCACGGTCTATCTCACCGGCGAGTTCAATCCACGAGCGGGGTATTCCCCTGGCGCAAACCAGGGTTCGCTTGCCATCGAGAAGCGCGCCGGCGGACACGTATTCCAGTTGAACTTCTCGAACGGCTTCGGCAACACGATGGGTCAGCTCGCGCGCGGGGGCACGGCGGGTGGCGACTGGTATCTGGGCTTCAACATTTCAAGGAAATTCTACTGATGGGTATTCGAATCCTCGTTCACACTGGAATCGCGGCTGTTCTCGCCATCACCTTCGCCGCCTGCGGCGGCGGTGGAAGCTCACCGACGTCGCCGTCCGGCGACGATGGCCCGATCGCCGCGACGATCGTGATTGACTCCACCGGCACCGTCAGCCCGAAAGACGTGACCGTGCCTGTCGGCTCGCGCGTCACGTTCACGAACAACCACAACACCAATCATCAGATGGCGTCGGACCCGCACCCGGAGCACACGCTGTGTCCGTCGTTGAATACGGTGGGGTTAGTCGCACCGGGTCAAAGCCGGAGCAGCAGCAACCTGAATACGGCGATGGTCTGCACCTACCACGACCACATCAACGACACCGACGCGAAACTGAGGGGTACGATTCGCGTGCAGTAGCAGCTACTCCGCCGTCTGTCCTGGTTGCAGGTCCAGCACCTCGACACCCGGCGGAACGAGCTTCTTGAGATCCGCAGGCGTGCCGGTCAGTAACGGAAACGTTCCCCAGTGCATCGGCACGACCTGCCTGACGCCGAGAAACTCGCAGGCTTTCGCCGCAGCGGCCGGATCCATCGTGAACCGGTCGCCGATCGGCAGAAACGCGATCTCCGGCTTGTACATTTCTCCGATCAAGCGCATGTCGCCGAACAGGCAGGTGTCGCCTGAATAATAGATGACGCGTCCATCCTCGAGCCTGATCACATAGCCCGCCGGCTCGCCCATGTAGACCATCTGGCCGTTGTCGAAGTAACCGCTGCTGTGGCGGGCATCGGTCATCGTCACGCGGAGCCCGGCAATCTCCTGCGAGCCGCCTTTGTTCATCGGTGAGGCGTTCTGAAGGCCTTTGCGTCCGAGCCAGTCGCACAGCTCGAAGATGCCGACCACCGGGGCACCGCTGTCGCGGGCGCAGAGGAGGAGGTCCTCGATGTGATCGAAGTGTCCGTGCGACGCGAGAATCAGGTCAGCCTTCGGCGGCTTCTTCATCACAGCGGGGCACGCCGGGTTGCTCGTCAACCAGGGATCGAAGAGCACGCGCTTCCCGCCTGGCGTGCGCAGCAGGAATGTCGCGTGTCCGAACCAGGTAATCGACAGTTTGTCCATGCGAATGGATTATGTCCCAGCGCTGTTTTCCGAATCGTGAACGCACGAGATGAGTCCGATACAATCAATACCGTGGCAGTCGAGGTCCCGCTTGAATTCGTACGGCCGCGTGAGCCGAAGCCCGAGTGGCTGAAGGTCCGCGCCCCCGGGTCGGAGAATTACCTCCGGCTCAAGGGCATCATGCAGGACCTGAAGCTGAACACGGTCTGTGAAGACGCACGCTGTCCCAACATCGGCGAGTGCTGGCATCACGGAACCGCCACCTTCATGATCCTTGGCGACGTGTGCACGCGCGCGTGCGCCTACTGCGCCGTCGCGCACGGCCGTCCGACGGAGTTCGACACCGCCGAGCCGTCGCGCGTGGCCGAAGCGGTCGATCGCATGCGACTGCAGTACGCCGTGATCACCTCGGTCGATCGCGACGATCTGGCGGACGGCGGCGCGTCGATCTTCGCTGACACGATTGCACAGACGCGCGCGCGTGTACCCGGCTGCCGGATCGAAGTGCTCATCCCCGACTTCCAGGGCATCGAGGCATCGTTGCACGCCGTCCTCGACGCCGGGCCAGACGTCCTGAATCACAACATCGAAACCGTTCCGCGCCTCTACCGCATGGCCCGTTCCGGCGGCAGATATCGGCGCTCGCTCGAGCTGCTCGATCGCTCGCGGAAGTATCGTCCGGACATTGCGACCAAGACCGGCATCATGGTCGGCCTGGGCGAGGAACATGACGAACTGGTCACCGTCTTCGACGATCTGCGGGAGGTCGGCGTCTCAATCCTCACCATCGGCCAGTATCTGCGGCCTTCGGAGACACATGCGCGCATGGCCCGCTACTACCATCCGGACGAATTCGCCGCGCTGAAGCACATCGCGCGTGGCAAAGGGTTCGTCCACGTGGAATCCGGGCCGCTCGTGCGGTCGTCCTATCACGCTCACGAGCAGGCAGACGCGTTTGACGCATCGCGGAATCGATGATCGGCGATTGATCAATCGTTGGTGCTTCGTGAACGAATCACAGATCGCACTGACCATTCGCGGAGTCTCCGTATGATCCACACGACTCGCCGGGACTTTCTCGCGCTGCTCTCGATGTTTCCGTTCACCGCGGCCATCCCCGCACTCGCGCAGCAGGCGCCCGCCCTGAGCGAGCGTCGGCGAGTCGAAGGGCTGCCGGTTCGGCGCATGCCTGGCTCCGGCGAGCCGTTGCCGGTCATCGGTCTCGGCTCGAGCAAGGTGGTCGAGGAGATCGCCAGGAACGGTGACGACCCACTCCGGCAGGTGATGCGCGCACTCGTGGCGCACGGCGGCAAGGTCATCGACACCTGGCCGCGCAACCCCGAGAACGACGGACGGTTCGGCAAGGTCATCAACGAGGCGGAGTTCCGCGACCGTCTGTTCGTGACCACCAAGATCGATCGCGTCGGCAAGGATGCGGGCGTTGCGCAGCTGCGCCAGGCACAGCAACTATACGGACGCAAGGTGCTCGATCTCGCACAGGTCTTCAGCTTGACCGACGTGGACACGCACTGGCCGACGCTGCGCGAATGGAAAGACTCCGGCCTGACGCGGTACATCGGCGTCACCGTGTCCGAGCCGCGGCGGCATGCCGATCTCGAAACCTTCCTCAAGCGCGAGAAGCCCGACACGATTCAGGTGAACTACTCGATCACCGAGCGCGAATCGGAAGATCGGATCATCCCGCTGGCGGCCGATCGCGGCGTCGCGGTGATCGTCAATCGGCCGTTCATGAATGGCGCGCTGTTCAAGCGCCTCGAAGGGCGGCCGCTGCCTCAGTGGGCCTCCGAGATCGGCTGCACTACGTGGGCGGAGTTCTCGCTCAAGTACATCCTCTCCAACCCGCGCGTCACCGTCGTGCTCACCGAGACGAGCAACGCCATGCACATGGAAGAAAACGCGCAGGCAGCGTTCGGACCGATGCCGGATGAGTCGGCGCGAAAGCGGATGCGCGAGTTCATCACGACCGTGTGAGGTCGCGCAGTTTTCGGGAGGCACCCCGATGGACATCGCGGTAGGAGGCGGGTGGCACGTCTCGGTTTCCCCTCTCTGGCTCGTCGCGGCCGCCGCCGCGTTCGTTGTCCTTCTCGTGTGGAATCGGCTGGCTTCCCGATAAAACCCAAACTTGGCCTTGACACAGGTCTTACAAAATGTAAGATCAGCCGCCATGAATGAAATGCGGCTCCCTTCCATCTCCAGCACAGAGTCGCTGCTGCTCGATCTGCTCGGCCACCGCGAACGGTTCGGCCTCGAACTGGTCGAGTCCTCTGGCGGCACAATCAAGCGCGGATCGGTCTACGTCACGCTCGCGCGAATGGAGGCCAAAGGTTTCCTCGAGTCGCGTCAGGAAGAGCGGACACCCGGCGCCATCGGCCTGCCGCGGCGTCTCTACCGCGCCACGCCTTACGGCCTCAAGGTCCGCGATGCCTACCGCCTCCTACGCGACGCGCTCGCGCTCAAACCGGCGGAGGCGCAATGACGTTCATCGAACGCATCGACGCGCTGTCATCCCGCTTTCTCAGTGAGCGCTCCTACGACCTGATCGTCGGGCCGGCCATCGCCGACCTCCAGCATGACGCTGGGGACGGACAGTCTCCACGTTCGATGCGCGGATCGTTTCCGGTACTGGTCGCGTTTGCCGGCGCTGCCTACGATGAAATCACCGCCGATTCAGGCCTGTGGAGAATCGGAGCGCTCGCGCTGATCCCGGCGATGTACTACGCGTTCCTGATCGTGCTGATCCTTCCCGAGGCTGGCGCGTTTGTCACTGCGCGTTCGGGACTGCTGGCGCTGGCGATCGCCATCGCGGCGATGTCGTTCGCGCCCGTGCTTGTGTGCTGCTGGCCCGAGCGCAGGCCACGCCGGCCGGACACGGCCGATGCCTGAACTCCGGGTTCGCACCCTCACCAAGCATTTCTCCGGCGTCGTCGCCGTACGGAATGTCGACTTCACCCTGCGTCCGGGTGAAATCGTCGGTTACCTCGGACCAAACGGATCCGGCAAAACGACGACGCTGCGGATGGTGGCTGGTCTCGTCGAGCCCTCGTCTGGACGCGTCGAATACGACGGGCGCAACGTGCGCGACGATCTGATCGCCTTCCGCCACGAGCTCGGCTACGTTCCCGAGGAGCCCTACCTGTATCCGTTTCTGTCCGGGCGGGAATACCTCGAGCTGATCGGCCGGCTGCGCGAAATCCCCGATCGGCTGCTGACGATGAAGATCGACGGATTTCTGGAGCTGTTCGGCCTGACTGGCGCCGCCGATCAGGGCATTGCCTCGTACTCGAAAGGGATGCGGCAGAAGATCGTCATTTCGGCCGCGCTCCTGCACGACCCGTCGCTGATCCTCTTCGACGAGCCGGAGTCAGGTCTCGACGTGACGACCACGCTGGTCCTCCGCCACCTGATCCGTCTGCTGGCGGGCCGCGGCAAAGCGATCCTCTACAGCTCGCACATCCTGGAGGTGGTCGAGCGCGTGTGCTCGAGGGTCATCGTGCTCTACCGCGGCGGAGTGGTTGCCGACGATTCGGTCGAGCATCTGCAGACGCTGATGTCGCGAACCTCGCTGGAAGAAGTGTTTTCACAACTCGTCATCAAGGAAGACCCCGCACGAATCGCAGGCGACCTCGCCGCCGTCGCCGCGCTCGGCAGCTAGAGGTCTCATGCCCGCGACGAGCATTCACTCGACGCTCACAAGGCACTTTCTCAGGCGCTTTCTCGAGAACGATCTGATTTCACCAGAGGCCGACCGCGCGCAGCTGCTGGCCGTCGTCGGCGCGAGCCTCTTCTCGACCACGCTGTTCGCCACGATGTTCATGTCCCTTCCCTACATCAGTGCGGGATGGACGCCGGCGGGCCTCGCGTTGTCGGCCTTGAGTGACCGTCACTTCTATATCGCGTTGTCGATGACCGTCAGCGCGCTGCTGGCGGTGGCGCAATGGGATTCGCTCGTCGTGGACGTGCGCGACGCCTCGATACTCGAACCGCTGCCGACCCGGCCAACGACGATCCGGCGGGCCAAGCTGGCCGCCGTCGCGATCCTCGGAATGGCGGCAGCGCTCCTCGTCAACCTGATGCCCACGCTCGTCTTCCCGTGGCTGCTCGTCTACACGACACGGCTGCCGGTCGTGTCGATGTTGAGACTGATGGCCACACATGCCGTCGTCACCGTCGCGGCCGCGGTCTGGGCGTATATGAGTGTCATCGCGCTGCGCGAAACGCTGATGGCCCTCCTCCCCGCGCGCGTGCTGTCCTTTGTGTCGCCGCTGGTGCAGGGCGCCCTCATCGTCGCGCTCGGAAGCGCGCTGCTGTTGATTCCACCGGCGTCCACCAGGGTCGCACAGCGAGGCTTCACGGAGTGGCGGGCCGCGTCGCCGCCGATGTGGTTTCTTGGCGCCTACGAGGTGATGGCGGGAGACGTTCTGCTCGAGGCGCCACGGACACGGCTCTCGCCACGGCAGGTTCGGGCCGATGCGGCGGCAGTCAGCGTCTATACGCGGCACCAGCCCGAGTTCGCAGCACTTGCGCGGCGTGCGCAACTGGCTTCTGTACTCGTCGGCCTGCTCACAACGATCGCCTACATGTGGAACGCCCGACGGTTCCCTTCAGCGGCACCAGCACAATGGCGCCGCCGCGGATGGAAGCCCGCGCTCTGGCCTGAGCGGCTGAGGATTGTTCGCAGACAGACCGATCGCGCCGGCTTTTCCTTCACGCTGGCAGCGATATGGCGCAGCAGTCTCCACCGGCTGACCATCGCGTGTGCCGGTGCGGCGGGGGTCGCCGCGGCCGTGGTGACGCTCTCCGGTCTCGACATACAGGACTCGGCCACCCCCGGAGACGTGTCGACTGCCGTCTTTGCGATTCAACCGATGTTCTATGGCGCTTTGCTGGTGGCGTTCCGTCACGCCGTGCGTGTGCCCGCGGAGTTGCGAGCCAACTGGGCATTCCGTCTCGCGTGGCGCGACCGCGACCGCGAGTTCCTGACCGGCGTACGGCTCGCGGTGCTGGTCGGCATCGTCGTCCCGGCACTGGCTATCGTGCTGCCGCTGTTCTGGCTGCTGCTGGGCCTGCCAGTGGCGATCGGTCATGCCGCGCTCGGGTTTGCGGGCGCGATGGTCGTCCTCGAAGCGCTGTTCTTCTCGTACGACAAGGTACCCTTCACCTGCACCTACCTGCCCAGCGAGAATCTCAAGACGCTCGCCATCCCGTACGTCGTGATCTTCCTGATCGGCGCGTCGATGTTTGCCGGGATGGAACGTGCGTCACTGCTGGACCCGGCTGCGGCTGTTCGGACGATCGGCTTTTTGTCGGTGATCTACGTCGGGCTCCGCGCGGCCTCTCTCCGCCAGATGAAACGGCCGCCGATCGACTTCGACGAGGCGCCGGTGACCACTCAGAAACTGGGATTGCACACATGAGAACCAGCGCACTCGTGATGTTGCTGACAGCCGCCGTTCTTGCGCAGTCTTCGAACTCGCAGAAGTTCGAGGTCTCATCGGTAAGGGCGAACACGTCGAATCCGCCGATGCAGGTCCTGCCGACGCTGCAGCCGAGCGGGCGCGTGTTTGCCATCAATCTTCCGCTGCGGGAACTGATTCAGGTGGCCTACGGCCTTCGCGACAACGAGCTGATCATCTCGTCTCAGTTGGCTGGCGCGCGGTTCGATATCGAGGCACGAGCGGGAGCGAACGCCACGCGCGATCAAGCCGTCGCCATGCTGCGGACGCTGCTGACGGAGCGCTTCAACCTGAAGACGCATGCGGAACAACGCGAGCTGCCGGTGTATGCGCTCGTGCGCGTCAATGCAGACCGTCTGGGCCCTCAGATGAAACCGTCCCCGGCCAACTGCGCGTCCCTCACC
>DASROF010000024.1:0-9450 GCA_035647075.1 Vicinamibacterales bacterium | reverse complement strand
ACCCAGAACGCTGCGCGCGGCGAGAGAACCCGTCTCGTGTCTGGCGGCGCGTCGCTGACAATTGCCCGCGGCTCCTGCCACACACCGCCACGCGCGAACACTGCATACCCACTGACCAGATCCGCGAGCGTCACTTCCGCGTTGCCGAGGGCGACCCCGAGCCCGTAGTGGGACGCGGTTTTGTCGAATCCACTGAAGCCGGCGGATCGCAGCAGCCGCAGCAGGTCAGGAACACCGACACGAGAGGCGAGGGCCACCGCCGGAACGTTCTGAGAACCAGCGAGCGCCTGGCGTGCGCGCAGCGGACCATGAAACGCTCCGTCGTAATTCCGCGGTGTGTAGACGATGCCCGGCTCTGCGGTCGGATAGGTGGACGGAATATCTGGCAACACGGACGCCGGCGTCCCACCAGTCTCAAAGCCAAGCGCGTAGACGAACGGCTTCAACGCCGATCCCGGCTGGCGAAGCGTCGTCCCTCCGTTGATCGCCCCGCCGTTGTCACGATCGAAGTAGTTACCAGACCCTTCCCATGCCAGCCATTCAGACGTCGCGTTGTCGAGCACGACAACCGCAACGTTGTGCGCGCCGTGCTGCAACAGCGACTGTTGATGTGCGCGGACGATATCGGCAACCGTCGTCTGCAGCGTGGCATCGAGCGTCGTCGTCAGACGCCCCGGCTTCCTGGCACCCTGCGTCGCGAGCACCATCTCGACAAAATGCGGCGCGGCGAACGCACGGGCCGCGGGCTGAACCTGCAGCCGCTCATTGCGCGCAGTGTGCGCCTCGTCGGGACTGATCAACTTCTCGTGGACCAGCACGTCGATGATTCGTCGCTGGCGACGGAGAGCCGGCTTCGGATCCCTGTACGGGTTGTAGGCGGACGGCCGCTGGGGGAGGGCCGCAAGAAACGTCGCCTGCCCGACGGTCAACAACGACGGCGACACCCCGAAATAGACTTCGCTGGCTCGACCGGCACCAACAACCTGGTTACCGTAGGGCGCGACGTTGAGGTAGAGCGCCAGGATCTGCCGCTTCGTCAGCCGATGCTCCAGTCGCATCGCCAGGACAGCCTCGCGGAACTTCGAGAGCAGACCGCGATGCCGACGCCCAAGGCGACGGTCCAGCAGGATCTTCGCGGTCTGCTGCGTGATCGTAGAGCCACCCTCGACGACCGCGCCCGCGCGAAGATTGCGAACAACGGCTCGCAGCAGAGCTACGGGATCGATTCCCGGGTGTCGGAAGAAACGATGGTCCTCGGCCGCAACCGTCGCGTTCACAAGCACTGGAGGAAGAGCGTCTTCGTCAAGCGACGCGGATCGCGTTCCGGCGCCGGAGCGCGCTTCGTACAACGGCGTGCCGTGACGATCGAGAACCACCGTCGATGCATCCCCCTCCGCGCTGATCAGATCGGCGGGAACAGGGCCGAGGCGGATCCACACCACCGCTACAGCGATCCCCATGGCGACCAGCGCGCAGAGGAACTTCCACGACGCTTTGCCGCTGACGCTTTGGCGAAGACGGGGAAACATCACCGCACCTCGATCATCGCTGTCGCCGTACGTCCGAATACTTCGGGTTCGTACATCTCCTCTGCGCGCGCTGGCGCGGTGCGGAAGACTCCGGCCGTCGTCGCTCTGACGATGTAGGAGAACTCGTGCACGCCCTCGCTCAGTCGCGTCGCAAACAGCAACACTCTGTCATCATGGCGTTCCACGTGATCGAAGCCGCCGCGCTCCCACCACCAGCGCCAGCCGCTGTCGTCGGGAACGTTCTGGTCGTCCTGCGCACGCGCCAGGTCGGACGCTGTCGTCGCGAACCATGATTCGACCGGCTCGAAGCCCGCGGGTAGCGGATCGGTGACGGCGACGTAGCGGCGCTCTTTTGTGAGAGTGAAACGCAGCGTGACGCGGACCAGGTCACCCGCGTTGAAACGTGTCGCCGCTGGCAGATCGACATTCTCTTTATAGGGAGCGTACGAACGCTCGATCAGCATGCCCTGATCGAGGCTGTCCTTGAACAGCTGATCGACCGCATAGCGCAGCCTTGCGGTATAGAACAGCGTTCCGGTTCCCTGCTTCTCGAATTTCAGCGACTGCTCCGCTCCCGTTGCGGCCGGCTTCGGCACGCTCGAAAGGGGCAGGTCGCGCCGGAACGCCTCTGTCGAGCGACCGGCGAACTGACGTCGAACCAGCGGAGTGGATCCCAGCGATGCGGTCGCAACGAAATCTGGCGCTACGGATTCGTACTTCCGGTAGTAGTCGACGAGCGCCTCGAGGGCCCAGGCGTTCTCCTGTGTATTGCCCCAGCGACCCTTCTGCCGTGACTCGACCAGCCAACGAACCAGCGGACGAATGGCCGAGAGATCTTCCGATCCGTTCCGGACCAGCGCCCCAAGCGTGATGGCCGTGCTGCGAATGTTTGAGTTCCAGAACCACATCAGGTACGGGTCAGTGAGTTCCTCGACGTGCGCGCTGCCGCCCTCTTCGGAGATGGCGTTCCGCAGCCGTCGAAGCACATCGTTCCGCTGCGCGGCGCGAGCCGGCTGCGTCGCGAGAACCTCGTAGAGATGTGCCAGTGCGAACACCGGCATCCGATCGAGATTCGCCAGCAACCGCGTCACCGTGGAATCCTGCGCTCGCCCGCCATCAACAAGGACTTTGACAGCGAAGGCCTGCCATGCCAGGTAGGCGGGTCGTGCGCCCTCCTCGGCGGGCAGGTTCATCTGCAGTTCACGCTGCAGGTAGTCCTGCGCCCTGCGGACGACACCTGCGTCAACGGTGTACCCGCGCTCCGTGGCGACGTGGAAGATGTGCAGAACGTAGCTCGTGAGATAGGGCGACACGGTGCTACATGCGCCCGGCCAGTAGGCGAACCCTCCGGATCCACACTGAAACGTCTCGAGCTCACGAAGCGTCGACTGCGCAAGCGGCCGAACCTGGTCAGCGTTGACTTCCTGCATGCGGAATGCAGAACCGAGATCCGCCGCAAGAACCAGGGCGAGCGCCCGGGATCCTTTTTGTTCGGCGCAGCCGTACGGATATTCAAGCAAGTACCGCGCGCCTTCTCCCAGACCGGTCAAGGCCGTGGATGACATCTCCACGGAGAGACCGCCGAAGCCAGGCAGAACACCCGACGGCAGTGCCAGCGTCTCTGTCGACACACCCTCCGTCTGGCCGTATGCCGCCACGGTCTCGGGCGAGACGAGCACTTCGACGGGAAGGACGTCCTCGTACGCGTCACTCTCCCCGTTGAGACGAACGGTCATCTGGACTCGCGCGCGTCCGATCGCGAGTGCGGAGGCGGTGAAACGGACCTCCGCCGACTGGCCGGCGCCGACGGTCGCACGCTGCTGCACCGCGCCGTCGATTCGGAGAATTGCCGGATCGAGGCTCTTAATCGTGACGATGGCCTGACCGCCAGCGCTCAACTGATTCGTGACGACGGACCCGAAGGTCGCACGATCGCCGACCGAGAGGAACCGAGGAAACGCTGGACGTAGAGCGACCGGCTTGTTCACGCGGATCTCGCTCTGGCCCCAGCCGAATCGTGACGCCTTGTCGCCGCTCACCGCCATGATGCGGTATGTCGTCAGCGACTCGGGAAGCTTCAGATTCAGCGTCGCCTTCCCTGAACTGTCCGTCACCGTCGACCCGACCCAGAACGCGAGCACGCGGAAGTCACGACGCAGCGTTCCGGCGCCGGCGTCCGATCCTCCGCCGCCGCCGTCATCGGCGCCCTTCGGGATAAGCGCGCGCCGCGAGACGATTCGCTGGCGGTTGTCTTCGGTCGAGACCTGAAGTGCTTTCGGAACGTAGACGGAGCGCAGCACATCCGGCGTCTGGAAGCCGGTCAGAGACAACACGCCGTAATCGACAGCCCACAACGTCACCTCTCCGACGGCCGGTTTGCCTTGCGCGTCTTTCACCATCACGTCAACACGCGCATTGTTCGCCGGCCGATACTCCTGCCGGTTCGCCGTGACATCGACAGACAACCGCTTCGATGCGTCCTCAACCTGCAGTTCGACGTAACCCAGGCGGAAAGACGGTTTACCCGGATCGCTCGCATCGTCGGCTGTCTCGCCGGGGCTGCGGCCCTTGACGAGCAGGACCGACACATAGACGTTCGGAATGTCCGCCTCGGTGATCGGAACCGTCACCGTCTGCTGTGTGGAGGTCAGCGTGAAACGACGCTCGGTCCGGATGCCCTCGCGTTCCGTGGTGAGAAGCGCGGTGGCTCGCTCCCACGGCGACTGGATCATGATCCGGGCAGTGTCACCGGGCTTGTAGCTCGCGCGCTCGGGGACCAGGTCGATGCGATTATGGTCGTACCGCATCCACGCCGTATAACCCGCACCAAGTGAATAGAACGACGTCGTCGTGACAGTCGATCGGCCCTCCTGATCCCGGGCCGTGGCCGTCAGCATGAACGATCCGCCCGATGGCAGCGGGACGGTCAGCGGCGCAGGATCAGCGCCTGTCGTAACCGACCAGGACCCGACGTCGATGACACGGCGCTCTGTGTCCCAGGTGTAGAAACCGCCGCCTTCCGCGCGGCGTACGGAGTTCCACTGAATCTGCTTGAGCGCGACGGTCACTGTCACGCCAGGCGTGATGGTCCCTTCGGGCGTGACTGCGATCAACGCGGTCTGGACACCGGCCTTCTGATCGACAAAGTAGGGAACTCTCTTGACGCCGACGTACCACGGAGCTGGATGAACGAGACGTGATGCGCGGCCGGCAATGCGCTGGCGGGACACGTCTTCGACCTCGGCTTCGAACACGTAGCTATAGGGGCGCCCGGCGGTTCGTGTCGTCTGAATCGGAATGGTGAATTCACCTCCGGCTGTCGTCGTTCCAGAGTCCGCTGCCAGCTTCGGGTTCTCGTCACTCTCCTCATCGTCATAGCCGACGAACGTCCACTGTTCGGGAAGAAACTTGTCGAGGACCGCCGGCGGTGCGGAGTAGACGCGTTGACGGCTGGTCGTCCACTGTACGGGACGGCGGTCCACCGCCGCGCCGAAGAGATAACGAGCAGAAACCGTCGCACTGAGCGCATCGCCGGCAATTGGAGTGGGACCGGCGGTCAGCGTCGCGTCGACGCGGAAGTCGGGACGGCGGTATGCAGCCACGAGAAAGGAGCCTGTGACCGCACGACTGAACTCGGGCGCCTCTTCGGGGTTCACGGGAGCTGTCGGTTCGGGCCGTGGCTGGTCGAGCCGCGCCTGCAACGAGTAGTTGCCCAGCGAACCGGTGCCGGGGACATTGAACGTCCAGTCCGCGCTGCTCCACTCGTTCACGCGGATGGTTCGTGTCTCGATCTCCCGGTACTGCGAGTCGCGAAGCGTCACGTAAACAGGCGTGCCGGCCGGCAGCAACTGAATGCCACGGCTGGTATCGCTCCGCAGGATCGCTTTCACGTGCACCTGCTCGCCCAGGCGATACACGCCACGATCGGTAAACACGGAACCGCGCAACTGCGGCGTCGCCTCACGAATGTCCGATCGAATGCCGAACTCCCAGGACGAGATGCCTTCGGTCCAGTCGCTGCCAACGTAGGCCACGTCGCCGTCCTTTTCGGCGAGCACGATAAAGGCCAGCTCCCAAGGGCGACGGGTGTTGCGCAGTGGGGTGTTCGGGGCGATGACGATTCCTTCGGCGTTAGTGCTGCCGCGCCAGAACACCTGGTTGTCGCGGCGGACGATCGACACTCGCGCATCGCTCACCGGCTCGCCAGTGTCGAGACGAGTCACGAAGATCAAGGTGTTGAGCGGGCTGTCCTTGACAGTGACGCCCAGATTGGTGACCTGAACGATCGTCGCCTTGCGGCGAGGCTCGCTTCCGAAGCCCGCCGCGCCGCGTGACTGCGGAATCGGATTACCGTTTTGGACGGCCGCCCAGACGAGGCCTGTCGGGCGGCCATTCAGGGCGGGCGTGACGTCGATCCCGACCGACTGAATCCGATCGGGCGTGAGTGACAGCGTTCGCGATCGACCGTCTCCCGGCGGGACATCGCGGAACGTGGGCGTCAAACGCAGGATCGTCGGCATCAGGTTGTCCGTTGTGATGCCGGCTACCCACTGCCGAATGTCCTGGAAGTTCCTGACAAAGAACGGCAGCTGGTTGCCGCCTGACTGCTCCCACACGCCGTGACCGTCGCCAAAGCTGGTAAACGCTCGCTCGTGCCAGTTCTCGATCAGGCCCAGCCACGTGTAACCGAGCCGCTGGCCATCTTCAGCTTCGAGTGACGCAGCAATGCGCACTGCGTAGGTGGTCATCGGCGCTTGCGTTGCGAAACGCAGATCCTCGAGCGTGTAGTACTCATTCGCGCGGTCGAAGGCCTCGTTCTGAGCCGGTGTCGGAGATGGAGCGACCACGGTCGACCGCCCGCCGGTGACATCGGTGACGGAGGTCGCCGCACGCATCTGCGCTGGCGTCACCAGTGTCGTCAGATGAAAGGCGTTGTAGTCCGACGGATCGCACTGGTTCACACAGTTCGGCCCGAAGACGAAGAGCGCCGGCTCCAACTCCTCGATATCAGCCTGCTCGCGGCCCGGTGTCGCGGGGCCCTGCATGGACGGAACGGTCGCGTCCAGCGCAACGCGCACCCAGCTCTCGGGTTGCACGGGTGAGACGGCTTCAAGCGCGATGAGATCGGGAGACGGCGGATACGTCTTCGTATCCCATTGCATCGCCAGGCGGAACGAGATTGGAGCTGTGCCGCGCGCGACTGCGTCCACCGCGGCGACCTTGGCGCGAAACTGCCTGAGGCCAGCCGGATCCTGCTGCGACAGCAGCTTCTCCGCCGCCGGACTCAGCGACGGCGCATTCCAGTTGTGCGGCTGCAAGCGAAGGTTGATGTGTGACAGCACCGCGGCCGGCTGCACCGGTTGATTGAACCGCAGCAGGAAGATGGCAGGCCGGTCGGCGCGGTCGTTTACCCGCTGATGCTCAACGCTGAGCAGCCTGACGATCGGTGTCGTGAAGCGGAATGAGTAGGGCGCCGTGAGCTGGCGACCGCTGACCGCGCGGGCGGAGGTGTCAACGGTCACCCGGTATTGCGTGGCGTACGGCAGCGGCTGACGCGGATCGGGCGTGAAGATCAGGATGGTCGTGCCCGACCAGCGGAACGTGCCGCGGATAGCCGGCTCAATGCGGACGAACGGCGCGGTGACCGGCTGCGGGATCCGCCCGAGGGAGACCATCGGCTCCGAGAAGACGACGCGTATCTCGTTGGCCTGATTGAGTTCGGCCAGCTCGCCGTCAGGGCCGGCGCGTTGAACGATGAGGGAGGGAGGGGTTTGCGCCTCGGTGGCAAAGGCGCACGTGGCAAGCACCACCGCCAGAACAGCGGCGCGACGAAGCATGAGCTTCACCTTTCGACGGGACGGGTTCTGCCAAACGGGTCACGGGCAAGGGCGTCTCGATACTGACAATGACACCGTCCTGCGCGGTTTGGGATCGACCGTCCACGGCTGAGCGGATTTCAAAGGGTGTGCCTGGGAGAACGTCGGTCACGGCGTGCGTGGACGGCGCATTCTGCGGGTGCGGGGACTGATGGCTATGTAACCGTGTAAGTCGGATTACACGGTTGCCCTCGTTGCTCGCGGCCGTTACTGCGCGCTACCGGGTTTTTCGCGCCACAAAGGCAACCCACGGGCTGAACGACGGAATTCGGTCAAGGCCAAGCCATCGTTCAAGCCTGACAAAAAAGGGAACAAAGACCGAGTTGCTGGCACGACTGAAAGGAAACCAGCAATATCCGCGTTCTAGCGCGACGTCGAAGCCCGCCTCCCGCATGCCGCGCCGCCATTGAGCGTAGGAAACATTGTAGAAGTTCGATTCACCGCGCAGACGCTCCTTGGCGCGAACGAACATGCCCCGTAGCGAAGTTCGATTGAGCGTTACTCCAACGAGCACGCCGTTGTCCTCCAGCACTCGCCCTGCCTCGTGCGCGAACCAGTCGCTCTCGATAAGGGGAAACACCTCCAGGCAGAGCACGAGCCGGATTGCGGAGCTCTCGCAGGGCAATGTAGTCGCATCCGGAGAGACAAAGATGCAGTGCGCACCGGGAACCCGCCGCTGACAAATGGAGAGCGCGTCCTGGTCGATGTCGGTGCATGTCATCTCCCATCCGCCGTTTGCGAGAAGGCGTGACCAGCGGCCTCCTTCGCAGCCAACTTCCAGCGCGGCTCCCGGCTCACCTGCGAGTTCACAGGCGGCGGCGATGACGTCCTCGACGACTTCGGTCGTGTAGCGTCCCCAGCGCGTGGTCGCAACGGTGTCCCACTTAGTCGCTGGCGCGGGAGGGACATCCAGTGTCGGCGCAGCAGCGGCACGGGTTCGGGTCACGGGCGTCCGCTTCCAACATCTATGCCCGTCGGGCCGGACAAACAGTCGCAGACGCCGCAACCGTAAGTACTTGCGCAATCGACGTCTGGCATAAGCGTGGTTGCGACGCAGGTGTAGACGAGCTCGCAGGAACGGACGACCAAAGTCGCACCCGGCGCAGCCTTGCTGTCTCGCATGGCAACCACTTGGGAAAAGGTGTCGGACAAGCGATCGCGGATGGTACAGCAAAAAAGGCCCGTCTCAGCGAAACGGGCCTTTGGGTCGCGACGGAGAGATCCGTCGTCAGATTAATCCCGGCAGTGACCTACTCTCCCACACACCTACGCATGCAGTACCATCGGCGGTGGCAGGCTTAACTTCCGTGTTCGGAATGGGAACGGGTGTGACCCTGCCCCTATGACCACCGGGAAACTTGTTCATTGATGATTTGTGGTCTGCGATCTGTGAGTGGCGATACCCCACATCACTAACCAGCAATCACTCATCACCAATGATCTTGGTTGTCCGGGGTCCGACGACGTGGAACGCAGCTAGCAGCCACGCCTCATCACGTCATCGATCGTCCCGAACTATCTCAAAGAGCAATCGACAACTGAATACCCTGCAAACGGTAGTTCTATTTCTCGCCCACACGCATGGAGCAGAGAAGTCTCACGCGCACGATATTGCGCCTGAGAGATAAATAATGGTCAAGCCTCACGGCTCATTAGTACCAGTCAGCTTAACGCATCGCTGCGCTTCCACATCTGGCCTATCAACCTGGTCGTCTACCAGGAGCCTTTAGGAGTCTTGCGACTCGGGAGATCTCATCTCGTGGAGGGTTTCACGCTTAGATGCCTTCAGCGTTTCTCCCTTCCGGACGTAGCTACTCGGCGCTGCCGCTGGCGCGACAACCGATACACTAGAGGTCCGTCCAACCCGGTCCTCTCGTACTAAGGTCAGCCCCACTCAAATCTCCTGCGCCCATCACAGATAGAGACCGAACTGTCTCGCGACGTTCTAAACCCAGCTCACGTACCGCTTTAACCGGCGAACAGCCGGACCCTTGGAACCTGCTACAGCTCCAGGATGCGATGAGCCGACATCGAGGTGCCAAACC
>DASROF010000023.1:0-15413 GCA_035647075.1 Vicinamibacterales bacterium | reverse complement strand
GACCACGCCGGCACAGCCTGCGGTTCCGCCGAATGTGCCGGTCGAATCCGACGACGCCCTCATCCGCACGGTGATTCGGACTTATGAGCGCGCGATCGAAACGAAGAATGTTGACCTGTTTCGCTCCGTCCGCCCGGGACTGTCAAGCGCCGAAGAAAGTCGTCTTCGGGCCAGCTTCAGTCAGGTCGATTCGCAGCAGGTAGACATCGTCGTCGACGACCTGCGCGTCGATGGTCGAACGGCAACCGTTCGTCTCTCGCGTCGCGACACGGTGATCAGCGGCGGACGACGACAAACCAACGCAAGCCAGCAGACGTTGCGATTCGAGAAGGCGACGGCCGGCTGGATCATCACCGAGATCGTCGGGCGATAGTTGTAGTGTCCGGTTTAGCCGGACCAACGTGACAGAGGGACAGACGATGCGAGTCGCGATCGTGGGGGTACTTCTGGCGGTGTTCGGCACCGCCGCGCCGGCAGTGGCCCAGGAACCCATCAATGTGGCAGTGCAGGTCACCGAGCTCTGGCGGATCTTCAAGGACCTCTACGGCCCGAACGGACTGGTGGTGAACAGCAACGTGCCTCTCCCGAGCGGCGCGACGCACTCGAGCCATTTCAACGGCGGATTCGAAAGCGAGTTCTCACAGTTCGGGACGGCGCTCACAAGCCAGATTGTCTCGCTGCCTCTCCCGCCGCCCGCGTCGGGGTTCACCTATCAGTTCGATCCGAACCTTGGTGTGTTTACGCGCACGACCACGAGCTTCGGCCCGATCCTGTCGGAACGCGCCGAAACCATCGGCGCGCACCGCGTCTCGATCGGATTCGCGTATCAGCGGCTGTCGTTCGATTCCATTGAAGGGGTCGATCTCAACAACGTGCCCGCCGTATTCACGCATGACGACGCCGCCCTTCTGGGCGGCCGCGAAGACGTCGTGACCACCGTCAACGCGATTGAGGCGACGGTCAGCAGGTCCGCGGCGTTCATCAGCTACGGCGTCACCAACACGCTCGACGTCTCGATCGCTCTCCCGGTCGTCACCGCCGATCTCGTGGTCACCTCCGATGCCACGATTCGACGGATCGGCACCACAAATCCTGAAACGCATTTTTTCAGGTCGATCGACGACACCATCGGCACGCAACGCCGCTTCACGGCGTTCGGCCACGCATCCGGACCCGGTGATTTGACGGTACGGCTCAAGCAGAACGTGAAGAAAGGCATGCATCAAGGGCTGGCGCTCGGCGTCGACCTGCGGCTGCCGACGGGAGATGAGCGAAACCTGCTCGGCACTGGAGCCGCTGGCGTCAGTCCGTTCGTGGCATGGTCGGGGAACTTCGGTGCGATCTCGCCGCATCTGAACGGCGGCTACCAGTGGAACGGGGACAGCATCCTGGGCGGCGAACCCGGCAGCGGTGAATCGACGGACCTCCCCGACCTCGCGACGTATTCAGCCGGCGCCGTGATCGAGGTCCACCCGCGCATCACCGCGGCAGTCGACGTTCTGGGACGGCTCATCATCGACTCGCCGCGACTCCAGCGCGAAGACTTCCACGCGCTCGACAACAAGTCCATATTTCCAAACATCACGTTCACGACCGGTTCCGTCAGCGAGATCAGCGCCGCCGCCGGGCTGAAGATCAACGTCGTGGGCAGCCTGCTGGTGGACGTGAACCTCCTGGTGCGCCTCAACTCCGAAGGTCTTCGCGACAAAATCTCCCCGCTCATCGGACTCGAATACGCTTTCTAGACGCGGGCTTACAGTCCGACTTTCGTGCTCCCTTCATCGGGGTCCCGGCTGAGGACGAGCCCGCCCCAGACCCGCTTGGCCTTCAACGGCACCAGTTTCGTCGGCCGGCCGGTCGGAGTGTCCAGGCCGAACACGTAGAGACTGTCGGGCAGCCACGCATCTTTGCCAAGGATCTCGAGCTCCATCCGGCCGTTGCCGAGATCAAAGTCCTGCCTCGTAAAGGGCGTCTGCACCGGGAGGTAGTACCAGTTGGAGACGCCGCGCTCGAGATCGTCCTGCTGCGTATCGGTGAGGACCTCCGATACGTGCAGTTGCCCGTTGATCGTGACCTGAAGCTGCACGAGGCTGTCCGTGCCGGCGTCGCCCGTATCCGCGGTGCGCACGAGCAGCAGCAGCCGATGAATCAGGGTGTCGGAGCCACCGAGCCCGACCAGCCGGAGCGGCAGGGTGAGCGCGCCCTCGCTGGCGTCGGAACTCAGCCACGCCGTCAGGTCCGTCTCCATCGCGATCGGGACAACACTCTCGCGGGTCGTGTGTCCAAACAGCAGGATGTGCTGCGGCGCCCAGGCATCATCGCCGCGGTTGCCAATGCGCACGGATGAATTCGTGAGCGACTCCGAGTGGAACGAGACGACCGCCACCGCGTGCCGCAGATAACCTTGCGCGTCGGCATGCTCCGCGACAAACTCGGCGACGGCGACGTCGATGCCGTCGACGTTGATGGTGACATTCAACCGATCGGACGAGCCTGCGTCTTCGAGATCCCGGGTTAACGCGGCAAGCGTGAGGAACGGAACTTCAGGCATGAGCGGCGCATCTCCTGAGTGCACATTCTCGCCCCGATCGCCTGATTTGCGCGCAGCAGTTGCACACTCTCCTCGCCCAGCGCGCCACCTGTGTCGCAAGGCCGCTCATGGATCAGCGCCCCAGTGCCTCGCGCTGCGCGGTAACCGCCTGTTTCATCAGCAACGGATCGCGTTCGCGCACGGCGCGCGCTGTCAGACGCCAGGCGACAAGCCGGCGGCGCATGAATTCGGCCACGGGTTTTCTGGTCCAGTCGGGAGGCCCGTGCAACTTGAGTGACAGCAGACGTTCGTACTGCGCGGCCCACGGAACGATGATCTCCTTCTCAATCGTGTCCGCCACTTCAGGCAACGAGATCTGGCCCGCCCGTGCGCGCGTCATCGCTTTGTTGTAATTGCCCACCGACGTTCGCTCGAGCGTCTCGGTGCGGCGCAGTTCCCCATCGAGATCAGACGAACCGAGCATGATCGCGCCAGCGCGAGAGGGTCTTGGGAGCCGCATGATTCGGCGCCGGCCACTGATCCTGACCGGCAAGTTGCGAAGTGCGGCGGCATGCGCGGCCTGACCTTGTTGGAGGAGCGTCACATCGCGCTTTCGCAGAGCCTCCGCCGTGAGCGTCCAGCCGCGCTCACGAGCGTCCATGTATTGCACGATCTGTGCGGCGAGCGGACGATCGGACGGTGGAATCTTCAACGTCACGAGCGTTGAACGTTGCGCGTGCCATGGTGGAACCAGCTGTTCGATTGCGAGCGCGGTGTCTTCTTCGGTCAGTTCGCCCGTAGCGAGTTTGTCAAGCGATCGTTGCGACGCGGTCAGCGTGGCCGCATCCAGTGCCGAGAACTTCGAGAGATTGCGGCGAAGGTCTCCGTAGTGCGGCAGCGCGTGCACGGTCATGGCAGCGAGAACGAGGCCAGCCGACGCCACCATGACCACTCGCCTGCGAGCGGCGGTGACGTTCGCCGCATCCCGCGAGGCCGTGACGGCGAGGCCGGCGAACAAGCCGGCCACCAATCCCCCGACATGACCTGCGTTATCGATCTGCGTCTGCGTCAGGCCGGCCGCGATGTTGTACACAACCACGACAGCGGCACCGGACGTCAACGATGAGACGACCCCACGCGGCAACGTCGCGTGACGTCGCAGCAGAAAGGCGAACAGACCTCCGTACAGCCCGAAGATCGCACCCGACGCTCCTACGCTGATGCTGACCGGGTGCCACCATTCGCTGGCGATCGATCCCCCGAGTCCCGCGAGCGCGTAGACCACGCAGAAAGCGGTGCTGCCAAACAGCCGCTCCGTAATCGACCCGATGATCACCAGCGCGAACATGTTCGACACCAGGTGAAAAGCGCCGCCATGGAGAAACACACCGGTCATCAGGCGCCACCACTCGCCCTGTGCCACATCGGGACCGTAGATGGCTCCCCATCTCAGGAGCGTGTCCGTGTCGAGACTAAAGATGTGTCGGTCCTGCGCGGCGACGATGAGGAACATCACGATGTTTGCTGCGACGAGCGCCGGCGTGACGACCACGCGCGTTCCTCGCTCCGCCAGCGCCGCGCGTATCGCTGCGTGGCGCTCTTCACGAATCCGCACGTGCGAGGACTCCGGGATGGCGAGCTGCAGATCGGGCAGAACAGGCGGTACAGGTTCGGCTGGTGCAGACAGATCGAGCGGACGCGCGCAGTGTCCGCATCGTCGCGCCCATTTGAAATTCCGTCCGCTACAGTGAGGGCAGATCACGTATTGGTCCGCAGCGCCCATAATAGGTCCGGCTGAAACCAAACACGACGAATTCGATGACGGAGACGCAAGTGAGACTGATGAGACTGGCAGGCGTACTCGCGGCGGTGGCCATCGCCGCATTCGTTGACGGCCTCGGCAGCTCGGACGCCGACGCGCAGGCTGGACGCGTCCAAAGCGAGCCTGACAGGGCTCGCTCCACGACGACCACCGACTGGACGACCTACGGCAGCGACCTCGCCAGCCATCGTTACTCGGCCGCCGATCAGATCACGAAGGACAACTTCAACGATCTCAAGATTGCCTGGCGCCTCAAGACCGACTTCCTCGGCCCGCGTCCCGACACGCTCTACGCCGCCACTCCGCTGCTCGTCGACCGCGTGCTCTACACGACTGCCGGCATGCGCCGCGCGGTGATCGCGCTCAACCCGACGACAGGCGAGATGATGTGGATGCACGCGGAGAACGAAGGCGTGCGTGGCGATAACGCGATCCGTGCCGGCGCTGGCCGCGGCCTCGCCTACTGGGCCGCCACGAACGGGACCGACAAACGAATCATCTACGTCACGCCCGGCTACCGGCTGATGGCGCTCGACGCGAAGACCGGCGTTCCGATTCCCGCGTTCGGCAAGAACGGCGCCGTCGATCTGAAGCTCGAGGCCGATCAGGAGATCGATCTCAACACCGGCGAGATGGGCCTCAATGCCACACCGCTCGTCGTCGGCGACGTCATCGTCGTCGGCATGGCGCACCGGCCCGGGTCTGCGCCGCGCACGATGAGGAATGCGAAAGGGTCGGTGCGTGGCTATGACGCGCGCACCGGCAGGCGGCTCTGGATCTTCCACACCATTCCGAAGCCGGGCGAGTTCGGCTACGACACGTGGCTGGAAAACGGCGCGGAGATCAACGGCAATACCGGCGTGTGGGCGCAGATGAGCGCGGACCCCGAACTGGGTCTCGTCTACGTGCCTGTGGAGATGCCGACCGGCGACTACTACGGCGGTCACCGGCCCGGCGACACGCTGTTCGCCGACACGCTGCTCGCGCTCGACGTCAAGACCGGAAAACGCAAGTGGCATTTCCAGACCGCGCATCACGACGTCTGGGACTGGGATCTGCCGTGCGCGCCGATGCTGTTCGACATGACCGTCAACGGCCGTACCGTGAAGGCGATCGCGCAGCCGACGAAGAGCGCGATGCTCTTTGTCTTCAACCGCGAGACCGGCGAGCCGATCTGGCCGATTGAAGAGCGTCCCGTGCCACAGTCGGACGTGCCGAAGGAGCGGAGCAGCCCGACGCAACCCTTCCCCACCAAACCGTTGCCGTTCGACCTGCACGGCATCACCGAAAACGATCTGAACGACCTGACGCCGGCGATCAAGGCCCAGGCGCTCGAAGTGGTAAAGCGCTACAAGATGGGACCGATCTATACGCCGCCGGTTGTCAGTAATGCCAACGGCCCGATCGGGACGCTACAGGTGCCGTCGGAGGTTGGCGGCGCCAACTGGCCTGGCGGGTCGATGGATCCCGAGAGCAACTTCCTCTACATCCACTCGCACACGAATGTGTATGTCAACGGCCTCGTGCCGCCTACCGGCCCCGCGCAGTCGGACATGGCGTATGTCGCCGGCCAGGCGCGCGGTGCCGGACCGGGTCGCGCCGGCGGTACTCCTGCCACACCGGGCGGTGCCCCAGCCGTCGGCCCAGGCGCGACTGTTCAGGGGCTGCCGCTTCTCAAGCCGCCGTACGACCGGATCACCGCGTACAACATGAACACCGGCGACATCGTCTGGCAGAAGACGCACAGCTCAACGCCGGACGACATCAAGAATCACCCGTTGCTGAAGGGCCTGACCCTGCCGCGGCTCGGACAGCCTGGCCGCACGTTCATCGGCGTGCTGACGACGAAGAATCTGGTGATTGCCGGTGAAGGCGGGGTGCATTCGAACGCGGCCGGCAGGCGCGTCGCGCTGCTCCGGGCGTATGACAAGCGCACGGGTGCGGATGTTGGTGAGGTGGAGATGCCGGCGAAGCAGACCGGGTCGCCTATGAGCTATCAGATCGACGGGAAGCAGTTCATCGTTCTCGCGGTCAGTGGCAATGATGGTGCGGAGCTGATCGCGTACACGCTTCCGTAACCAGCGATGCGTCCACTTCAGGCAGACCAATCAGGGCTTTTGCCGAGGCGGTCACAGAAACTTCACGCCGCAGGCGGGCGAATCCTGTTACGTTCGTTGTCGACGTGAAGACCCTGCCCCTTGTCGCGCTGTGTGCCTTTGTTCTCGCGGCCGGTGTGTACGCGCAAAAGCCGGCACCCGCGAAGGCCGGTGGACTCCGCAACGCGATCGGCATGGAGTTCGTCAGTATCCCGCCTGGCGAATTCACGATGGGATGCTCGGGCAATGACGGGCAGTGCAACCCGGACGAGAACCCGCGCCACCGCGTGCAGATCACAAAGCCGTTCGAGATCGGGACCTACGAAGTCACCCAGGCGCAGTGGGTCGCGCTCATGCAAACCAATCCGAGCGGCGGCAAGGGAGACACGCGGCCGGTCGAAACGATCAGCAAGATCGAGGCACAGGACTTCATCGCGAAGCTCAATGCCGCGGGCGACGGTTACCACTACCGGCTCCCGACCGAAGCGGAATGGGAATACGCCGCGCGTGCAGGCAAGGACGAACCGTACGCTGGCCCGCTCGATCAGGTGGCCTGGTACGCAGCGAACTCAGACGATGAGACGCACCCGGTGGGACAGAAGAAGCCGAACGCCTGGGGACTCTACGATGTGCAGGGCAACGTGCGCGAGTGGGTGTCGGATCTCTACGGCGCGAACTACTACAGCAACAGCCCGGTGATCGATCCGACAGGACCGCCGCCTGGCCGTGGCGGACGCGGTCGTCCGGGTGGTCCGGGGCGTGGCGGGCGTCAGGGTTTCGGTCGTGGCCCCGGCGGTGGAGGCCCCGGCGCTCCGCAGGGTCCTCAGGGTCCGCCGCCGTTTCAGCCACCGCCTCCCGGTGCGACCGAGCAGCAGCAGATCGATGCACTGAGAGCGCAGGTGGCTGATCTACAGCGTCAGCTCGACGAGCTTCGCGGTGAAATCGCCGGCGGCCGAGGGCTGCAGGGTGCAGGCAATCCAGGGATCGATCCGATCGACGGCCTTCCGACCGGTCTGCCCGTCGTGCGCGGCGGCGGATGGGATCAGTCGGCGCCCTTCCAACGCGTGTCGGCGAGATTCAGTTATTACGGACCGACACTGCGCGTGAGCGACATTGGCGTCCGCGTGGTCCGCGAGAAGGTCGCGCCGGCGCCATGACCTGCAATCCGTGGAGACGCATCCCATGAGCATCACCCGTCGCGTCCTGTGCCTTGCCGCCTGCGCCATCGTCGTGCCGATGGCGGCCGCGGCACATCATTCGTTTCAGGCTGAGTACGACCAATCAAAACCGCTCACGCTGGTTGGACGGATCACGAAGGTCGTCAACGAGAACCCGCACGGCTGGATCTATCTCGACGTGAAGAATCCCAGCGGGAAGATCGTCAGCTGGCAGCTCGAGACGCCCGGGCCGCGGACGCTCGATCGGAACGGCTTCACGCGAACCGTTTTCGAGACGCTCATGTCGTCGGGCGAGATGGTGACCGTGACCGCCTACGGCGCGCGCGACGAATCGAAGCACGCGTGGGCGGGAGGCCTGACACGCGCGGACGGAACTACCGTTATCCCACTGAGCGGAATCCCGCAGCAGGGCCCTGGGCGGGGCGGGCCCGGTCGCCCCTAGAACGAGAAGGATTAAGGAAGAAGGCCTAAGGCCTAAGGACCTGTCCCTGGCAGCAGGAGCTTCTGCAGTTCCGGCAGCGGCACGGCACTCTCTTTCAGGGCGCGATCGTGGAACTCGTGCAGCGTGAAGGCGGTTCCCTTCGCCGACTTGTACTTTGCGCGTGTATCGAGCCAGCCCTTGAGTCCGGCGTAGTACGTCGGCAGCTGCGTGGACGACAGTTGCGCACGCTGCAGCTTCGCTGTCGCCTCCTCCTTTTCCTGGTAGGTCTGATTGATCATCAGGTCCAGCGCCTGCTGATCCGTCATCCCCATCGTCTGCAGCCGCACGTCGAGGATCGTATTGGCAAGCCCGCGCATCTTCTGTTTCAGCCACGTCAGGCGGAGCGGAGTGCTGTTGTTCAGATATCCTTCGTCGGACATCAGCTGCTGCACGTAAAAGCCCCAGCCCTCGACGTACGGCCCATTGCCGAACACGCTGCGAAGTACGCGCCGGGACGTCGGCTGCAGATCGTTGGCGACCTCGAGCTGGACGTAGTGGCCGGGCATCGCCTCGTGAATGGTCAGCTCCTGCAGCCCGTAGTTGTTGTATTCACGCAGCTTCGATTCGATCCGCTCTTTCGCCCAGGTCTTCGGAATCGGCGTGATCCAATAGAAGGCGCCCAGCTCCGGCTGTAAGGCCGGCGCGGCGTTGAAGCCGCCGACACCATAGATGCCACGGAGGAATTCCGGCGTCTCAATCACTTGCAGGTTCGAGCGCGTGGGGAGCGTCAACAGCCCTTTGTCACGAACGAATGCGGTGGCCTGCTCCAGCGTCTTCTTTGCCGCGTCCATGTAGGTCTCAGGCGTGGCGTGCTCCCGCGCGATGGCGTCGAGGGCCTGCTTGACCGTTTTCGGCGCGGCGAGCGCCTCCATTTCCGTCTGCGTCGTCTTGAGATCGGCCTCGGCTTCAGCGAGCAGTTGCTCCGGTGTGGTGCCGACCGCCAGCGCCAGCGCAAACTTCTGCGCGTACTTGTCCTTGCCCAACCGCCAGTCGCTCGTTTTGCTGGCGAGTGGTCCGGCGAGATGCGCGTTGAGATCCTTGAGAGCCGTCAGCGCGCTCTGCGCGGCACGCGCGTAGTCGTCTTTCAGCGAGGCTGGCGCCGCGTCGCGCAGTGTGCGATCGATGAGGGCGATATTGCCCTCATTCTCTTCGCGTGCTACCCGGTTCCACACGTCGGGTGCGTCCAGGAGGTTGTCTTTCGCCTGCTGCACCAGCGCGGGAATCCGATCGAGACGCTTCACGATCTGACGGAAGCGCGTCTCCGCTGGACCGTAATTCAGGACATAGGGCACATACAGCGCATTGCCGGCGAGCTCCACGTACACCGTCGGGTTATGGCGGAACGCCTGAATCGTATCGAGCTCGAGCAGCGACAAGCCGACGTTGTTCTTGATGATCTGGACATCGGCCTGCTGTTCGCGATCCAACGCCGCGGGATCGAGCGCGGCGATTCGCCGCTGCATGTCCTGATAGAACCGGCGTTGCGCGTCGATGCCGGCGGTACTGAGGTCGTCGATCTGTTCGTCGAGAGCGGCACCGTTGTGTGTGTGGTAGCCGGCTTGCGTCGCCGTGACAGGGGACAGCGCGAGCGCCCCCTTGATGAAATCATCGGTCAGCGTGTCCATGTCAGCCGCTGGTGTTGCGTTTGTCTGCTCCGGGGTTGGTGAGGAGGTGCGACAAGCGGTGAGTACAAGTAGAAAGGCCCCGACGGTGAGTGTGCGCGGCATCAGCGGAGTATATCGCCCGTTCGAACGACGTCGATCCCGGCTACAACATCACGACAATCGGTTCGCGCGTGCGCGTCTCCGAGTCAGCAGCAAGCGACCGCTCCACGTCGGCGAGCGTGCCGCCGTCGCCCGCGCCGATCGGGCGTATCGTGGCGCGGGTTCCGTCGATCGTCACCAGCAGGAAGTGATACGCGGCCGCCCACGAGACCGTGTGCGCGTCCCGGAATCGATCCCCCGACGGACGCCCCTCGCGCAGCTTCCCCGCTCCGCCGGTGACGATGTAGTTCACGAGGTTGTGGTGGGCGTGCTGGAAGTTGTGCTCGTGGCCGCTGAGGACCAGCCTCACGCCGGCACGCTCGAACTGGTCGATCAGCGGCTCCATGCCGTCGGTGTTCCGGTGCTGTGGGCCGGCACAGAACGGTGGATGATGACCGAACGGGATCCGCCACATCGTCGGGGCGGCACCCTGCAAATCGGGCAGCGCCGCCTTGAGGAACTCCTGATGCTTGTCGTGATTGAACAGCCGACCGTGGAAATGGTCCGGCTCTTTTGACGTGTCGATGCAGATGCACTCGAGCGTCGAGCCGAAGCGGAAGCGGTAGAACAACCCGGGCTCCGTCGATGCCCGGCCCGCTGCCTCTTCACCGGCGATGCGTTCGTTCACGTAGAAATTGTCGATGACCTGCGCTCGATCATCCTTGCTCTCGGTCTCGTCGGCGTCGTGATTGCCGATGCTCGGATAGACCGGGACGCGATTGATGATGTAGCGGTACGGCTGGTGATACGTGAAATACCAGTCGTCGTCCTGATCGCCGGTGTCACCGCCGATGATGCCGAGGAAGCCGCCGCTGCGGTAGATGTTGTCGCCGGTGGTCAGCACGAATCGAATCTGGTGCTCATCGACGGCGCGGTCGAGCACCTCGGCGATCCGCCGCTGCCCACCCCGGTCCTTCCTGATCCCGACGCCGAAGTCGCCAATGACCGCAAACGTGAATGGCTGCGGTGCAGGCTCCAGCGGATCCGGGTGCGTGCGGAAGCGATTGACGTACGCGCGCAGCTTCGGGCCAAGGCCCATTCCGTGCGGGGTCTTCTCCCAGTTCCGACGCGGCCCCTCCGCCCATTCCTCGCCGTTGACGATGACGCGGTAGGTGTATTCGGTGTCCGGCGCCAGACCGATCAACCAGCAGTGGTTGACGTCATCCTGAGTCTGACGTGATGCGACCAGAGCGCCGGCTGCGTCGAAGACCTCAATCCGCGCGGGCCCGTAGGACGTGGACGACGCGCCGATGGTGTCGCACCGCGGCGGATGCACGTGTTTGAGGTCACTGTCCTTGACCAGCTTGAACCCGTCGTTCGAGTCCTGAACGCGGAAGTAGAACGCCCCCCACGCAATCAGCGCCGACTTGTGCGTCACGCTGGCCAGGCACAGAAACGGTTCGGAGTAGTAGTCTGGCATTGCCCCTCTTGATGCCGGTCAACGCATCGATCACAGCCGAGCTAGCTCGCAGCCCGACGTTCGATATGATCCTGCGACCCGAGTGACAACCAAAGTCGAACCATCCCAGCTCCGGTTTCTGGCCGGCGGCGGTGAAATGGGCGCGCGCATGCGCCAGATGGACTGGTCGAGCAGCTCCCTCGGTTCGCCGGATGCGTGGCCCTCCTCACTGGCGCGACGGATCGTAGTGAAGACTCCCGCTGGATGAAATCGGACACACCCCGGCCGGTGTATACGCACGGCCATCACGAAAGCGTGCTCCGGTCCCACCGGTGGCGGACGGTCGAAAACTCCGCAGCCTATCTGCTCCCCCACCTGAAGCCCGGGCTGCTGCTGCTCGACGTCGGCTGCGGTCCAGGCTCGATCACCGCTGACTTCGCACAGCGCCTCACCCCGAGTCGGGTGTGCGGGCTCGATTCATCGAGCGAGATCATCGACGCCGCGCGGCGTGATCATCCCGGCGTCGAATTCGCGGTCGGTGACGTCTATGATCTGGCGTTCGATGACGCGTCGTGGGACATCGTCCATGCGCACCAGCTGCTGCAGCACGTCTCCGATCCTGTCGCCGCGCTGAAGGAGATGCGTCGCGTCGTGCGCCCCGGCGGGATCGTCGCTGCTCGCGATTCCGACTACGCCACGTTCACGTGGTATCCGCACGACGACCGGCTCAAACGATGGCTCGATCTCTATCAGGAGATCGCGAG
The DNA here is from genome assembly GCA_035647075.1 of Vicinamibacterales bacterium. Taxonomy (GTDB): domain Bacteria; phylum Acidobacteriota; class Vicinamibacteria; order Vicinamibacterales; family UBA2999; genus Gp6-AA40. The sequence continues at coordinate 3,380 of DASROF010000023.1, read as the reverse complement.
GGCCAACGGCGGCGAGCCGAACGCAGGCCGTCATCTTCTTGCGTGGGCGCGTGAGGCCGGCTTCAGTCAGGTCCAGCCGTCAGCATCCTCTTGGTGCTTTGCCACGCCAGAGGAGCGTGGCTGGTGGGGCGGGCTATGGGCCGATCGGATCACCAACTCCGCCATTGCGCTGCAGGCACAACGGGAACATCGGGCACGCAGCGAGGAACTGGCGTCGATCGCTGACGCGTGGCGTTCGTGGGCGGTAGCGCCGGACGGATGGTTCGCCCTGATTCATGGCGAAGTGATCTGTATTCGATGAACGCGTACAGTCTCAGCCGTACGCTGGCAACGCTCTGATAGCGACCACCTATCCCGGCGGGCAGGTCAGGGCTTCACAGTGGACCGCGACTTGATCCGCCACTGCCCCGGTCCCGACTTCTCGTACACGTCGTCGTAGAAGCCGCCGGCTTTCAGGTAGACACGGCCGGTGACCACGCCGTCCTTGACGCCGATCTCGACGCCTGACGTTCGAAACCGTTTGACGCCGCTCTGATCAGCGACGTAGTAGTCGGCGAGTGCCTCGGCCGCTGAGAGACGGCGAATCGCGAGCATCTCGTTCGCATCCAGACCAGCGGCTTTCTCGGCCGGGGTGAGGACTGTGCGTCCGGCGAACCGCCAGCCTTGCGGCGTCTTCACGTACTCATCCTGATACTGGCCCGCGCCGCCAAGGTCCGCGATGCCGCGAATGCCGGCAGGCGTGACCTCGATGTTGACCACCGGGCCGTTGCCCCCGCCTGGCCGCGGCGCCGGCGTCGCGCCGGCAGGCGCCGTGCAGTGACGTTCGCTTTGCACCAGGGCGATCAGCTTCTCGCGCCCGACGATGTGACCGCGGATCCCGCTGGCGAAATATCCCGTGCCGGGAGCAAAGAGATCGGCGTACTCCTCTGCCGCACACGCACCGAGTGTCCGCGCGTAGCCGGACACCAGAGCTTGAATCGCAGTGCGGTCTTCGGCGGTAAGGGTCTGAGGAGTCTGCGCGAACGCTGTGGCCGACAGCCACAGGACGGCGGCGCAGACGCAACCCTGACGCACGTTCGGGATTCTCATAGCCGGTAAGGATATATCGTGAGCTATCGTAGAGTGAGCCATGGCCAGGTCGTACCGTCGCCGCATCGTGCCGGTTGCCCTCCTGGTCGTTCTCGTGTCGGCCGGCTTTTCCTATGCGCAGTTCGGACCACGAGGGTTTGGCGGGGCCCTGGTCGGCGAACAAGGCGATCCGGCCGAGATCCCATTACATCCGCGGCCGGACGCCAACGTCGCCGGCTGTCACCTTCTGTATACGAGCGTGCGTCGCGAGGCGAACGGCGCCGGGTGGCGCACGGACTATCCGGGGGCCCAGCGCCATCTGTTGCTCCGGCTGTCGGAGCTCACCAAGACACATGTGAGCTGGCGCGAGCCCAACATCCCGCACGTGTATCTGGTGAAGCTCACCGATAACGCGCTGTTCGACTGCCCGTTTGTGATGGCCTCGGACATCGGCACCATCGGTATGTCGGATGAAGAGGCCGCCCGATTGCGGCTGTACCTCGAGAAGGGCGGCTTCCTCTGGGTCGATGACTTCTGGGGAGAAGCCGCCTGGGAACAATGGACCTCCGAGCTCGCGAGGGCTCTGCCGCCGTCGGAATACCCCATTGAAGACGTCCCGCTCACCGACCCGATCTTCAGGTCGATGCTCGAGGTCACCGCGGTGCCCCAGGTCACCAGCATCCGATTCTGGCGAAGCGTGCGCGGGGAAACGACATCGGAACGCGGGGCTGAGACCGCAGTACCGCACCTGCGCGCGGTCCGCGACACTCACGGTCGGATCATCGTCGTCATGACACACAACACGGACGTGTCCGATTCCTGGGAACGCGAAGGCGAAGATCCGGAGTTCTTCTATCAGTTCGCACCGAAGGGGTATGCACTGGGCATCAATGTCCTCCTCTACGCGATGACGCATTGAGACCAGGACACTCCGTCAGGCAGGGCCGGCCTGCTCACTCGTCGCCGGCGATCGCTTTATCGAGTCGAGGCAGAAGATCGTCGAATCGCTTCAACAACAGATTTTCGTGCAGCACGGTGTCGCCGAAATACCCGTAGACGCCGCGAAACCAGTGCACCTGGTTCTGAAACGAATACCCCACCTGCGCGATCATGTCGTGATCCTTTTCGATCACCCGCTGCATTTGGTAGGCAGCCGAGATCTTTGCAACCAGCTCTGGGTCGATGTAGGCCAGCGACTCGGTTGCCAACGCCACGTCCCACGCCGAATAGTCGAAACCCGCTGAATCGATGACATTGTCGGGAGCCTCTGGGAGCGGCTTCGACGGGTCCAGCATGTGTGCCAGCAGCGCGGGGCCGCTGGCCTTGAAATAGGCGAGCAACCCTTTTTCTTCATCGACGTGCCGCTGATGCACGCGCAGCACTTCGGCACGATTCGCCTTGAATTCATCCCTGAATCGCCGCAACGACTGCTCGGCCAACTCGTGATGATGCCGGCTCTCCCGCCAGCTCTCTCCGGCGAGACCGAGAAACACGCCCGTCGTAATCAGCGCGACCTCCAGCAGAAGCTTCACGACGGAGTGCCGACGATGCGGTGCGGATGGCGGCGCCACGGTCGATGCGGATGCGGCGTGCGCGAGAGCGGGTTCGTCCTCGTCCAGATGCGGGATGTGTACGTCGGGCATGGACGTGAATATTATCGTGGCGACAGTGACGGTCAGGAGAACCGCGGCGAGTTGACGGCATCCGCAGTGAGCGGCGATTCGACACACGGCAGGGCCCACATCGCGGTGTGTTTCACCTTCGTCAACTTGCCGTAAAATCCAGACGCTTCGCGCTTTCGCGGTCAGGGCAAAACGGAGGATCTCCATGGATTTTCGTCGAGGGACTCGTTGGACGGTGGCCACGTGCGCCGCTGTCTTCGCGATTGGTATGGCATCGACAGCGGGTGCGCAACAGCCTCCGGCTGGCGCGGCAGCCGCCCCGCAAGGTCGCGGCGCGGCCGGTCCGGCCGGTGCCCAGGGCCAGGGCGGCCCTCAGGGTCGCGGTCGTGGCGCCGACCCGAACGCCGGTGCGCCGTACACACCCGCAGCAGGAGCCAAGGACCTGCGAGCCGTGCTGTTCAACTGGTTCTGGGGTCAGGGCATGTTGAAGGGCACTGACGAGCGCGACATGGTCGCGATGCTCGAATACCAGGCCAAGGGCGGCACGATTCAGGTGGACGGCCAGCCGTGCACGCTGTCGAAGTTCCGTGCGAGCACCAACTACCAGACACTCAGTCAGCGCGTGAATTACACCTGCACGCGGCCGAACAAGCAGACCTACTCGAACATCGAGGTGGTCAGCTGGCAGTA
>DASROF010000022.1:0-2707 GCA_035647075.1 Vicinamibacterales bacterium | reverse complement strand
AAGGTACTCCGGATAGGCTATCTAACGGCCAACACTTCTCCTGCCGAACTGCCTAGGCTAGATGCATTCCGGCAAGGGCTACGGTGCTCAGCGCCATCGGAACGACGGTAGCGCTGGGCGCATTTCTCAGCCTGCTGTTTGCCACGATTCTTGCCGGCAGGGCCAGAGCTTAGGGCGCCGTCCTATCCTAGACCGCGCAGTGCTTCGAGGTCAGGTCCGACGATCCTTGCATGCCCGTCGCCAGGCAAGCCAGGGCAGCCGAAGCAGGAACTCTGTGAACAGGCGCGCATGCATCCAAGACAACAACAAATTGTCGCGCACGTAGCTGAAGTGCGACACGCCGCCTTCCTCGGGGCGGAAATAGCGCACCGGCGCGGGTAGATTGATCGGCGGGAGCCCGCGCCACACCAGCCGTACGACTGCTTCGACGTCGAAATCGAAACGTCGCATCCAGCGCCGGACTTCCATCACTGCGAGCAATGGCCGGATCGGATAGACGCGAAATCCGAACAGCGAATCCCCGATTCCCGCCCACAGTGTCTCCAGGTTCGCCCAACCGTTGGAAACGCGACGGCCGATGACGCGCACGCGCGGCGCGCTGGCATCGAATACCGGTTTGCCCAGGATCAATGCTTCCGGAGCATGCTCGGAGGCGGCCATGAATTCGGGGATGCGAGCGGCCGGGTGCTGTCCGTCGGCGTCCATGGTCAGTGCGTGCGTGTAGCCTTGCGCCACGGCTTCGCGCAGGCCGTGCAGGACCGCCGCCCCCTTGCCTTGATTGCGCGGGAGAGTGAACACGCGTAGCCCCGCGTCTCGGGTTGCCATTTCGCGCAACTGTTCAGCCGTGCCATCGGTGCTGCCGTCTACCACGACCCAAACCGGATTCCAGTGGGAGCGCGCGTCACGTACGGTTTCGACTACCTTCTCGCCTGTGTTATAACTGGGGATGAGGACGAGGTGCGTGCCGAATACGACCTGCGTTCGGGGCAAATGGTCGAGTCGACCGCTTGCGTCAAGAAGTTTGGTCGGGCTCACGCGGCCGGGCCGGGGCGGGGCGAGCGGGACGAGTGCAGGGCGCTGGGCGGCGTGTCCGGAGAGTTCGTCCCGGTAGTAAACCTCGAGCTGGTGTATGAACGCCTTCAGGTCACCGTCGACAGTAAGGCGTTTGCCAAGCCGTGCCCGATAGACCAGTGGGAAGCGAGGTTTCTTCAGCAGCGGCCAGCCCTTTCCGAGAAATGGGCTGTCGGTTTCGATGAAAACGGTCTGGATCGGCGCGCGCGCCACCTTTGCGATCAGCGCGAAGCCACCCTTGAACTGATTCACCGGACCGCGGCGGGTACGGGTTCCCTCGGGGAACACCAACAAGGGCCGGCCGTCGCGCAGCTCCTGCGCGGAAGCGCGCACCATGCTGTTAGTCGAATCGTTGCGGATGTATCCCGCCAGCCGAGCACCGCCGCCCAGCACCACGTTGTTCCAGATCTCGGCTTTCATGATGCAGCTGACCTCGGGGACGTGCGCGATGACGAATACCGCATCAAGCAGACAGGGATGATTGGGCGCGATGACAAGCCCCGGTTGGCCGCGCAACACATCGAGCGCCGACAGATCCAGTTTCATCACTCCGCTGGCCGTCATCATCCTCAGGAAGCCGCGGAACAGGAAGCCGATCAACCGCCTGCCGAGTGGAGCGCGCAAGCGCGCTGGCAGTATCAGGTGCAGCACACTTGCGACAATGCCGTACAGGGCCCCGACGGCACCGAAGTACACAAAGCCGAAGTAGTGCCAGAAGGACTCGTACGCAGCGCGGGCTGTGCGCCTTATGTTCACATCTCCTCCTGGGTCGCGCATCTATCGTGCGTCACGGCGGGCCGGCGTAGACTCCGGCCTCGGCGCGCAGGCCAGCCACCCGCTGGATCTGCTCATGCTCATTGTAGAAAGGCAGGCGGGCTAGAGGCAAACCGACCGCATGCGCTTGGTCGACCAGAATCTGAAGATACTCCTCCATGTGGCTCGCGGTGAAGGTGTTCGTATCGTGGAAAGTGACGATGACCGGGATCGCGCCTTCGACTATTTGCAGCTTACCCTCCTGGATGGCGCGCCTGACTTGGGCTAGCGCAGCCGCGAAGTGGCTGCGCCGCCGCAGGCTGATCGTCCAACCGTAAATCACGCCATCGCGCGCGCTGATGTCGGTGAGCAGCATGAGCAGACCGCACGCATGATAGGCCTTGAGAGTGCGCTCATCGAACCGCCAGAAGGGCGGGCGCACCAGCTTAGGAGTCTCTCCGGTGATGAGCTGAATGTCCGCCATACCTGCGCGCAGAGATCGATCCAATTCCGCGTCCGACAGCCCGGTATGGCTGAGATGTCCGCCTGCAGTGGCCGTGTGCAAGGCAAGCACATGTCCTTCGTTATTGGCACGCCGCAGCAGGGCCTGCCCCGCGGTTCCACCCCCCGCCCATCGGTCGCGAGTCTGCACGAAGAAAATCGCCTTGATTTCCGGCTGAACCGGGTTGTGCAGCAGCTGATCCAAGATGACGCGGGTTGGGTTGTAAGGCTCCCAGGTGCTCGGTCCATCGTCGAACGTGATCAGGAAACGCACGGGCGCGCCTGGTGGCGGCCCGGGATCGACGGGGTTTGGGGTGGGCTGTGTGCAGGCCGAGATAAACGCGACTACACTTACGGCGATCCAGACGCGCCGCAGGCGCGG
>DASROF010000021.1:0-43567 GCA_035647075.1 Vicinamibacterales bacterium | reverse complement strand
TCTTCATCCTCCACGCGGCGTTGCGTCGTCAGGCTTGCGCCCATTGCGAACAATTCCCCACTGCTGCCTCCCGTAGGAGTCTGGGCCGTGTCTCAGTCCCAGTGTGTCCGTCCGCCCTCTCAGGCCGGATACTGATCGTTGCCTTGGTGAGCCATTACCCCACCAACTAGCTAATCAGGCGCGGGCCCCTCATCAAGCGCCAGGTCTTGCGATCCCCGGCTTTGATCTCCACCTGTTCAAAGGCAGGATGTTATGCGGTATTAGCGTCCCTTTCGGGACGTTATCCCCCATTCGAAGGTAGGTCACCCACGTGTTACTCACCCGTTCGCCACTCAACTTAGACCGAAGTCTAAGTCGCGTTCGACTTGCATGTGTTAGGCACGCCGCCAGCGTTGATTCTGAGCCAGGATCAAACTCTCATGTTAAATCGGCTGTTACGCTCCTCGACTCACTCGCTTGCGCGAGCTTGCTCGGGGCTTGGCAACTTGATTAACGCGAGCGCTGATGACTTAGCTCTGCTTGCGTTGTTTTGTCTTGTGTCGGCGCCGCTTCGACCTTGCGGTTTTCGCGAACGCCCTATTCCGAATTACGTCGGAAACAGCTGACACTCGACGGGTCAAATAAAGTGCTTGCACGCTCTATCTAGTTTTCAAAGAACCGAGCCTGCTCCGTTACCGGAGCAACCTTTTCAGGCGTCCACCCAAACCTTCCGGAAGATCCAGTCAGTTTTAGGCGAACCTTCTAAGGTTACTAGCCGCCGCCTTTGCTGTCAAGCCCATGGTCCCTAGAGACTCGCGGGGAACGCTCAGGAAGGAGGCGCGAAACGTCGCGCCGAGGCAGTGCCACTGATCCTACGGATCCTTGGTCCCTTCGTCAACCCCGTTCTATCCGGATGAGGAAATAGTCGCGTTTTCCCTTACGAACGACGAAGAGCCTTCCCTCGATGGCCTGCTCGACTGTGATCTGCTCCTTCTCATCCGTGATGCGGCGATCGTTGATCGAGATACCGCCTCCCCTGATGAGCCGCTGAGCCTCGCTCTTCGATTTCGTGACGCCGGCCTTCGTCAGCAGTTCGGTCACTGGCCAGCCGCCGGTACTCATCATGACTGTCGCTGACGGAACACCGCCCAGCATCTGCTCAATCTGTGCGGCGTTCAACGATGCGAGTTGATCCGCAAAGAGCGCGGTTGCCGCCGACTCGGCCTCGGCCACCGCCGTCTCACCATGGACAAGCCGCGTCACCTCGCGCGCAAGTGCTCGCTGTGAATGCCGCTTGTCCGGCTCGCGTCGCCCAGCGTCCTCGAGCGCGACAATCTCATCTCGTCCGAAGAATGTAAAAAACCGCAGATATCGAACCGCGTCCTGATCTTCGGCGTTGAGCCAGAACTGATAGAACTGGTACGGAGACGTCAGAACCGGATCAAGCCAGATCGTGCCGGATTCCGTCTTTCCAAATTTGACGCCTGAGGACGTCGTAATGAGAGGCATGACTAGGCCATGGGCCTTGCCGCCGCGAAGCCGGCGAATGAGATCCATGCCCGCAGTGATATTGCCCCACTGATCGCTGCCGCCCATCTGCAGCGTGCAGCCTAACCGGTCATACAGTTCGAGAAAGTCGTACGCCTGCAGGAGCGAATAGCTGAACTCTGTGTACGTGATGCCGTCTTCGCTCTCTATGCGACGTTTGACGGACTCTTTCGCAAGCATCGCGTTGATCGTGAAGTGTTTGCCCACGTCACGCATGAAGTCGACAGCGCTCAGTTTCGTCAACCAGTCAGCGTTGTTGACGAGTCGCGCCGGCGCCACCTTTGAGTCGAAGTCGAGGAACCGCGACAGCTGTCCTCGAATACCCGCCACATTCGTCTCAACCTGTTCGAATGACATCAGCTGTCGCTCGGCCGACTTTCCACTGGGATCTCCAATCAGACCCGTGCCGCCGCCTACAACGGCGACCGGTGAGTGGCCGTGGCGCTGCATGTGGGCGAGCGCCATCATCATCAGCAGACTCCCGACATGTAGACTCGCAGCAGTCGGATCGAATCCGATGTAACCCGTGACTTTCTCGCGCGCCAACGCGTCGCGGACGCCTTCGGTCGCGTCATAGACAAGCCCGCGCCACTCGAGTTCGCTGAAAAGATCCATCAGACCGGTACTATAGTAGCCATCGATGCGCCTGACTCGACGCGCCGCATTGAAGGGCGTCCTTGGAGGGACGGTGGGCCTGGTCGGCGGAGCCGCCGCATATGGCGTCGCGTACGAACGCCATCGTCTCGGAGCGACAGAAGCCACGCTGCCCGTAGCCGGCCTGCCGGCAGCGCTGAATGGCGTGCGCATAGCGCTCTTGACGGACATTCATCACAGCGCACTTGTGGGCGCCGACGATATCCGAGCGGCTGTCGACCTCACGCTGTCACTGCGGCCGGACCTGATCGTTCTCGGCGGTGACTACGTCACCTTTGGTGACCGCACCTACGTAGAACCAGTGGCGGAGCTCCTTGCGCCTCTCCATGCCCCACAGGGCGTTTACGCAATCCTCGGCAACCACGACGACGACAAGGACATGCCGGCGGCGCTCGCTCGACGGAATTTCGTCGTCCTCAAGGACCGGCGTACGCGCGTGGAGCTGCGAGGCGAGGCACTCGAGCTGGCGGGAATCAGGTTCTGGACGCGCAGCGCCTCAGACATATTTCGCGCAATCAAGGGCGCACGCGACACGGTGCTGCTGCTCGCGCACGATCCACGGCGTCTTACGGAGGCCGCGATGTTGAACGTGCCGGCGGTTCTGTCAGGACATACACACGGTGGTCAGGTCGTGTTGCCTGGCGTCGGGGCACTGGCGAAAGCAAGGTTTCCGGTTCTGGAAGGCCTCGGCCGGGAAGCGAATACCACGCTCTTCGTCAGCCGTGGGATTGGAACGGTCTACGTGCCGATCAGAATTAACTGTCCGCCCGAGGTCGCAATCGTGACGTTGCGGGCAATGCCGCCCTCACGTCCGTCATAGACGCACGAAGCGGCGGCCTTCCACCGTCCATCGGCCATCGAGCACAACACCCACCGCCTCAGGATAGGCGAGATGCTCCTGCTCGAGGATCCGCAGCGACAACGTTTCGCGCGTGTCGTCATCGAGGACCGCCACGGCTCGCTGCAGCACAATCGGGCCGTCATCCAGAGCGCGCGTCACGAAGTGCACCGTCACGCCGCTCACCTTTACGCCGTGCGCCAGCGCCTGACGTTGTGCATCGACACCCGGGAACGACGGCAGCAACGCGGGATGGATATTGAGGATGGCATTCGGGTAGGCGTCGATCAACGGCCCACCGACAATACGCATGAACCCGGCAAGACAGACTAGCCCGACATCCCGCGCCTTCAGTTCACGCGCAAGCGCGCGATCATAGTCGTCGCGTGAGGCCCAGCCGCGATGACTCAGGACTACGGCTTCGAGTCCGGCAGCGCGAGCTCGATCCAGCCCCGCCGCATTCTCGATGTTCGAGATGACCACGGCAATTGTGGCGTCGAGACGGCCGGTGCCAATAGCATCGAGCAGCGACTGCAGGTTCGAGCCGCGGCCGGAAATCAGTACGCCAAGACGGCGGTTCACGCGAGATTCGAGTAGGTGACCGCTGGTGGCTCGCCAGGAACAACTTCACCGATGATTCGCGCATCGCGGCCGCCCCTCGCGGCGAGCTCGCTGATGAGCGGCTCCGCCTGATCACGGGCAACAACGATGATGAGGCCGATGCCCATATTGAAGGTCCGCATCATGTCGTCGATCGGCACATCGCCCGCCTGTCGCAGCCACGAGAAGAGCGGGGGAACGGTCCACGATGCCGCGTCGATCACCGCGGCGGTACCGTGCGGGAGAATCCGCGGCAGATTGTCGGTGATCCCGCCTCCGGTGATGTGGGCCATCCCTTTGATTCGAGTGGCCTCGAGCAGCGGCTGCACAACCGGGAGATAGGAGCGATGCGGCGCGAGCAGGGCGTCGCCGACGGTCTGGCCCAGTTCGCCGACGTGGCTGTCCACACGCAGCTTCAAGGTATCGAACACAATCCTGCGCGCGAGCGAATATCCGTTGGTGTGCAACCCGGACGACGGCACGCCGACCAGAACGTCGCCAACGGCGATGGCGCGCCCGTTGATCAGGCGGTTTCGATCGACGACGCCAACGATAAAGCCGGCCAGATCGTACTCGCCGTCTTTGTAGAACCCCGGCATCTCCGCCGTCTCGCCGCCGAGGAGCGCACACGTGTTGTCACGGCATGCCTGTGCCATTCCGCTGACGATCGATTCCGCCACGTCCGGGGTCAGTCGCCCCGTTGCCAGATAGTCGAGGAAGAAGACCGGCTCAGCACCCTGGACGAGGATGTCGTTGACGCAGTGGTTCACCAGGTCGGCACCGACAGTGTCGTGGCGTGCCGCCATGAACGCCACTTTCAGTTTCGTGCCGACGCCATCGGCGCTGGCCACCAGAATTGGCTCCTTGTAGCGTCCCGGTTCGATGCGGAACAGGCCGCCGAACGAGCCGATGTCGGACAGGACGCCGGGCGTGAACGTGGAACGCGCGAGCGAACGAATCCGCCTGACGGTTTCATTGCCCGCATCTATGTCGACGCCGGAAGTCTTGTAGTCCACTCGCTGTCAGAAATCGAGTCGTTGAATGAGCAGAGAGGCGAGCGAACGGGCATCGGATCCGTCCGCCGCCTTCCAGTAGGCAGCGCGAGCCGCAGCAAAAAACTGCTCCTCGCCGAAGTCCTCTTCGAGGCCGTCGAAGCCGTCCTTCAACAGCCCGATGGCCGTTTCGCGCGCTTGCGGCGACGCGCGATCGAGCCACGCAATCATGTAGTCGGGGTCCATCACCGCTACCGTACCCAGACCGATCGCCGTTTGTTCCCGGAGCACGCCGCCGCGCGAAGCAAGGGTGACGAGCGCTGCCGTCGCCGGCGGATTACCTGTGGTCGCAATCGCTGTCAGGCCCGACACACCGCTCCGAAGCACCGCCGCGGACACGGACGGTGTGATGACGGCCGCATTGATCGCCTCGATCGCCGCGGCGCACGCCTCACCGGCCATGCATCGTGCTGCGCGCAGCGTCAGTGTCAGAGGCTGCGCCACCGGGTCTGCGGAAACCGCCGCCAGCGCGGCGAGCGCCCGTGCTCCGCCAATGCGTCCGAGGGCAATAACGGCAGTGTCTTGAATCGGTCCTGGCAGCTTCGCCACCGCCTCGATAGCGTCAAGGGCGTACGCCGCGTGCCGCCGACCGAGCGCCTCGATGACAGCGCTCCGAAAGAAATCCAGCCCGCGCCCGATCTCTCCGATCAGCGCCCGCTGTACACGCATGTCTTCGCCGAGCGCCGCAAGTGCAGAAACCACCGCCGGCCGAACGAACTCCGCCTGCTCGGTCTGAAGAGTGCTCAATAACGTGGGCGCCATGCTGGCGTCGGGATGCGCCTCGAGCCACTTGTAAGCGACTTCGCGGAGCCGGTCGTTGGCATCGCGCAACAGGCCCCGGACGAGTTCGGCGGTGCCGCGATCGTTAAACGACGACAGGACGATGAAAGCGCGGTACCTGACGAACTCGTCGCGATGCGTGCGCACGGCGGCAGTAAGGGCCGGCACTGCGTCTGCTGCCGGCAGCCGTCGAATGACCCGCGCGGCATTCATCCGCGTCGAGTAATCGAGTGAAGAAAGATTGGAAATCTGCGTGGAAAGATTGGCCGCGGCGGGTTGCGCCGCGGGAACGGCGATCGACACCACGATGGCGCTGATCGCGACGCCGATGAGCCTGGGCATCGTGTGTCGGCGTCGCCGATCAGCTGACGACGGTGTCTTTCTCGAACGACAGAGCGGCATGATCTGGTTCGGCAACAGGCGCCGCAGGTCCAGGATTGAGCTTGAGCGCAAGCTGCAGGTACTTAGCTTCATCACGAGGAAATGCGACCGGATAGATCCCTGTGTAGCACGACGTGCAGTAACTCGAACTGCCGCCTCTCACCGCGCCCGTCAGCCCTTCGAGGCTTAGATACGCGACGCTGTCGGCGTCCACGTACTTCCGGATCTCCTCGAGTGTGTGCGTCGCGGCAATCAACTCCGAGCGTCTGGGCGTGTCCACGCCGTAAAAGCACGGTGACACCGTCGGCGGACAACTGATGCGCATGTGCACCTCACGTGCACCGGCGCTGCGTACCATGCGCACGATCTTCCGGCTGGTAGTTCCACGGACGATGGAATCGTCCACGAGGACGACGCGCCTGCCTTCGAGAATACTGCGCACCGGATTCAGCTTGACCCTGACGCCGAAATGCCTGATCGACTGCTGCGGCTGGATGAACGTTCGGCCGACGTAGTGGTTGCGAATCAGGCCCATCCGCATGGGCAGGCCGGCGGCCTCTGCGTATCCAACCGCCGCGCACACGCCCGAATCGGGAATCGGCACGACGACGTCCGCAGGCACTCCCGACTCCCGCGCGAGGCGTCGGCCGAACTCGGTGCGGACTTCGTTCACGCTCTCGCCAAACACATAGCTGTCGGGTCGTGAGAAATACACGTGCTCGAACACACATTGCGATTGGCGCGCGGGCGGATACGGCTTCACCGACTTGAGGCCATGCGGACCGGCAATCACTACTTCCCCCGGTTCCACATCGCGCACATACGTGGCGCCGATGAGATCCATCGCGCATGTTTCCGAGCAGATCACCCACGCGTCGCCGAGCCGGCCAAGCGCAAGCGGACGGAAGCCGTGTGGATCGCGGACGCCGATCAGCCGATCCTTCGTCATCATCACCAGAGAAAACGCGCCGCGCACTTGCGAGATTGCCTCGATGATGGCGTTTTCCGCCCCGTCGACCTTTGCCCGGGCGAAGAGGTGCACGATGACTTCGGTGTCGCTGTTGGTCTGAAAAATCGCGCCTTCGCGCACCAGCGAATCGCGGACTTCGAGCGCGTTGACGAGGTTGCCGTTATGTGCGACGGCCAGCTGCCCATGGGCGCTGTCGACCACAATCGGCTGTGCATTCGCGAGACGACTCTCGCCCGCCGTCGAGTAGCGGACGTGTCCGATCGCTAGGGGACCTGGCAGCTTGGCGATGGTGTCATCGTCGAAAGCTTCGTTGACATATCCCATCGCCTTCGAGACGCGGATCTGTACCCCGTCGGCTGAAGCAATACCCGCGCTTTCCTGTCCGCGATGCTGAAGCGCGTAGAGGCCGAGGTAGGTGAGCTTCGCGGCCTCCAAGTTGCCGTAGAGCCCGAACACTCCACACTCTTCCCTGAACTTATCAACCATCAGCAGGAGCCCTCAGCTCGACGATCGGGAGAGTTATTAGTGTACGGCTTCATGCAATAGCGCGGGCACGTTCAAAGTACTGCTCGAGACCGTTCGACCACAGAGCCTCGGAATCCGTCAGAGACTCGTCGAGGACCGCCCGGCCGTCGACGCTGATGCGAATCCGACTGCCGCCAACAGTACCGATTCTGACCGCCGGCACGTTCAGCGCGGCAGCCCTCGACAACACATCCTCGACCGCACCTGGGGCAACCGAGACAATCACCCGGGAGGCCGACTCGCTGAACAGCGCGGCGATGTCCGCAAACCCTTCGATTGTTTCGAGGCGGGACAACTCGGCCGACACGCCAAGGCCGGTGTCAAAGCAGCATTCCGCCAGCGCTACCGCGAAGCCACCCTCCGCGCAATCGTGTGCCGACCGGATGAGGCCGGCGGCGATTCCATCCACGAGGAAGCGCTGCAAGGCAGCCTCGCGCGCCAGGTCGATTGCAGGTGGAACGCCGCGCACGATCCCGTGGATAACCTTCAAATATTCGCTTCCGCCCAGCTCGGCTCGGCTTTCTCCCAGCAGCACCACCGCATCATCCGCGGTCTGGAACGTTCGCCGCGCGATGCGCTCCGCGTCGTCAATCAGTCCGACGACACCGATGACCGGTGTTGGCAGAACCGCGCGCCCATCGGTCTCGTTGTAGAGGCTGACGTTTCCACCGGTGATCGGGACATCAAGCGCTCGGCATGCCGCGCCCATCCCTTCGACCGCACGGACAAACTGCCACATGACGTCCGGTTTCTCGGGATTTCCGAAGTTCAGGCAATTGGTCGCACCAATCGGCTGCGCGCCGGCGCACGCCACATTTCTCGCCGCTTCCGCAACCGCGTGCTGGGCGCCAACGAACGGGTCGAGATACACGAAGCGGCCATTGCAGTCGACTGAGAGCGCCAGCGCCCTTCGCGTGCCCTTGATCCGGACGACCCCGGCACCCATTCCAGGCAGGACGAGTGTGTTCGTGCGAACCATGTGGTCGTATTGGCGGTACACCCACCGCTTGCTGGCGGTCTCTGGTGCGGCGAGCAATCTCCGGAAGACCTCGCGAACCGCGAGCGGCTTCCCGAGGGATGCGAGGTCCAGCTGCTGCGCCTCCTTCAAGTACGAGGGTTCCGCGGTGGGCCGGCGGTAGCGAGGCGCTTCATCGGTGAGCGCTTTGTTGGGAATATCGGCGACGACTTCACCTCGGTGCTTCACGCGCAGTCGCCCGTCCGTCGTCACCTCGCCGATTCGAACCGCATGCAGGTCCCACTTTTCGAAAATCCGCTCGACCTCACCTTCGCGTCCGCGCTTCGCGACGAGCAGCATCCGCTCCTGGGACTCGGACAGCATGATCTCGTAAGGCGTCATCCCCGACTCGCGCTGGGGAACCAGCGACACATCGATTTCCACGCCAGCCCCACCACGCGAGCCCATCTCCGAAGAGGACGAGGTCAATCCTGCTGCGCCCATGTCCTGGATGCCAACCAGCGCGTCGGTCCGCATCACTTCGAGACACGCTTCAAGGAGCAGCTTTTCCATGAACGGATCGCCGACCTGCACAGCAGGTCGCTTCTCCGCCGACTTCTCGTCGAATTCCGCCGACGCCATCGTCGCGCCATGTATACCGTCGCGACCTGTCTTGGCGCCGACGTAATACACAGGGTTGCCAGCGCCTGATGCAACGGCCTTCACGATCTCGCTTGCTTTCGAGGTGCCCAGACAGAACACGTTGACGAGCGGGTTGCCGGTATAGCTTTCGTCGAACCCGATTTCGCCGCCAACCGTTGGAATGCCGATGCTGTTCCCGTATCCGGCAATTCCGGCAACCACACCGGCCATCGTGCGGCGCACAAGCGGATCCTCGAGCGAACCAAATCGCAGCGAATTGAGCAGCGCGATAGGGCGGGCACCCATGGTGAAAATGTCACGGATGATCCCGCCTACACCTGTCGCCGCACCCTGATACGGCTCGATGAACGACGGATGGTTGTGCGATTCGATCTTGAAGATCGCCGCCAGCCCGTCGCCGATGTCCACCGCGCCAGCGTTTTCGCCCGGTCCCTGCAATACGCGGGTACCCGACGTCGGCAGCGTTTTCAAATGCACGCGCGAGCTCTTGTAACTACAGTGCTCGGACCACATTACCGAGAAGATGCCGAGCTCTGTCAGCGTCGGCTCACGGCCGAGTGTGTCGACGATGCGCTGGTACTCGTCGAGAGTGAGCCCGTGCTGGGCGATGAGCTCGTTGGTGATGGTCATCGCGAGATCGCGAACGCTCCTTCTGAGACAGCTTTGACAGCCGATTCAAAGAGCACCAATCCGTCGGCACTGCCGACCGACAGTTCGCATGCGCGCTCCGGGTGCGGCATCAAGCCGACGACATTGCGACGCTCGTTGCAGAGCCCGGCGATGTTGTTCAGCGAGCCATTCGGGTTGGCTGCGGCGGTGCGCTGACCCGAGGCGTCAACGTAGCGGAAGACAACCTGCCGGTTCTTCTCCAGTCGAGCGAGGACGTCAGGTTCGGCGTAATAATTCCCCTCGCCGTGTGCGACAGGGATTCTCAGCGCACGTCCGGGGGTGCACGCGATCGTGAACGGCGTATCGGTCTGTTCCACGTTCACATAGACGTGCTCGCAGTGAAAGTGCAGGCTTGCGTTACGCAGCATCGCCCCTGGCAGCATGCCCGCTTCGAGCAGCACCTGGAAACCGTTGCAGATGCCAAGCACCGGCCCGCCGCCATCCGCAAATCGCCTGACCTCCTGCATGATTGGCGAGAAGCGAGCGATGGCTCCCGTGCGGAGGTAATCACCGTGCGCGAACCCGCCTGGCAGGACCACCACATCCGCGCCTTTCAGACTGGTGTCCTTGTGCCAAATCAGCTCGGCCTGCTGACCAAGCACGTGCTCGGCCGCATAGTGCGCATCGTGATCACAGTTCGATCCCGGAAAGACGACGATGGCAAACTTCATCGAGCCATCTCCGCGTGTGCCGGCGCATCCACTTCGATGCGATAGCTCTCAATGACCGGATTCGCGAGCAGCTTGTCGGCGGCCTCGGCGGCGACCCTGCGCGCCTCGTCGGGCGTCGACGCATTGATCTCGAGCTCGAAATACTTTCCCTGACGGACGTCCTTCACGCTCGCGTAACCGAGCGTGTGCAGCGCCTCCGCGACGGTGGTGCCTTGCGGGTCGAAAACAGACGGCTTGAGTGTGACGAACACGCGCGCACGCATCAGGCGTGAACCTCCTGCTGAACGAATACCCGGTCAAAGATGTCGTCGACGTGCTTCAACTGCTCATCGAGGTTGAAGGCTCGCTCGATTTCGTGGGCAGGCAGCACTGCGGTGACAGCGGCGTCCGAGAGCAGCAACTCCTTGAACTGACGCTGCTCGTGAAATGCCCGCATGGCATTGCGCTGCACCAGTTCGTAGGCCTGCTCCCGGGAGGCACCTCGTCGCGCCAGCTCGAGCAGCACGGTCCCCGAGAACACGACGCCGCGCGACAACTCGAGGTTGGCGCGCATGCGCTCCGGATAGACAACCATCCCCTCCACGATTCGCGTGAACCGACGGAGCATGTGATCCAGCGCGATAAAGCTGTCGGGGAGAATCACCCGCTCGACGGACGAGTGCGAGATGTCCCGCTCGTGCCAGAGTGCGTTGTTCTCAAATGCGGCGCCCGTATTTGCGCGAACCAGTCGCGCCAGTCCGACGATCTGTTCGCAGCCGATGGGGTTTCGCTTGTGCGGCATTGCCGACGAGCCCTTCTGGCCTTTTGCAAACGGCTCCTCGACCTCGCCGATCTCCGTCTTCTGGAGCCCGCGGATTTCCAGCGCAAACTTCTCGAGCGAGGACGCGGTGATAGCGAGCGCCGACAACAGCTCGGCGTGACGGTCGCGCTGGATGACCTGCGACGTGACGGAATCGGGCTGCAGTCCCAATGCGCGGCAGGCATCCGCCTCGACCGAGGGCGGCAGGTGCGCGAACGTGCCAACCGCGCCGGACAACTGCCCGACCGAGACCACCTCACGCGCGCGCCGAATCCGGTCGGCGTCGCGTAACAACTCGGCGTACCAAAGGGCGAGCTTCACGCCGAAGGTCATCGGCTCCGCGTGCACGCCATGCGTACGGCCTATCATCGGCGTCCGCCGGTGCTCCTCAGCGCGCCGGTGAACAGCCTGCTTGAGGGCCTCGATGTTCTTGAGGATGACATCGCAGGCTTCCCGCATCTGCAGCGCCTGTGCGGTGTCGATGACGTCCGATGACGTCAAACCGAAATGCAGCCACCGCGCGGACGGACCCACGTGCTCCGCTACCGCCGTGGTGAAGGCAATGACGTCGTGCTGGGTAGTGTGCTCGATTTCTTCGATACTGGCGATATCGAACCGTGCACGCTCACGAATGTCGCGCGCTGCGTCCGCCGGGATGATACCGGCGCGCGCCATCGCGTCGGCGGCTGCAATCTCTACCTGCAGCCACGTTTCGTACTTGTGCTGGTCGCTCCAGATGCCACCCATCTCAGGGTGGGTATAGCGTGCAATCATCGACTGCGAATCACCCCAGCCAGAGTCGCTCCCTCGGAATCTGCAGGCCGTTTACCGCGCCAAGCACCGTCGCCGCCAGTGCATCTGATGAAAACAGATCCCGGGCGACGCGCTGAATATCGTCCGGCGTCACACGTTCGACGCCCTCCAGCGTTTCGTCGAGCCCGAACTGCCGATCGAAGTAGATCTCCTGTCGCGCAAGGTGCGACATGCGGCTCGAGGTGCTCTCCAGGTTCAGCATCAGGCTGCCTTTGAGATGATCCTTGGCCCGCCGAAGCTCCGTAGAATCGAGCGGCTCGTCTTTCATGCGCCGAAGCTCAGTAATGACGACGTCGATGAGCTCCCCGACTGCATTGTTGGCGCAGCCGGCGTAGATCGTTATCGAGCCGGTGTCGCGATACGCACTGAGGCCGCTGAACACTGCATACGCAAGGCCCCGTTTTTCACGGACATTCTGGAACAGGCGCGAACTCATTGAGCCGCCCAGCACGGTATTCATTACATAACTGGAATACCGTTCCTCATGATCCTGACGATAACCCGCGGTGCCGAGACAAACGTGACTCTGCTCGAGTTCCTTATTCCGGATCACGGTGCACGGAACGACCCGCGGCGGTGCTTCCGAAATAGCAGCAGCCTCCGTCGGCAGGTTCGCAAACGTGCGAGCGACGAGATCACGCACCTGCTCGTGCTGAATATTCCCCACCGCGGCCACGATCAGATTCGGCGCTGTATACGTGCCGTGGAAGTACCCGCGGAGCCCGTCTGTATTCAGTGACTCAACGGTGTCCTTCGTGCCGAGAATCGGCCGGCCGAGCGGATGGTCGGCCCAGAAGTTCTCCGTAAAGAGCTCGTGGACAAGGTCGTCAGGCGTATCCTCGACCATCTTGATCTCTTCGACAACGACCTTCTTTTCGCGCTCGATATCGTCCGGGGTGAATCGTGGATTCATGACGATGTCGGCCAGGACATCGAGTGCGAACGGCAGGTGCTCGTCGAGGACCTTGATGTAGTAGCTCGCGTATTCCTTGGCGGTGAAGGCGTCCATCTGGCCGCCGATGGAGTCGATCGCCTGGGCAATATCCTCCGCCGAACGGGCCGCCGTCCCCTTGAAGAGCATGTGCTCCACAAAATGGGCTATCCCACTCTGTTCCTGCGGCTCGTGGCGTGAGCCTCGCGCGAGCCACACGCCGATGCTTACCGAACGGACGTGCGGCATCCGCTCCGTAAGAAGACGGAGCCCATTCGGCAGCACCTCGCGGACGATCGCTGACTCAGTCACGGCAGTCGAATCTGGGAACGTTTGTCGCCTGGCCGCGCCCCTCAACAGCGGCTACTCAATCACCGCAAACTATTGACAGGCAGGGAATTAGAAGAACATCCGAATGATAGCATGCGTGCGCGGACCGCCGCAATCGAAAAGGAGAGATGCGAAAATACAAACGATCTATGAATCGCAGCGTGGATTTGGCGGAACTTGACCTGAGCGAGCTTGAAAGCACCCTCGCGGACCGGGGGATCGAGCGCTTCCACGCGCGCCAGCTCTACCGTTGGATTTACCGCCGCGGCGTCACTGATTTCAACGTGATGACCGACCTGGGGCGAGGGCTGAGGGCGCGGTTCAGCGAGTCGTTTGCGATCTCGACGCCCCGCGTTGTCGCCGACGAGCAGTCCACTGACGGAACCCGTAAGTTCGTACTCGAGCTTACCGACCGCAAACGCATCGAATCCGTCTTCATCCCGGATACGCCGTCGATGACGTTCTGCATCTCGACGCAAGTGGGGTGCGCGATGGGATGTGGGTTCTGCCTGACCGGAAAGATGGGGCTCGTCCGCAATCTGACGGCTGGAGAGATTGCAGGTCAGGTCCGAGTACTCGCTGGCGCCACCGACATGCTCGACTTCCCGTTCAACATCGTGTTGATGGGAATGGGCGAACCGCTTCACAACTACGACAACACGATGAAGGCCCTGCGTATCCTGCACGCCGAGCACGGCCTCGCGATTTCACCGCGTCGGGTGACCTTGTCGACCGTCGGCATCGTTCCAGGGCTGGAACGGCTGGCACGCGAGCCGCTGATGCCGAACCTCGCCGTGTCGCTGCACGCAACGACGGACGAGCAGAGGACGAAGCTTGTTCCGCCCAACGCGAAATACCCGCTGGCTGAAATCCTCGAGGCGTGCCGTCGCTTCCCGCTGAAGAAACGGAGCCGCATCACGTTCGAGTACGTCATGCTCGACGGTGTCAACGACACGCCCGACGATGCGCGGAGGCTCGTAAAGCTGTTGTCCGGAATCAAGGCCAAGGTGAACCTGATCCCGCTGAATCCGGCGCCAGGGATTCCCTACGACAGGCCTTCAGACAAGCGCGTCGATCGGTTTGCGCAGATCCTGGCGGATCGGCACATTACAGTGTCGGTCCGAAAGAGCCGCGGCCTGGACATCAGGGCCGCATGCGGCCAGCTGATCGTGGAAGGCGGTCCCAAGAAGACGGCCGCGCAGCAGATGGCGCTGCTAATACGGTAGCGGTACGTCGATCCACGTGTTCCGGTCCGTCTGACGTTCCAATCTCACTTTCACGTAGTTATCCGTCACGGCAGACCACCCGTCGTCTACGACGAGGGCGCGGCGGATGCTGCCGGCCAGGGCGGATCGGAAGTGGCGGGCCATCTCCGCGCCCACTTCGCGCACGCGCCTGCCTCGCTCACGGATGACGACGCCGTCGACTTTGGGATGAATCGCGCTCGCTTCCGTGCCTGGCCGATCGGAATACGGAAACACGTGCAAGTGCGACAGCGGAAGAGTGCGCAGGAAGGCCACGCTCTCTTCGAACTGCTCGTCGGTCTCTCCAGGAAAACCCACAATCAGATCGGAGCCGATCGACGCATACGGCATGAGCCCCGCGATGCGGTCGATGAGCGCTGAATAGTACTTGGCTGTGTACGGCCGACGCATGGCGCGAAGCATCGAATCTGCCCCGTGCTGCAACGGCAGATGGAAGTGGGGAGCTATCCGCGGTGAGGACGCGACAATCGATACGATGTCCGCCGTGCAATCCATCGGCTCCAAGGAGCTGACGCGGAACAGCACTTCGTCGGGCCACGCCGCCAAACGACTCAAGAGCTCGTCAAGCGATGCGCGGCGCGGAAGGTCGCGGCCGTACGAACCGAGATGTACTCCTGTCAGCGCAATCTCTTTGTAGCCTGCGGCGACCGCGCGGCGCACATCGTCGATGACGTCCTCAAGCGGCTTCGAACGGCCGGGACCGCGCGTCGTCGGGATGATGCAGTAGCTGCAGTGCTCGTCACATCCCGTCTGCACCCGGAGCGTGAGCGCAGTACGACCGGCCACACCAGGCTCGAGCCCGCTTCCGCAGGGCCCTTCCCCGCCATTGAAGCGTTCGGCCGTCGACATTACCCCGGTATCTGCGATGAACTGGAGGACCGAGTCCTTGCGCGCGTTCGGGACCACACGCACGACGTTGGGCAAAAGGGTCAGATCGTGCGGCGCACGCGTCGCATAGCAACCGGTCACGATCATCCGGACGGAGGGATTGGTCCGCGCCACGCGGCGGATCGTCTGACGCGCTCCCTGATCCGCTGTTGCGGTCACCGAGCACGTGTTCACGACAACGAGATCGGCTTCGTCGGGTGTTACCGCGACACCGCCCTGGGCCCGGAGCTCGCCTTCGATTACCAGGGAGTCCGCCTGATTGACCCTGCACCCGAACGTGACGACCGAATATTTCACTGACCGAGGGCGACCAGCGCCTTCTTGCCGATGTCTCGACGCATCTGCATGCCGTCGAACCGGATGTGCGACGCCGCGCGATAGGCGGTTTCGATCGCATCACGGTGTGAAGGGCCGCGGCCGACGACCGTGAGAACCCGGCCCCCGGCGGTGACGATGTGGCTGTCGCGCCTGGCGGTGCCCGCGTGAAACACCATCGCTCCAGCAACAGCCGCAGCCTCTTCCAACCCGGAGATCGGCCGATCGTTTTCAGCACTTTCCGGATAGCCGCGCGAGGCGAGCACGACGCCAACGTGCGGCTCGTCACGAAACCGGGCCGGCCGTGCGGGCAGCGCACCGGTTGCTGCGGCGCCAAGCAGCCAGGAGAGATCCTCGTCGAGCATCGGCAACACCACCTGCGCCTCGGGGTCTCCAAAGCGCACGTTGAACTCGATGACCTTTGGCCCGTCCGTTGTGAGCATCAATCCGACGTAGAGAAAGCCGCGATAGGGATGGCCATCCGCTTCCATCCCGCTCAACACGGGTCGAACGATCTCATCAAGAACACGACGCTCAACGTCTGGTGTGACAAGCGGACTTGGCGAAAATGCCCCCATACCACCCGTATTGGGACCACGGTCATCGTCAAAGATCCGTTTGTGGTCCTGTGCCGAGGAGAGCGAAACAAAGGTGGCGCCGTCGGCAAGGACGAAGTACGAAGCTTCGTCGCCCCTGAGAAATTCCTCGAACACGATCCGCTCGCCGGCGTTGCCGAATACGCGATCGACCATCGCATGGCGAACAGCAGCCTCTGCTGCCGCTCGATCGTCGGCAATCACGACGCCTTTTCCGGCGGCGAGGCCGTCCGCTTTCACAACGAGTGGGTACCCGAATTCGCTGGCGCTCGCGAATGCGAGCGCATCTCCGGCTGAATCGCAGACGCGAAAACGAGCAGTGGGCACCCGATGGCGCTCCATGAACGCCTTCGCAAACGACTTGCTCGATTCGAGCGCGGCCGCGGCGCGAGACGGGCCGACAATCGCGCGCCCCGCCTCGGTGAACAGGTCAGCGACGCCGAGACTCAGAGGCGTCTCCGGACCGACAACCGTGAGATCGACGTCCTGCGCGGCAGCGATCGACAGCAACTGCTGCGGCTTTGTCAGGTCTGCGGGGACGCACTGCGCGACCGAGGCTATGCCGGGATTACCGGGCGCGCAAAGCACGCTGGAAACGTCGCGTTCGCGCGAAAGCTTCCACGCCATCGCATGCTCGCGCGCGCCAGATCCAAGGATCAGGACCTTCATTTCGCCGGCTAACTGTATGACGGGCAGGGAGTTCTGATGGATCGAATGATTTGTGAAGGAGACGGGCTACCACCCCGACTATTTCGTTGACGTGGCGGTATGTTGCGCCCTAGAATCCGCGCCTGCCTGTGCTAGCCTAGCATATTCGCCACTTTTCGAGCGTTTCGGGCAGGGACCCACTAGGCCGGTGAGGGGGTGTTACAGGCGTGGCTGAAGTGAAGATTCAGGAGGGCGAGTCGATCGAGAGCGCACTCCGCCGCTTCAAGCGTAAGGTTCAGCAGGAAGACATCATCAAGGACATCAAGAAGCACTCTTTCTATCTGAAACCAGGTGACAAGCGTCGGGCCAAGCAGGCGCTGGCGCGGAAGCGTAACCGCAAGAAGCTCCGGAGAGAGACGGAGTAGCAAGGCGGAGATCGACGAGCTCAGAGGTGGCGAGCGATGGAGTTCCAGGATAAGTCCTTACGGTGTGTGGACTGCGGGTCGGAGTTTATCTGGACAGCTGGTGAGCAGCTGTTCTTTGCCGACAAACAGTTCAAGAACGAGCCCAAGCGGTGTAAGACGTGTAAGGCAAAACGGGCAAACCGGGCCAGTGCTGGACCGGCGCCCCGTGAGCGGGTGGAGACTCAGACCTCGTGCTCGGCATGCGGTAAGGACACCACCGTTCCGTTCCGCCCCACCCAGGGCCGTCCTGTGTTCTGCAAGGAGTGCTTCCAGCAACGGAAGTTCGCAGGCGCCGGCGGCGTCTGAGACCATCGTTCGCCTAACAGATCCAATACCGCGAAGGGCCAGACTCGCGTCTGGCCCTTCGTGTCTATGTGCTAAGATTTCAACCTTTTAGGGCCATTTTCATTCCGAGGTTGTAATGCAGATCGACGAACGGCAGGCCGGCGACGTAACGATTCTTGACGTCAAGGGCAAGTTGACGCTCGGCGAGGGCGACGAGATCCTGAAGGACAAGATCAACAGTCTCGTCCTGCAGGGACGCAAGAAGCTCGTGCTCAATCTCGCCGAGGTGCCGTACATCGATAGCGCGGGTCTAGGCGAGATCGTCCGTACGTACACGACGGTGAGCCGTCAAGGGGGGAGCCTCAAGCTGCTCAGCCTCACCAAACGGATTACCGACCTCCTGGCCATTACCAAGCTGCTGACCGTATTCGAAACCTACGATACCGAACCTGACGCGGTCCGGAGCTTTTCCTCGGCCAACGTCTGAACGGGGTTCGTCCGTGGTGATGGCTTCTTCGGCGCCGTCGCCCACCGGGTCCCCCCGTGTGTTGCCGGAACCTCCGTCACAGTCGCACTCCATCCCCGCTCTGCTGCTGATTTCGCTACGTCCAGAACAATGGACCAAAAACCTGATCATCTTCGCGGCAGCGCTCTTTGGCGGGCAGTTGACGCACCCGACTGCCCTGGTCGCAGCGGGAGCCACGTTCGTGATCTTCTGCGCCCTGTCAGGGGCCGTGTATCTGTTCAATGACGTCGCGGACCGCGCTTCTGACCAACGGCACCCATTGAAGCGCGGACGTCCGATTGCATCAGGCGAGCTTTCACCGCGCCTCGCCGTAGCAGTCAGCGGCGCCCTTGGCCTCGGCGCCGTCACTGGAGCCGCAGCGATCCACCCGATGCTGGCCCTGGTCGCCGGCGCCTATTTCGCTCTACTGCTGTCTTATTCGTTTCTACTCAAGCACCTCGTGATTATCGACGCGCTGACGATTGCGGGCGGATTCGTATTACGCGCCGTAGCGGGCGCTGTCGCCGTCGGCGTGCCGATCAGCCACTGGCTGCTCGTCTGTACGACACTCCTGGCGCTGTTTCTCGCATTCAGCAAGCGGCGGCACGAGCTGACACTTCTGGCAGAGGGGGCCACGGATCACCGGCGCATCCTTCACGAATACAGCCCGTATCTCCTGGATCAGATGATCGCAGTCGTGACGGCGTCGACACTGGTGGGTTACGCGGTTTACGCGACCAGCCCGGAAACGGCGCAGCGACTCGGCACGACACGGCTGGGGCTGACCATTCCGTTTGTGCTCTATGGAATCTTTCGGTATCTGTATCTGGTGCACCAGAAGCGCGCGGGCGGCAGCCCGGCAGCGCTGCTTGTCACCGACGGCCCGCTCCTGGCGTGTGTCGCCTTGTGGAGCCTGGCCGTTGCGGTAATCCTGTACACGCCGCTGGGACGATAAATGCCAGTCACCGTCGACGATCCGGAATCTGTCAGGCCGTTTGCCCGGCCCACGACTGCGCGCGTCGCCGTCGTCCGGACCCGTCCTCAGACGGTGCTCGCCGACTACGCGCGCGTGATGGACCTCGCCGGTTATCGCGATACTCTTCGACGCGACGGCGACACGCTCATCAAACTGAACCTGTCGTGGACCAAGTACTTCCCGTCATGTTCCTCTCAGCCGTGGCAGGTCGACGGAGTGGTGTCGAAGATGCTCGGCGACGGTTACGAGCGCAACCGACTCATCCCTATCGAGAACAAGACGGTTGTCACCAGTCCTCGGGAAGGATGCCGGAACAATCGCTGGGAGCCGGTGCTGCAGCGACACGGTCTGACCTTCATGCCGTTGACGGAAGTCGATTGGCAGGTCTACCGGTTCAAGAGCCCGCTGCTCAAGTTGAATGACATTTTTCCAGATGGCATTCAGATTCCCGCGATCTATCCGGGCCGCCAGATCCTCCACCTGCCGACGGTCAAGACACATGGGCATGCGGTCATGACGGGCTCGGTGAAGAACTCGTTCGGCGGCTTGCTGAAAGAGGTCCGGCACTACGCGCACAAGTACATGCACGAAGTGCTGGTGGACCTGCTCTACATGCAGCGCGAGTTGCATCCTGCCGTGTTCACCGTAATGGACGGCACGGTCGCAGGCGACGGTGCCGGACCGCGTACGATGATTCCGCGAATCAAGAACTTGATACTCGCCGCAACAGATTCGCTGGCAATCGATTCAATCGCGGCGCGGCTGATGGGCTTCGACCCGATGTCGATTCCGTTCATCCGTATGGCGCACGAACGGGGTCTCGGCATTGGCGATCCTCGACAGATCGAACTCGTCGGTGACGACGTGTCGAGCGAGAACTTCGGCTTTCAGACGCGGAAGTCGCTGGTCATCTGGGGCGACCAGATGATTCGCAGAGGCTTCCTCCGTCCACTGGAACGCGTGCTCCTCCATTCTCCGCTGATGGTGTGGGCACCCATGGCGTCCAACATCTACCACGACCTGATGTGGTACCCCACGATCGGTCAGTCGCGGATTCGATCGTTCATGCAGACCGAGTGGGGAAGCCTCTTCAAAAAATACTGATGGCGATGGATCACAACCCTTCGGGCCGGCGCCCGCAATATCACCGAGGTCGCCGTGGCATGGAACGCCGCGGCTCCGAACGGCGCTCGCAGCAGCCGCCCGAGCAAAGCGCTCGGCCGTCTGGTGAGGCTGATGTCGAGCAGATCATGCGCGAGATTCGGTCACGAATCGCACAACGCAGCGGCATCGAGCTGTCGACCCAGCAGATCCAGGACCTCGCGACGCGTCGGCTGGAGGCAATCCTCGACCCGCGAACCATCAATCCGACGCTGCTCGATCAACTTCGGAAGGGCGCCGCGGCGGCGCCGGACCCGTTGCCTCGAAGCGCAGAGACGGAATTCTCCCTGAGCGACGACGCCATCTACGAAGGAGGCGCGGTCGTGCGGTTTTTCCGTCGGCTGTTCAATCCCTTGATGAAGCTGCTGTTTAATCCAGCGCCTCTCATTGCGGCGCTTCAGACGCAGACACGGATCAACCGCGATGCCGCAACCCGTGCCGCCGACCTGGAGCGCCGCCAGACCGAGTGGAATGCGCTCCACTATCAGATTCTTCAGCGACTGGTAACCGAAGTATCGCGGACGAGTATCGAAACGCAGGCACTCGGGACACGTATCGAGTCGCTCACCGGGAGGATCGATTTCAACGACAAGCGCGTCCGGACTCTCGAAAACACGCCTGCAGTCGCGCGGGCACCGCGCCCGCAAGAAGCTGCGCCCGTCACCGCGCCCGTCACCGAACCGGCGGCTTCAGCCGAAAGCGCGACAGCGGCGAGTCCGGCTGCCACGGGCGACGTGCCGCGGCGACGGCGTCGGCGACGGCGAGGGCGACGCGGCGCGCCGCCAGCAGGCGAATCCGCCACTGCCGCCGTCGCATCGGTCGTGACCGGAGCGGCAGGACTCGCGGACGTCGACGAGGACGACGACGAGGAAGATGCGGCAGACGCGCCTGAACCCGTCGAGGCCACGACCAACGAGCAGCGCTCGCCGCTGCCGGCTCCTTCCGAGTCAGTTGAACCGCCGCCACCGGCGTGGTCGAGCGATCCTCATCCCGAAGTTCATCCGACCCCTGAGGCGCCCGCGCCACAGCAAGAGATGGAACAACCGGCTTCGCCGCCCAGCTCTCAAGATCCGAGTGCGTCCGAAAACTAGGAGCTGAGGCGTGAAATTTGCCTTCGTGACAGCGCGGTACGGCGCCGACATCAGCGCCGGGCCCGATCACGCGTGCCGTGTTCTCGCCGAACAGGTCGGCAGCCGGCATGACGTGGACGTGCTGACCACGTGCGCGCGGGATCCGCGAACCTGGAAGAACGAGTACTCGGAGGGCACCGATCGCGTACGTGGCGCCCTGGTTCGCCGCTTCGCTGTCAGCCAGCTGCGCGACGAGCAGACCTTTCATCAGTTTTCAGATCGGGTAATGGCCAGTCCCCGGGCTCGCGCGGACGAACTGGAATGGTTGCGCCGATCAGGCCCATGGTCCGCCGGTCTGATCGATTTCATCCGGCGGCAGCATAAGTCCTACGACGTCATCGTCTTCTTCTCAATCTGCAGTCCGATTACGGTGACTGGCGCATCGATCGCCCCCGAGCGCACCATCGTCTTTCCGCACCTGCAGCTGTGTCCCTCGCTTCGCTTCGAGGTCTGCGCCGACGTGCTCTCCTCCGTGCGCGGCGTGGGCCTCGTCTCCGCCGCGGAAGGACGTCTGCTTCGATCGTATGTACGTGCAACGCCGCAGCACGAAGAGCTCGTCGGCATCGGCATCGATCCGTCCCCCGAGCAGTCGTACCCGCGTCATCAGCAGGATCCGGCGGACACCGTCATCGACGAGGAGGCGGTTGCGGGGACGGGCGAGGGGGTCGAACCGGAGTCGTACCTGGCCGGACGCGGCGTGCCGTTTCGCCGGCGCCACCGTTTGTATGGTCGATTCGCGCTTTACGGCGGGCGCGTCGAACCGGACAACGGCTGCGAGGAGATGCTCGATTACTTCGATACGTTTGCATCGACGGACGACGACATCTCGCTCGCGCTGATGGGCATCAAGATGATGAAGGTTCCCGAGGAGCCGTACATCCGACTCGCCGGCGTGCTGCCTGAACGAGAGCGGATGATCGCGTATGAGGCCGCCGACGTCACGATCGCTCCCTCCGCCGACGACCTGGTCGCGCAGCCGCTTCTCGAGAGCCTGGCCGTCGGGACCCCCGTGCTGGCCAGCGCCAGGAACGACGCCGCCGTCGAGCACTGCAAACGTGCACACGCGGGGCTGTATTACGCGAATCGCGAGGAATTCGTCGAGGCGCTGCGCCTGTTGATGACGAACACACGCCTGAGAAATCGATTGGGTGAGAATGGGCGGGCGTACATTCGTCAGAACTTCCGGTGGGACGCCGTGCTCGGTCGCTTTGATCGGCTCGTCTCGCGAGCGCGACCGCGGTAGCTACTCTCTGGTCAGTTCGGTGGCGGAAAAAGGGCGCGTCTTGGTCGTGCGGTCGTGATCGGCAGCGGAACCTGTCTTCTTACGCCTGGTGCCGATCTCGTGTCGCTTGATCATCTCGTTCAATGTCGTCGGCTTGATCTTCAGCAGTTCCGCGGCGCGCTTCTGCACACCTCCGGCCGCCTCGAGTGTCGACTCAATCAGCCGTTTCTCCACGTTTGTAATGACGTCCTTGAATGAGATCCCTTCCGGCGGAACGGCAAACTTCGGGATGTGAAACGGCGGCGCTGATCGGATGTGTTCCGGGATGAGGTCGACGTCGATGCGCGGCCTCGTGCTCAGCACCACGGCGCGTTCGATCACATTCTCGAGCTCGCGGACGTTCCCTGGCCAGTCGTAATCGGTCAGCACGTCGAGTGCCGCCGGCGTGATCTCGATGTCCGGCTTGTTATTCTCCTCGCTGTACTTTTCGAGGAAGTGCTGCATCAGCAGCGGGATGTCTTCCTTGCGGTGCCGCAACGGGGGCAGAACGATGTTGATGACGTGGAGACGGTAAAAGAGATCTTCGCGGAATCGCCCGTCTTCGACCATCTCTCGCAAATCACAGTTGGTGGCGGCGATGATGCGGACATCGACCTTGATGGTATCGATTCCGCCGAGGCGCATGAACTCGCGCTCCTGCATGACGCGCAACAGCTTGGCCTGTGTTTCCGGGGGAATGTTCCCGATCTCGTCGAAGAAAATGCTGCCCTTGTCGGCGAGATCGCAGAGACCCTTCTTCGGATTGATCGCCCCGGTGAATGCTCCCTTCACGTGCCCGAAGAGGGTGGATTCGAGCAAATCGGACGGCAGGTTGCCGGAGTTCACCGTCACGAACGCGCGTTCCGCGCGCGGTGAGTTCGAGTGAATAGCCCGGGCGACGAGCTCTTTGCCGGTGCCGCTCTCGCCGGTGACGAGAATAGTCGAACGGCTGGGCGCGGCCTGGAGGATCAAGTCGAACACCTGCTTCATCCGTGGGCTGCCGCCGATGATTCCCGCGAAACGCCGGTACTGCGCCTGCAGCGTCTGCTTGAGCGCCGTATTCTCCGCCACGAGCTGACGGCGTTCGACGGCGTTGCGAACGACGACCAGCACTTCGTCGTTCTTGAATGGCTTGGTGATGTAATCGAATGCGCCGAGCTTCATCGCGGAAATGGCGGTCTCCACCGACGCAAATGCCGTAATCATCAGCACCGGCAGATCGTCGTCCAGCTTGCGCAGTTCCTGCAGCGTCGCGATGCCATCCAGGCCCGGCATCATGACGTCCACGATTGCCGCGTCGAACGTATGGGTACGGGCCAGCTCGAGCCCTTCTTCTCCGCTCGACACGAGGCGAACCTGGTATCCCTCCCTCGTCAGCAGCGTCTCGAGGATCTCGCGCATGATCTCCTCATCGTCAACGACGAGGATGGAAGCGCCACGCCGCGAGAGAGGCAGGGTCGTGGCCATCAGGTCCGCTGCCTGGCCGCCATCGGCCGCTGCTGCGACACAGCGGGCAGCCTCACGGTGAATCGGGTGCCCTGGCCGGGAGTGCTGTCGCAGTCGATTGCGCCGTCGTGCTCGCGCACGATGCCGTAGGTGATGGACAGGCCGAGGCCCGTGCCCTGCCCGATCGCCTTGGTGGTGAAAAAGGGATCGTAGATACGCGCGATGTGCTCGCTCGGGATCCCGGAGCCCGTGTCCGCGACCTCAACGATTGCGCGCTCCCCGTCGACCCTGGTGGCGATCGTCAGCCAGCCGCCGCGCGGCATCGCATCCTTCGCATTCAGGAACAGGTTGAGGAACACCTGCTGAAGCTTGTGCTCCATCCCCGAGACGACGACCGACGTCTCCGACAGCTCGCGGCGAACCTTCACGCGATGCAGTTCAAACTGATGTTCGAGCAGGCTGACGACGTCGCCGACAACGACATTGAGATCGACCGGACCGCGGTCGCCGCTGCTGGCAGCGGCCGGACGCGACAGCGTCAGCAGTCCGTTGACGATCTTGGCGGCACGGAACGTCTGTCGTTCGATCTTCTCGAGCAATCGTGTGCGTGGATCCTCAGGATCCGACCCTTCGAGCAGCATCTGCGTGAAGCTGGAAATCCCGGTCAATGGCGTATTGACCTCATGGGCAACGCCCGCGGCCAGCAGACCGATGGACGCCATCTTCTCGGAGATCTGCAATTGCTCTTCCAGACGCACGCGCGCGGTGATGTCCTGGAGAATGACGATCGTCCCCACGGTCACCGTCCCGTCACCGGCCGCGGCGCGCAGCGGCGCCAGAGCCGCGTTGACGATCAGCGGTCGCTCGTCGCGACCTTGGAGCGGGACTCGCGACAGCGTCGTGCCACTCGGCGTATCACGGCGCGCAGCCCGAAGTGCCTCGACGAACGGCGCGTCAAAGATGTGCTCGAGCCGCTGGCCAACGGCATCAACACTGCGAACGCCGTACAGCCGTTCGAGTGCGACATTCCAGCGCACCACACTGTCGTTCAGATCGAGCACCAGCAGGCCGTCGGCGAGTGATTCAAGAATGTTCTCGTTGAACGCCCGCATCCGATCGAGTTCGCCCGCCTTGACATGCAGCTGCCGGTAGAGGCGGGCGTTTTCCAATGCCGTGGCGATCTGCCCGGCGACGGCCGACAGCAGGGCCATATCTTCACTGGTGAGCGGCTCGCCCGTTTCCTTGCGTCCGAGCGCCAGGACCGCGATCGTGGTGTCCTTCGCCGCACAGGGAATGAAGTAGTAAAGACCCGCGTCGCGCCAGAACTCGATCTCCTCCGCCGGAAGACGACCGACCGCCATCGGATCGTCCAGTGCCACGACGTGGCCTGCACAGAGGCGTGCGCCCATCCGTGATCGTTTCGGCAGCGTCGGCGGATGTGCCTCGCGGAAGCCGGACGCACGGAACGAACCAAAATGCGGGACCGACTCCTCATCGAGCATCAGCGCCATGCGATCGACGAGGAGCGTCTCAACGATCCGGTCGATCAGCCGGTCGGACAGCCGATTCAGATCGAGATCGCTGTTCAAGTCGCGAGCGAACGCGCCGAGCGCACGGCGATAGTCGTAGCGATCCCGGTAGAACGCACGATCCAGGGCGTTCTGGACGAACGTCTTCACCGGCGGCGCGAGGAGCACCGCCACGAGAGTGGCGAAGAACGCAATGACCCACTGGTTCGCGCCGTTGCCGCTGACGCTCACGCGTTGCACCGCTTCGAGGAGCACGGCGTAAATGACGACGATCGCCGACAGCGCCGCTGCGTAAACCAGCGCGCGCTTGACGATCACCTCAATGTCCATCAGCCGATAGCGGACGATCGCCGACGCATACGCGAGCGGAATGAGGCTGAGCGAAATCACCGAGAGTTCCATCGTGACGGACGGATCCACGCCAAAGGCATAGGGCAGCGCGTAACCGAATGCGAAGGGCGCGGTCCCGAGCCCGGTGCCCCAGGCGATCCAGCGTAGTTGCCGCCGCGCGGTCACCGTCGCCACCTGCGAGAGAGCGCGCCACAGGCCAGCCAGGCCGCCGAGCAGACAGATCGCCAGGTACAGCGACTCGATTCTGTCCACCTCGCCGCTGACAATGGGGACGAGCAGCGCTGCGTCGTAGCGGCCGCGGGCAATCGCGAACGCGCGGGCCAGACCGAGGACGAAGGCCGGCACATATGCCGCCACAATCGCCGCCCGGCCAATCGGCCCGCCCGACCAGCGTCTCGGCCGCTCAGGAAAAACCACCGTGAAGTGCAGGAAGAGCGGCGGAAGCGCGAGCATCGAAATCGCGTCCGCCCAGTAGAACACCCAGTCCAGCCGATCGAGCCGGCCGCTGGACGAGAACGTGAACACTCCGAAAAACGCCGCGGCGATCCAGAAGAAATGCAGCGTCGCCGGATCGCGCGGCCTCCGCATCCTCACCGCTCCACCGATGAGCAGCGTGAACGTTCCCACGGCGGCAAGCACGAAATAGAGAACACCGGGACCGCCCGGAATCGGCGCGAGGTGCACATCGACCGGCTGGCTGGCCGCTCCAAGCCTCACGACGGTGTAGTGCATCGTCACGTCACGGTCAGCACTGTGAAGCGCAGCAACGACATCATCGACGTGCTGGACCGGGGCGTTGTCGATCGCAAGCAGGACGTCCCCGCGTTTCAATCCGACGCGCGCCGCTGGCGAGTCCGAAGCAACGTCGGCCGCAACGACGCCGTCATCCTGATCAATCCAGAGCACACCGTCTTCGACCTCGTGCCACGTCGCACGCGACGCCACGTTCGCGGCGCCAAGGCACAGCAGCACGGCCAGCACCAGCAGCGGGGCGCGAGCTCGAATCCAGCGTTCAGTCGACGACGTCAGCAACAAAGGATTGAACCGTTCATCCAATCTGATGGAGCGAAAAAAAGCGCCAAAAATAGCTGGCGGAATGGCAATGCGCGTGACCTGCCACCCGCCAGCTTCGCTGGCACATCACTCTGTCCCCCCGCTGCGACGCTGGGTCGCAGCACACTCACTAGAACCGAACTGTCACGCCGCCGAGGATCCGCTTGGGCGGACGCACGACGAGGGACTCTTCGTACACCGACCCGTCAAACGCGTCGTCACCGACGAGGTTGCTGACCGCGGCCAGGATCTCCCAGCTCGCGTTCGCAAGGTTGATGAACGGCAGTGACTGATTCACCTGCACGTTGAACCGGGCCTTGGCTAGCGAGCTCGAGAACGTGTCGCGGACGCCCGCGAATGTGCTGTTCACCTTGTAGATGACGAACAAGCGCGTCGCAGTTGGCGCAACGACGCTGTCGAGCGTAGCCGTCACGTCGTGGATCCGCTCGTTGCCCCGCAGCGCAACCGGCGCCAGGCGCGCAAGCGCCGCCGCGTCGCCCGAATAGCCGGACCACTGGGTGTTCGACTGTGTGTAGTCGACCGAGGCACGAACGCCATCGGACACCGCGCGGCTGACGCTCACGCCCCAGCCGTATGCCGAGAAATCGCCGGCGGCTCCAACGTGATAGTGGCCGACGGCGCGTCCAGCGTCCGCGAGCGCGAGGCCGAACATCGTCACCATCTGATCGTTGACATCCTGCTGGAACGCGCGCACGCCCACGACGATCGCTCCCGCCCATTCACGCTCCGCCGAGACTTCGACGTGGTCGAGGCGCTCCGGCCGGAATGCGGTGCGCGAAATCTGGGAGAAGGTCCGTTCGGGCGGCAACCACAGCCCTGTGGAGGACGGCATGTATTCGCGCGCGCCTGGCGCCGTCTCGTGATGAGAGACAACAGCCCGCACCCGCAGGGGATCGCGCTCGAGCGGCTGGATGGTCAGGCTCGCCCGGGGGCTCAGCAGACTCGCGTTCTCGAGATAGTCATAGCGCGCGTATTGGGCGCCGTATCCGACGCGAACGCGCGGCAGCACCAGCCAGTTGTCGTACGCATACATGGCGCCGACGTTCCGACCCGCGTCGCTCATCGCCTGCAGCGCCTCGGTATTGGCACCCAGGTAGCGTTGTGCGCTGTACGACAGGCCGGCTTCGTACGCGTGTCTGGCATCCGGCTGACGCCGGTAAGATCCCGACGCGATCCAGGACGATAGATCGCCCTGGGTAATAGTTCCGCGAATCAGCCACTGACCGGTCTGACCGGGCACCAGGAGGGACATGTAGGCGACCGCGCGAGGAGTCGACGCGTCGAGAGCGAAAAGATCCTGCGGGCGATCAAACGCCGATGTGGTCAGCAGGTTGATCTGTCCGTTGAGCGGAAGGTCCGCGAACAACGCCGAGGCAAGGCGGGCAGGACTGCCGACCGCCCGGCCCAGATGGTGCAGAGAACCGCCGAAGAAGGAGTCGCCATCCGCTTCCGCGATCGACTCGCCGACGTCCTTCAGGACACTCCGTTTGGCGTGGCGCAGCCGCCACGCCCGCTCATCGTGGTCATGGGTAGCGGGCGTCACAGCCGGAATCGCTCCGCCGAGTCCCGCTGTCAGAACTGTTGGCGGTTCCGATGCACCCGCCGTTCGGGTCATCGAAAGAACGTATTCGGATCCCGGTGTGGCGCTGACCTGGACCACCCGCGCCCTCGCCGGCACATATCCCTGGAGATGGGCCCGCACCAGATACGGTCCAAGCGCAGCGTTGCGGATCAAGAAGCGGCCGTTCGCCTCTGTAACCGCAAAGAGCGTCGTTGCGCCAAGGGCTGACACCACGGCGCCGGGGAGCGGCTGACCCTTGTCGTCCGCCACAATCCCGCGAATTTCGCCCTGCGGGATGGAGGAGACGTGCGCGGTCGACTGCAGCGGCTTTCGGGCCGGTACTTGCGCAAAGAGAGGCGACGGCGCTGCAGTACCCAGCAGGAGCCCGAGAGCACACCAACGGGTGATGTTCCGGATCATCGGTCGCCTTTCAATCGCGGAGTCATGGAAATCGTCCGCGCGCTAGCCAGTCACCGTAAAAGTCACGTTCTGCGTAACAACCTTACCACTCGGTTTGTCCGTCACCTTGATTTCCAGCCGATAGTCCCCGGCGGGAAATGACATCAGCGGGACCACGAGACTTCCCGGAAGCTGATGACCCGCCGCCGCGTTGAACTCCGGAGGCAGTGTCTTCGCATTCAACTCCTGTGGCGCTGTCTTGTTGAAATATTTCTCCGCGCCATCCGGCTGCCTCACGTAGAAGCTGTAATCGATCGAGACGTCCGGCTTGCCGGCGGCGGACGCCGTGGCACCGTACACCCAGAAGATCACCTGCAGATCCCCGGATTTGGAGAACCTGCCCTCACGGGACGGCACGATGCGCATCGGGCCGAACACAAATGGGTTCGCCTCCTGTTCAGCTGGTGACAGCTGACCGCTCACGGGTTCGACCGTGCTCGCGAGAATGACGCTGCTCGTCTGAAGGTCGGCCTTATTAAAGTCCGGGGCGAGTACCGCATGACGAAGAAGGCCGGTCTTGGCGGCCGGCGTACCGGAGGAATTGGTCGGGGCGACCGAACGTTCCTTGACGGCGACGAACACTTCATAGTCGCCGGGCGGGAGCGCGATTGCGCGCGTGATGCGGCCGTCGGCAGGCTTCTGCAGGAAGTGCACGTTGTCCCAGACGTACTTCGGCGGCGCTGGCTGCTGCGACGGCTTATTGCCCCCAGCGGGCGCAGGGGGCGTCAACGCGGCGACAACGCTGGGCAACTGACCCTTTTCCACCGCGCGGATATAGATGCTGACTTCCGACGTTCTGATCGATGACGGCTCGAAGCTGACAGTAAACGGGATGTAGACGCCGTTCTGTCCTCTGATGAAGTGCGCCGATTCCCACTTGAGGGCGATATCGCCCTTCGTCGTATCGCCGACCTGGACGGCCTGATCTGCGACGATCGTCGCGTCCACCAGTTGCACCAGAGTGACTGTGTCCGGATCCGGCGTGCGCGCCGGCGCAGGCTGATTGGGATTGCCTCGCTGAGCAATGGCAGGGACTGCGGAAAGAAACAGCGCCAGGGCAACTCCAAGCCCGGGCAGCTGACGTATGTGCATGAACGCCTCTTACTTCCTTCCGCGGTCAGGGTCCCAGTTCGAATCCAATTCCCCGAATCGATTGATGATCATAGGCACCGGCCAAAAGCCAAGTCAACGCTGAGCGACGTAACATCTTCAGCCGGCAACTGGCTGCTCGCAACCCTTCCGGGCCGGTCAAAACCACGTGCTAAGATCGCGACCCCGCACGTGGGCCTGCCCTGACCATGATCCTCGACGATGTCCTCGTCATTCTGCTTGCGGGTGGTGCCGGGGAACGCCTCTATCCGCTGACCAAAGAACGGGCGAAACCCGCCGTTTATTTCGGTGGACCGTACCGCATCGTCGATTTCACCCTTAGCAACTGCGTCAACTCGGGACTCCGGCGGATCTTCATCTGCACGCAGTACAAATCGCTCTCGCTGAACCGGCACATCCGGATGGGCTGGAATGTCGTTTCGGAAGAGCTTGGCGAATTCGTCGAAATCCTCGCCCCACAGAAGCGGGTCGGCGAGCATTGGTATCTGGGCACCGCCGATGCGGTCTATCAGAATCTCTACTCGGTCACTCGGGAGGCGCCAAGCCACGTCATCGTGTTGTCGGGGGATCACGTCTACAAGATGGATTACGCGAAGATGCTTCGCTACCATCTGGAGAAGGACGCCGACGCGACGCTGGCGACCATCGAAGTACCGATTGCCGATGCCCGCCGATTCGGGATCGTCGGCATCGACGGGACTGAGCGAGTCGTCGAGTTCCAGGAAAAGCCGACGCAGCCGTTGACCGCGCCGGGCGCGGCCGACGTGGCGCTCGCCTCGATGGGTATCTACATCTTCAAGGCGGATGTGCTCGTGCGCGCGCTGGAAGAAGATGCGACGCGCGCCGCCAGCGAGCACGACTTCGGCAGAAACATCATCCCTTCGCTGATCACCAAGGGACCGGTGTTTGCCTATCGGTTCTACGACGAGAACAAGAAGTCGTCGAAGTACTGGCGGGATATCGGAACGATCGACGCGTATTTCGATGCGAGCATGGATCTCTGCCAGGTGAACCCCGAGTTCAATCTCTATGACCCCGAATGGCCGCTGCGAACCTATCAGCCGCAGGCGCCGCCGGCCAAGTTCGTCTTCGCTGAACAAGGTCGCCGCTGCGGCCAGGCCCTGGACTCGATCATCTCGAGCGGCTGCATCATCTCCGGAAGCCGGATCAGCGGAAGCATCCTGTGTCCGAATGTTCGTGTGCACAGCTTCTGCGATATCGACCAGGCGATCCTGATGCCTGGGGTCCGGGTCGGGCGCCACGCACAGATTCACCGCGCGATCATCGATCGCGATGTGCTCATTCCTCGAGGCGCCTTAATCGGCTTCGACCCCGAGGAGGACCGTCGCCGACATACGGTCAGCGAAAGCGGGGTGGTCGTGGTGACCGCCGAAGATGATCCCTTCATTGGTCCGATCAGCGAGGAGGCACTGCGCGCGGAGGCAGATGCGGACCGCAGAGGGGCGGCGTCGACCTGACTATGCAGATTACCCGACTGGTCGCGCGGGAGATTCTCGACTCGCGCGGTAACCCCACGGTGGAAGTTGATGTCTGGGTGAACGGAGCGCTCGGGCGCGCCGCAGTGCCATCGGGCGCATCGACCGGTCAGCGCGAGGCATTGGAACTTCGCGACGGTGACAAGACGCGATACCTCGGCAAGGGGGTCCGCCGCGCGGTGGCCAACGTCAATGGAGAGATCGCGGACGCGGTCCGCGGGAAGACACTCGATCAGCGATCGCTCGACCGTCTGCTCATCGATCTTGATGGGACGCCATCGAAGAGCCGTCTCGGTGCAAACGCGCTGCTGGGAGTCTCCATGGCCGCGGCGCGTGCAGGAGCCGCTGCCGCGGGCATTCCTCTCTACCAGCATCTCGCTCAACTTGCCGGCACCGGGTCGGCGACACTGTTGCCGGTGCCGATGATGAACATCCTCAACGGCGGCGCACACGCAGATAGCAGCGTCGACTTCCAGGAGTTCATGGTCATGCCCGCCGGCATGCCATCGTTTACCGAGGCGCTGCGCGCCGGGGTGGAAGTCTTTCATGCGCTGCGCGGCATTCTGAAGAAGGCCGGCCATTCAACAGGCGTCGGCGACGAGGGCGGGTTCGCGCCGAACCTGCGATCCAATCGAGAGGCTTTGGATCTCGTTCTTGAAGCCACCCGGGTCGCAGGGTTGAAGGCGGGAGACGAGGTATTTCTCGCCCTCGATGTCGCCTCGAGCGAACTGTGGCAGGACGGCAAGTACGTCTTCAGTAAATCGAAAGAGCCAACTCGAACACCCGCAGAAATGGTGGCGCTGTATGAAGACTGGACGCGACAGTATCCAATCGTGTCGATCGAAGACGGCGTCGCCGAAAGCGACTGGGACGGGTGGAAGGCGTTGACACGGGCGCTCGGTGATCGCGTGCAGCTGGTGGGCGACGATGTGTTCGTCACCAATCCGGAGATCCTCAAGAAGGGCATCGCGGAAGGCGTTGGCAACGCGCTGCTGGTCAAGCTGAATCAGATCGGCACGGTCACCGAAACGCTGGATGCGATGGCGCTCGCGCGCGGGGCGGGCTACGCAACGGTGATCTCCCACCGATCGGGAGAGACAGAGGACACCACCATCGCTGACCTCGCTGTTGGCACGTCAGCCGGACAGATCAAGACTGGGTCGGCGAGCCGCAGCGACCGCGTCGCGAAGTACAACCAGCTGCTGCGCATCGAAGAGGAGCTGGGAGCGTCGGCGCGTTACGCAGGTCGGGGCGCCATCCGGCAACTCACGCGCGCGTAGAACTGCAGGAGTGCCATAGCTTCCGCCTTCGGGCGGGAGGCAGGAGTCCGATGTTTCGTCTCGTTTTGCTTCGACACGGCGAAAGCACGTGGAACCAGGAGAACCGGTTCACCGGATGGGTCGACGTGGATCTCACGGAGAAGGGTCGCGCAGAAGCACGCGAAGCCGGTCGACTCATGGCAGCGGAAAAGTTCGAGTTCGACGTCGCCTACACGTCCGTCTTGAAGCGGGCGATCCGCACGCTCGGAATTGCACTGGATGAAATGGACATGGTGTGGATCCCGGTGCACAAATCCTGGCGGTTGAACGAGCGGCACTACGGCGCGCTGCAGGGATTGAACAAATCCGAGACAGCAGCAAAACACGGCGAGGCGCAGGTCAAAATCTGGCGGCGCAGCTACGATATCGCGCCGCCAGCGCTGCCTGACGACGATCCCACGCATCCATCTCACGACCGGCGCTACACGACGTCGATCCCGGACGATCAGATTCCGTCACGCGAGTCACTGAAAGATACGGTCGCCCGGTTCATTCCCTACTGGGAATCGACCATTGCGCCAGACATCAAGGCTGGCAAGCACGTGCTGATCGTGGCCCACGGTAACAGCCTGAGGGCGTTGGTGAAGTACCTGGACAACGTGTCGGACGACGAGATCGCCGAGCTGAACATTCCGACCGGCATCCCGCTCGTCTACCAACTCAATGACGACCTTCGCCCGTTGAGCAAGATCTACCTGGGAGATCCGGAAGCCGTCCGCGCAAAGGCGGCTGCCGTCGCAAATCAGGGGAAAGCCCGCTAGAAACAGAACGGGCGGCCGCGAGGCCGCCCGTTCAACTACAGACTACCAACTGCGGTCTAGTTGTTGTCGACCGTTTCTTTCGCTTCATCCGCGCCAATGCGGAGCGAGCGGAGGAAGCGACGGTCGTTGGTGGTGAGCTCGAACGCTTTACGCGCTGGGAGGAGCCTGGCCGGCGTGGTGATCTTGGTCACGGCCGCGCCATTGTTCCGATTCACGAAGCCAACGACGGCCTCGAGCGTGACGCGCATGTCGTACCCGGCTTCGCGGGCGCGCGCGCGGCATGCTTCAACCTGAGGATTCTCAGCCACGGCGGCGGCAATCGCGTCGGCCAGCTCTTTCGCGAACCGGTTGACGACGTCATCCATTCCTGCTCCTCCTAGTTACCCGCCGCCGGGCCGGGATCCGGGGCGTCTCCCGATCCGAACCTGTGCAGGCCGGGGAGGCGTGACAGGGATCGAGCGCCAAAGTGTTTCATTTATAGGGGGTTAGCCTTAATGAAGGCTCTTCGCAATTGTAGAGGCTGGATCTGAAGGTGTCAACAAAACGGCCTAGAATTCCGCCAACGACACCCATGGAAGACCCAGCACAGCCACCCTTCCAGACCCCCGGCAACGTCTCATTCACACCCTCAGATATCGGACTGCCGGGCCGGTTTCCCTACACGCGAGGCATCCAGCCGACCATGTATCGCGGCCGGCCATGGACGATGCGCCAGTACGCCGGGTTCGGCACGGCCGCCGAGTCGAATCGACGCTACCGATATCTGCTTGAGCACGGCGTCACCGGGCTGAGCGTCGCCTTCGACCTGCCCACTCAGATCGGATACGACTCCGATCACGCCCTGGCACGTGGAGAAGTTGGTCGTGTCGGCGTCGCCATCGATTCGGTGGACGACATGACCGCCCTCTTCGATGGCATCCCGCTCGATCGCGTGTCGACATCGATGACGATCAATGCCACCGCGCTGATCCTCCTCGCGATGTACGTCGCTGCGGCACGCCGGCAGGGCGTGGACTCGGGTGAGCTGACCGGCACGGTTCAGAACGACATCCTGAAGGAGTACGTGGCCCGCGGAACTTACATCTACCCGCCGCGGCCATCACTCCGAATCGTCACCGACATTGTGTCGTTCTGCGCGCGCGAGCTGCCGCAATGGAACCCGATCTCGATCAGCGGCTATCACATCCGTGAGGCGGGCTCGACGGCGATGCAGGAAGTGGCGTTCACGATCGCAGACGCGATCGCGTACGTGCAGGCCTGTATCGCCGCGGGGCTGGACGTGAACGTCTTCGGTCCACGCCTGTCTTTCTTCTTCAACGCGCACAACGACTTCCTGGAGGAAATCGCCAAGTTCCGCGCCGCGCGACGGCTCTGGGCGCGAATCATGCGCGATCGCTTCGGCGCCACCAACCCACGCGCCCAGCAGTTGCGGTTTCACACTCAGACGGCCGGCAGTACGCTGACGGCACAGCAGCCCGACAACAACATCGTACGCGTGGCACTGCAGGCGTTGTCGGCGGTGCTCGGCGGCACTCAATCGCTGCACTGCAACGGGAGGGACGAAGCGCTTGCCATTCCCAGCGAGGAAAGCGCGGCTATCGCCTTGCGCACGCAGCAAATCCTGCTGTACGAAAGCGGCGTGGCAAACACGATCGATCCGGTCGGAGGGTCTTACACGATCGAGGAACGCACGACGGCGATCGAAACCGGTGCGACGGCGTTACTCGCACGGATCGATGCGCTTGGCGGTACACTGACCGCCATCGAAAGCGGCCACATTCAGCGTGAGATTCGCGAATCCGCGTACCGCGCGCAACAGGCGATCGATCGCGGCGCGGCGGTCGTCGTCGGCATGAACAGATACAGCGACGACAGTCACGCGTACGATGCCGAGGTGTTTCGCGTCGATCCCGAAATGGAGCAGACACAAATCGAACGCGTTCGAGCCGTTCGGGCATCGCGCAGCGAGAGCGACTGGCGTCACGCGCTGGCGGGCGTCGAGGAAGCGGCCCGGAGCGGCGATAACCTTATGCCCCCGGTGATCACCGCGGTGGAGAATCGGGCGACCGTCGGTGAAATCGCCGACGCGCTACGCCGGGTGTTCGGGGAGTACCAGGCTGCCGACTGAGATGACACCGTTGCTGGACGTGCAGGACCTGACCGTGGTCTTCGAGGGCTCTCGTGCGCCCGTCACGGCGGTTGACCACGTCAGCTTTCAGCTCGCGGCAGGCGAGACGCTCGGACTTGTCGGCGAATCCGGCAGCGGGAAGTCCGTCACCGCATTCTCCATCCTTCGTCTGGTCCAGCCTCCCGGTCGTATCGTGGGCGGTCGGGTGCTGTTCGAAGGACGCGACCTGCTCTCGCTCCAGGAATCCGAGATGCGTCAGGTACGCGGCGCCCGGATCTCGCTGATTTTTCAGGAACCGATGACCGCGCTCAATCCCGTCATGCGCGTCGGCGATCAGATTGCCGAGGCCTTGACGGTGCACGGACTGGCCGACGCGCGCGAGGCACGAGCGCGCGCCGTGGAGCTGCTCGACGCGGTGAAGATCGCCGATCCGGCGCGACGCGTCCGCGACTATCCGCACCAGTTGTCCGGGGGCATGCGTCAGCGCGTGATGATCGCCATCGCGCTCGCCTGTCGGCCGCCACTCATCATCGCGGACGAACCCACGACGGCGCTCGATGTCACGATCCAGGCCCAGGTGCTGGAGCTGCTGCGCGAGCTGAAAGAACGGTTTCATCTCGCACTGCTGCTGATCACGCATGACTTCGGCGTCATTGCCGAGATGGCCGATCGCGTCGCCGTGATGTACAAGGGGCGGATCGTCGAAACCGGGCCCGTCCGTCAGATTCTCCGCCAACCCGCACACGACTACACGCGCGCGCTGCTGGCGGCGGTCCCCGGGACGAAGTGATGCCGCCGCTGCTGGAGGTGCGTCGGCTCGTCAAGCACTTCACCCGCAAGCAGGGCTTGCTCGCGAAGCCGTCGGTCGTGCGTGCCGTTGACGACGTGAGCTTCTCAATCGAGCAAGGCGAGATGTTCGGACTGGTCGGCGAATCAGGCAGCGGAAAAAGCACGACCGGGCGCTGCATTCTGCGACTGATCGAGCCGTCTTCTGGAGAGGTGCTGTTCCGCGGAGAAAACGTGCTGGCGTTTTCAACGTCCCGCATGCGGCAGGCGCGCCGCGACATGCAAATCGTCTTTCAGGACCCATACTCGTCGCTGAATCCGCGAATGCGCGTGCGCGAGATCGTCGAGGAGCCGCTCGTCATTCACGGCCTGGGTTCACGGATCGAACGGCGCGCACGTGCCGAGGAATTGTTCAACCTCGTGGGACTCGAACCGGACCATCTCCATCGCTACCCGCACGAGTTCAGCGGCGGGCAGCGGCAGCGGATCGGCATCGCCCGTGCCCTCGCCTTGAATCCAGCGCTGATCATTGCGGACGAGGCGGTCTCGGCGCTCGATGTCTCCATTCAGGCACAAGTCGTAAAGCTGCTCCTCGATCTGCAGCAGCGACTGAGGCTCACGTACTTGTTCATCGCGCACGATCTGCGGCTGGTCGAAGACATCTGCAACCGTGTCGCGGTGATGTATCTGGGAAAGATCGTGGAGCTCGGCGAAACCCGCGCATTATTCAGCGCGCCGACGCACCCGTACACCCGCGCACTGCTCAGCGCGATTCCCACGCTCGATCCAGACGCCGTCCGGAAGCGAATCGATCTGGATCCGCGGAGCTTCGATCGAGAGGCGCCGCTGCGCCAGATCGCCGCCGGACACTGGGCGGCCGTCTAGCTGGTGAGTTGCGCCGTGACCGGCTGCTGGACGTCCTTCTCGATCTGGCCATCCCGCAGATGAATGGCACGGCGCGCGTACGCAGCAATGTCTGCTTCGTGCGTGACGAGGATGATCGTATTGCCGGCTGAGTGCAGCTTGGCGAATAGCGCCATGATCTCGTTGCCGGTCTTGGAGTCAAGGTTGCCGGTCGGCTCGTCGGCGAGCAGGATGGACGGATTGTTCACCAGCGCTCGAGCGATCGCGACGCGTTGACGCTGACCGCCTGACAGCTCGTTCGGACGATGGGTCATGCGTCCAGAGAGCTCGACCTTATCGAGTGCGGCCTTCGCGCGCACCTGACGATCCTTCGCCGGCACTGCCGCATAGACCAGCGGCAGCTCCACGTTGTGCAGCGCCGACGCGCGTGGCAGCAGGTTGAACGTCTGGAACACGAACCCGATCTCCTCGTTGCGGATTCGCGCCAGCTCGTTGTCGTTCATCTGGCCGACCTGCTTGCCGTTCAGCAAATAGCTGCCCTTCGTGGGTGTGTCGAGACAGCCGATCAGGTTCATCAGCGTCGATTTGCCGGAGCCTGACGGCCCCATGATGGCCACGTACTCGCCGCGTTCGATCTCCATCGACACACCGCGCAGCGCGTGGATCTCCTCCGAACCCATCACATAGGTCTTCCACAGGTCGCGGGTTTCGATCAGGGCCATGTCGGGTAAGCGTGCCTCCGGTAAGCGTTACGGCGGCTGCGCGATCTTCGTTCCGGGCTCGTCAGTGCTCGTCCTGGTATTGCTCTTTGAGCCGGGCGACGACCGCCGGATCCGCCAGCGTGGTCGTGTCGCCAAGCGTCTTGCCCTCGGCGATATCCCGCAGGAGCCGTCGCATGATCTTGCCGGATCGCGTCTTCGGCAAATCCGCCGCAAAGATGATGTCGTCGGGACGCGCAATCGCCCCAATCTTCTTGACCACGTGCTCCTTCAGCTCGGCGATCAGCATCTCAGAGCCTGCATTTCCCTCTTTCAGAGTCACAAACGCCGCTACGGCCTGACCTTTAATTTCGTGCGGCCGACCCACGACGGCGGCCTCTGCCACACGTGGATGATCGACGAGCGCGCTCTCGACTTCCATCGTTCCGATCCGGTGACCCGCCACGTTGAGCACATCGTCCACCCGGCCGAGCAGCCAGAAGAAACCGTCGGTATCGCGCTTGGCGCCGTCGCCGGTGAAATAGATGTCCGGAGTCCATCGACTCCAGTACTGGGTCACGTATCGATCCGGGTCGCCGTAAATGCCACGCAGCATGGCCGGCCACGGCCTGGTCAGCGCCA
This sequence comes from Vicinamibacterales bacterium, assembly GCA_035647075.1. Classification (GTDB taxonomy): domain Bacteria; phylum Acidobacteriota; class Vicinamibacteria; order Vicinamibacterales; family UBA2999; genus Gp6-AA40. Next base: position 4,691 of record DASROF010000021.1, on the reverse strand, counting down.
GCAATCCGCCGCCAGCGCCGTCGAGGCTCTCGCCCTTTTCGTTCTTAATCTCCGCTTTGATGCCTGGAAACGGCAGCGTCGCCGATCCGGGCTTGGTGCTGACGATCCCCGGCAGCGGCGTGATCATGATCGCGCCCGTCTCCGTCTGCCACCAGGTGTCCACCACAGGACATCGCTCGCCACCGATGTAACGGTGATACCACACCCACGCTTCGGGATTGATCGGCTCGCCGACGGAGCCGAGCAGCCGCAAGCTCGAGAGGTCACGGCCAGTCGGCCACTGCGTCCCCCATCGCATGAATGCGCGAATGGCCGTCGGCGCCGTGTAGAAGATCGTGACGCCGTATCGCTCGATGATTTCCCAGAACCGATCCTTCTTCGGCCAGTCCGGCGCGCCCTCATACATGACGACCGTGGCACCGTTGGACATCGGGCCGTAGACCACATAGCTGTGTCCCGTCACCCAACCGATGTCCGCCGTGCACCAGTACACGTCGTCTTCCTTGAGATCGAAGACCCACTTCGTTGTCGCGTACGTCCCGACGAGATATCCACCGGTTGTGTGAACGATCCCTTTGGGCTTCCCGGTGGTGCCTGATGTGTAGAGGATGTAGAGCATGTCCTCTGCGTCCATCGGCTCGGGCTCGCATGTGTACGATGCGTCGAGCATCAGCCGGTGGTACCAATGGTCGCGCCCCTCTGTGATGTGCACCGGGACGGGCGACCCATGCAGCCGCTGGACAATCACAACGTGCTTGATCGATGGTGTGCCGGTGAGCGCCTCATCCGCCATCTGCTTCAGCGGAACGACCTGTCCGCGGCGCCAGCCGCCGTCGGCAGTGACCAGCACGGTCGCCTGCGCGTCATTGATGCGATCCCGAAGCGACTCGGAGCTGAAACCACCAAAGACGACCGAGTGCACCGCGCCGATGCGTGCGCACGCCAGCATGGCGATCGCCAGCTCAGGGATGAGCGGCAGATAGAGCGCCACACGATCTCCGCGCTTCACGCCGAGACCCTTCAGCACATTGGCGAATTGACTGACCTGCCGGTACAGGTCGAAGTACGTCAGTGTCCGGCGATCACCTGGCTCCCCTTCCCAGACAATGGCGGCCTTGTTCCGTCGCGGGCCACGGACATGACGGTCAACGCAGTTGACGCTCGCATTCAGCTTCCCGCCGATAAACCACTTCGCGTGCGGAGGCTTCCATTCCAGGACTCGCGTCCAGGGTGTGGACCACTCGAGCTCTTTCGCGAAGTTCTCCCAGAACCCCTCCGGATCGGCTTCGGCGCGGGCGTACACCGCGTCGTCACGCACGTTGGCTTCGGCGCGAAACGCCGCGGCTGGCTCGAATGTGCGATCTTCTTGAAGGAGATCGGCGATCTCAGCGAGCGGCTTGCTGTCTGCCATGGTTAAGGGAGCGGGGGAGGATTGATCGGGCCTCCGAGTGCAGGGGGAACGTCCTTCTTGAAGTAGGCTGCGCCGATGGCTCCCCCGACCGCGGCGAAGAGGGAGCCGAAGATCAACATCATGGCGAATCCGAACAGGCTTCCTCCTGTGCGGTTGGCCTCGGCGGTTTCGAGAAAGTCCTGAACTTCCGGGGGCAAATCCCGGACGTTGCGCATCAGCTCACCGACAAAACGCGTCTGAATGGGCGAGAGTGCTGAATCGACAGCGAACCAGACACACGAACCGATCAGGCCCGCCAAGAGCCCGATGCGTGCGCCTTGCGCCAGCGTGAGCGACACCGGCTGATTCTGCTGCTGCAGGTAGGCTGCGAGCAGGCCTCCGCCAATGATCCACAGACAGCAGCAGTTGCATATCTGCACGACGGGCAGCGCAGACAACACGCCGATGAAAAGACCGCCGAGCAGCGCAGGCATCGAGGCTTAGTCGTAATACTCGCGGCCGAGGTGCGTGATCAGCTCCTCACCGCGCATGAAGCGCAGCGTGTTCTTCAACTTCATCAACTGGATGAAGAGGTCGTGCTCCGGATACACCTCGGGAGCATGCATCGGCGCCTTGAAGTAGAAGGACAGCCATTCCTGAATACCCGACATCCCGGCGCGCTTTGCCAGATCAAGGAACAGCGCGGAATCGAGCACAATCGGCGCGGCGAGGATGCTGTCGCGACAGAGGAAGTTGATCTTCAACTGCATCGGGTACCCCAGCCAGCCAAAGATGTCGATGTTGTCCCAGCCCTCTTTATTGTCGCCACGCGGAGGGTAGTAGTTGATTCGGACAACGTGGGTCAGGTCTTTGTACAGCTCCGGATAGAGGTGCGGCTGGAAGATGTAATCGAGCGCGGACTTCTTGCTCTCTTCCTTGGTTTTGAATGACTCGGGGTCGTCGAGCACTTCACCGTCGCGGTTGCCGAGAATGTTGGTCGAGTACCAGCCCCGAACTCCGATCAACCGGGCTTTGAGACCGGGCGCGATGATCGTCTTGATCAGCGTCTGGCCCGTCTTCATGTCGTTGCCTGCGAGCGGGGCCTTCGTCCGTGCCGCAAGCTCCAGCATTGCCGGAATGTCAGCGGTCAGGTTCGGCGCCGCGTTCGCAAACGGAATCCCCTCGCGGATGGCGGCGTACGCGTAGACCATGCTCGACGGGATGGAGTCGTCGCTCTGGTCGAGCGCCTTCTCGAATGCCGAGACTGACGCATGGGCCGCGGTCTGCGTCATGAACACTTCGGTACTGCCCGTCCAGATCATCACCAGACGGTCGCAGCCGTGCCTGGACTTGAACGCCCGGATATCGGCGACCACCTGTTCCGCCAGGTCACGTTTGTTCTTGCCTTTCTTGACGTTCGGGCCGTCCAGCCGCTTCACATAACGCTGGTCGAATACCGCGGGCATCGGCTTGACTGCCTCGAGCTCGCTGCGGACCTGATCGAGCTGGGCCGGGTCGAGGACGCCAGCGGTGCGAGCCGCGGCATAACAGTCCTCCTCGAAGATGTCCCAGCCCCCAAAGACGATGTCATTCAGGTCCGCCAGCGGGACAAACTCGTTAATCTTGGGGGCGCGAGCCTCGGTGCGCTTGCCGAGCCGGATCGTGCCCATCTGGGTCAACGAACCGATTGGCAGCGCCAGACCCTTGCGGATCGCAAGCACGCCGGCGATGGTGGTGGTGGCGACGGCGCCCAGGCCCACGAGCAACACGCCAAGCTTGCCGCGTGCGGGCGCTACGTCCAGTGGTGGAGTCACAATCGGGCACTATATCATGAGGAAATGCGCATGTTTTTGCGCAAAAGCCGTATAGAACGTGACCCGCTCGCGGTGACGATGAGCGGCGTTCGGCTCGGCGAAAAAGCGCTTCAAATCGGCGAGGGCGACGTTCGCGTCATGACCCTTATTGCCACCAGGACGGGCCTTACCGGGAGAGCGGTGATCGTTCTCCTGGATGAACAATCCGCTGGCCGAGTACGCAGAGCCCTCGACGACGAGGGTGCGCTTGCCGAAGTGGGCGTGGTGGACCAGGGAGTCCCCCCAGACGACGCTGCTTTCGACGTGATCGTCGTGCACGACGTGCAGAAGACCATCGCCTCGCCACACGCTGCGGTTCGGTCAGGATGGCTGCAGCTCTGTCAGCGGACGCTTCGCGGCGGCGGCCGCATTATCACGATCGAGCCAGGATCTCCGGTCGGGGTCCGCGGCTGGTTTCGCGGCGTGAAAGACGCCGGGGCGTCTGCTGGGTCGGAGGCCACGCTCGCATCGGCCGGTTTTGGGGGCGTCCGGATCCTCGGCGATCGCGAGGGCCTTCGCTTCGTCGAGGGCTACAAGAAGCCGGATTAGAGGACAGCCCAACCGTCACGGTGAGTCGTCACAAGTTCAGTCCCACCCGTAAATTGCGCCTGATTTGACTGGTCACCGTGAGGCAAGAGATTTGCCTCGTGAGGCCCTATTCATGTCCGCGAGTCTCCAGGACGTCTATACGGCCGAAGAGGTGGCGCGCGCAGCAGGCGTCCCGGTTGACACTGTGAGGGCGCTGATTGCCTCGGGCGGGCTGCGTCGGATCGGCGGAACGCCCTTTATTGCGGCGGAAGACGCCGTCGTCGCGGGTCGTCGACTCCGCGAAAACATCAACGCCGCGCTGGCGCAGGCTCCGCCTGCCGTGGATGAACCTCTTTTTGCGCGCGTGATTCGGAAATCCGGGTTCGCAGAACATCGGCGTGGCGTCCATGCTGTCGGGTCGTCGGCGATCCACGTTGCCCTCCTTGGCGTGCTCCTCTGGTGGACCTCTGGATCCAGCCAGACCGCCACGGTCACGGAGCAGCAGGAACCCACCCGGATGGTGTTTCTGGTTACGCCCGGTCCGGGCGGCGGTGGTGGTGGCGGCGGTCTGAAGAACCCACTCCCCGCTCGAAAGGTCGAACGCCAGAGTCCCAAGCCCTCGAAAACGCAGGTTCCGAAGGTCACCCCCGAACGCGTACTGGCATCACGGCGAGTGGTGGAAGAACCGCCACGGCCGGTACCGCCTCCAGTACCAGAACCGAAGCCGATTGAGAAGGCACCAGATCCTCTCCCCTCTCGAGTTCTGGTCGCGCCCGTCATCGCAACGTCAGGCAGCGACCGCGACCGCGAAGGCGTCGTGGAGCGTGGCAAACCCACTGGCGAGAGCCAGGGACCCGGGGTCGGTGGCGGCGCGGGAACCGGTCAAGGCGCCGGCAGCGGTGAAGGACTCGGTGGAGGCA
>DASROF010000020.1:0-20684 GCA_035647075.1 Vicinamibacterales bacterium | reverse complement strand
CCTTTAGGCGTGCCCACTCACAAGGTGATCAGTCCTCGTCGCAGCGCCCGGCGCACGGCGTCGGTCCGATTGATTGCCCCGAGCTTGCCTGACAGAGACGTGAGATGGAACTTGACCGTCTGGTCAGAGATGCCGAGCCGCGCCGCGACAGCCTTGTTCGACAAGCCTTCCGCGACAAGCTCGAGCACTTCGACTTCGCGAGGCGTCAGCGATTCCACCGTGAGTGCATCTTCGAAATCTGGGGCGGCCGACGGCGCGGCGACGACGAATGCGTCTGCGTCGATGTCGGAGCCTCGCGCCTCGGCAAGCGAGCTGAACTCGCCCACCACGTCTGGCGCAGACGTCTCGATCTGTTCCCGCAGCTCCTGACGTTGTCGCGGCGCGCCTATGACGATTAATCGCATGTGGTGAGTGAACGACGATAGCGCGGAGGCAACGGATCACCGTTCCTCCGGCTCCCCCGTTATCTCCTCTCGGCGGCGGTCACTGCCAGGTCGGTGACGACGCCGCCACGCAACACTCTGGCGCCGACACTCTTGCCCACGCGATCGCCGACGAGCAGATCGAACAACTCGTCCGGCGACGACAACGTGCGGCCATCGACCGACAGGAGCAGGTCGCCGACGAGCAGTCCGGCCTCGTCAGCCGGAGTCCCTGGCTTGACGTCGACCACGAGCAATGCGCGATCGACGCCGGCGGCACCCTTCTGTCTCTCTGAGACGCGTGCGGGCTGGGCGGCGATCCCGAGATAGCCGCGCTTCAGGGTGCCGCGCCGGAGCACCTCGGCGGCTGTGCTCCAGGCGAGCCCGGCGGGAATGACCACGCCGAAGCCTCGGATTGAAGCCGCAGTCGTCACGCCGAGGAGACGACCGTCGGTGCCGAGCAAAGCCCCACCCGCAAACCCCTCGTGCATCGGCGCCGACGTACGGATGACCTGCTCGATCGCTCGCCGGCGGCCGGTTCGCAGCGGTCCGCCGATCACCGACACAAGACCTGCCGTGGCCGTGATGGCGTTGCTCCACGACCGCGCCAGTGCAATCGCCATCTCCCCGACTCGTGGCAGTTCACCAGCAGTCACTGCCGGCAGTTGAAGCCCCGGCGCTTTCAAAACGACAAGGCGCGTCGCTGGATCCCAGCCCGCGATCTCCGCGTCGATCGCCTCTCCTCCGGCCGCACGCACACGCGGGTGCTCGCTCTCCCCAACCGCGCGCGCCGTCGTGATGACAACGTCATCTCCATAGACCAGCCCAGACGCCGGACGCCCCTGACCTTCGACCTGAACGACCGACGGCGCCACACGGGCGACGAGTTCTGCAATGTGATTCGAAAGTTCGTTGACCATATGCCGATCCTTGCAGGACACCTCTCAACGTCGCATCACCCGAACGGGCAGTCAGGACAACCCCCGCTCCCAACTTCCAACCTCCAGCTCCCGACACAGTGCGCTACCATCCGCAGGCATGCGCCGTCAGCTGGTCGCCTCGGTCACCGCCTCTCTCGCGATTGCGGCATCCATCGCCCTGATGCAGGCGCAGGGCTCGCCGGGCGAGCAGGTCTTCAAGGACCGTTGCGCCAGCTGTCACACCGGCGCTGCTGACTCGCGCGCGCCCGCTCCCGAAGCGCTTCGCGGTCGAACTCCACAGGCAATCGTCGAAGCCCTCGTCAACGGCGCGATGCGTGCGCAGGGCTCACGCATGACCGGCGCCGAACGCCGTGCGGTCGCGGAATTCCTGACCGGCCGCTCGGTCGAGGGTGATGTCAGTGGCGCGGCGACGGGACGATGTGCAACCGCGCCCGCGGCAGAACGCACGGGCTCGTCGAACTGGCGCGGTTGGAGTCCGACTACCGACAACACACGGTTTCAATCCGCAGAGGGCGCCGCAATCACGGCGGCAGAGATCCCGAAGCTCACGCTGAGATGGGCCTTCGGATTTCCGGATGCCTCGTCTGCATGGGCGCAGCCGAGCGTTGCCGACGGCCGCGTGTACGTCGGCAGTCAGAACGGCACTGTCTACGCACTCGATGCGCGGAGCGGTTGCGTCCGGTGGACGTTTGCTGCCGCGGGTGGCGTGCGAACCGCTGTGACACTCAGCAGCGGCATCGCGTACTTCGGTGACACCGCGGCGAACGTCTACGCGGTGGATGCGCAAACAGGAGTGGCGCGCTGGCGTAAATCAGTGGAGCAACATCCCCTCGCGCGCATCACCGGCTCAGTGACTGTGCACGACGGACGGCTCTACGTCCCGACCTCCTCGTACGAAGAATCGCAGGGCGCCGATCCTCAGTACCCATGCTGCACGTTCCGCGGCAGTGTCACCGCGCTCGACGCCGGCACAGGCGCGGTGGCGTGGAAGACGTACATGATTCCCGAGGAGCCGAAGCGGCGCGGTTCGAGCAGCGCCGGCGTTCCGCTGTGGGGACCATCCGGCGCTGCGATATGGTCGGCGCCAACGATCGACGCGCGACGCGGACTGCTGTACGTCGCGACCGGTAACCTGTATAGCGGCCCGGCCCACACTGCCGGCAATGCGGTGGTCGCGATCGATCTCAAGACCGGGTCGGTACGCTGGTCGAAGCAATTCACGCCAGGCGATGTTTACGTGAGCAACTGCCGCGCGGGTAATCCAAACTGCCCCGAGGCGAACGGCCCCGACTTCGACTTCGGCAGTCCGCCGATGCTGGCGCGGACGTCAGCGGGTCGCGATTTGATCGTAATTGGACAGAAGTCGGGGGTCGGCTTTGCGCTCGACCCGGAGAAAATGGGCGAGGTTGTCTGGGAGTACCGCGCTGGACGCGGCGGCGTATTAGGCGGCATCGAATGGGGCTCGGCGGTGGATGCCGAGCGCGCGTACTTCGCGGTCTCCGACATCCTGCTGCCTCAGCCCGGCGGACTGCACGCCGTGACGCTCGCCACCGGGCAACGCGCCTGGTTCACCCCGCCCCGTCCGCCAGCGTGCGGCAGCGGGCGTGGCTGCAATGCCGCCCAATCCGCAGCGGTGACGGTGATTCCGGGTGCCGTGTTCTCGGGGTCGAACGACGGCGCATTGCGCGTGTATTCGACCGCTGACGGCGCTATCCTCTGGGAGTTCGACTCGAATCGCGAGTTCACGACCGTCAACGGCGTTGCCGGACGGGGCGCTTCGATGATCGGTCCGGGACCCGTGGTCGCCGGTGGCATGGTGTTCGTCAGCTCCGGATATGGAGCATTCGGCGGCCGCCCCGGCAATGTGTTGCTGGCATTCGCCCCGCAGTAGTGTCCGGCCGAAACCGGACCGGAGTGCGCAGATGAAGCTCAATTCACTGATCGCCGGACTCACCGTATCGCTGGCACTGGTTGCCATCGGTCATGCGCAAGCGCCGAACCGCGCCGCCGCGACCGACCCAGGCGCGCCAACGTTCACCAGGGATGTCGCGCCGATCATGTTCACGAAGTGCGCGAGCTGCCATCGTCCGGGAGAGGTGGCGCCGATGGCGCTGCTCTCGTACGCTGATGCGCGGCCGTGGGCGAGCGCCATCAAACAGAAGGTCAGCACGCGCGCGATGCCGCCATGGCATGCCGACCCGGCGCACGGCTCGTTCCGCAACGACCTCCGTCTGAGCGACCGCGAGATCGATACCATCGTGAAGTGGGTTGACGGTGGCGCGCGTGAAGGCGACCCATCAGCGCTGCCAGCGCTGCCGAAGTTCCCAGAGGGCTGGCAGATCGGCAAGCCAGACGCAGTGTTCGAGATGACGCAGGACTTCGAGATCCCGGCGTCAGGCGAGATCGCCTACCAGTACTTCGAGGTGCCGACCAACTTCACCGAAGACAAGTGGATGCAGGCCGGTGAAGTTCGGGCCGGCGATCGCTCGCACGTCCACCACATCATCGTCTACGTGCGGGAGCCCGGCCGTACCGTGCGACCCAATGTCGTCACAGTGCGCCCGATCATCAATGCGGCGGCGACGCAACCGGCGGCGCCCGCACAGGAGCGAGTTGCGGCAGCAGCGGTGACGGCCGCTCAACGCCCGGTCGTGCCCGCAGCACAGGGCGCTGGACGACCGCCGGGCGGCGGCGACGCCATGCTCGTCAACTGGGCCGTCGGCGAAGACGCGCCGGTTCACCTGCCCGGCACAGCGAAGCGGATCCCGGCCGGCTCGACGCTGATCTTCCAGGTTCACTACACAACCAACGGCAAGGCCGGACGCGACCGCTCGAGAATCGGACTGGTGTTTGCCAAGGAGCCACCGCAGCGCGAGATTCGAACCGGACTGATTTCGAACCCGGTGTTTGCGATTCCTCCCGGCGCTGGCGACCATCAGGTCGAAGCCGAAGCGACGTTCAGTGACGATGTGAAGATCTGGAGCATGCACCCGCACATGCATTTGCGCGGGAAGGACATGACCTACACCGCCACGTACCCTGACGGCCGCAGCGAGATCCTGCTGCGCGTGCCGAAATACGACTTCGGCTGGCAGACCGACTACTGGCTCGCGCAACCGCTGTCGGTGCCAAAGGGCACGAAGATCCGCGTCACCGCCCACTTCGACAACTCGCCGGCGAACCGCGCGAATCCGGATCCGAAGGCGACCGTCCGGTGGGGCGATCAGACGTGGGAAGAGATGATGATCGGGTTCTTCACCTATACCGTCGAATCGAAGAACTGAGGACAGTCCGACGGCTCGGCCCGAGACCTCCGACACCGCTGAATCCCTTCACGCGGCATATCTGAGTCGGTGCGCGCCCGGCTTCCGGGTGCGCCGTATCGAATGGTCCGGGGGCACGACCACCCTCATCGATGGCGGACAGGGAGCGCCGCTGCTGCTCATTCATGGCGGCGGAGGCGCTGCCTTTCACTGGGGGCCGCTTCTCCCATACCTGGCGAGCCGGTTCCGAGTGCTGGCCGTCGATCGACCGGGCCACGGGCTGGCCGACGCCTTCGACTATCGGCGCGTTGACCTTCTTGCGCACGCGCACCGTTTCATCAGCGAGGTCCTGAACGGCGAGCAGCTGCCGTCGGTCACTCTCGTCGGCAACTCGATGGGAGGGCTGTGGGCAACGGCGTTCGCGCTTCGTGACCCTGAACGCGTCCAGCATCTGTGGCTCGTCGGTGCGCCGGGAGGCTTGACGCGTCACCTTCCGCTTCCGCTTCGATTGCCAGCCATACCTCTACTCCGCGGGATCGCGCGTCGTGTCGCTGAACGGGCGACGGTCGCGCGGCTCCGCGGTTTCTGGGGTCGAGCGCTCGTTGCGCACCCGGAGCGACTGACCCACGACTTTCTCGAGCTGGACGCAGCACTGACGCGCCGAAACGCCGCCAGTCTCCTGTCGCTCGCCGATTGCGCGCTGGATTGGCGCGGGTTTAAGCCAGAACTGGTGCTGGGCGCGAAATGGCAGGCGCTACGGGTGTCGACGACCTTCGTCGTGGGCGAGCGGGACCGGGTCGATCCCGCTGCCGTTGAGAGTGAGCGCGTAGTGGCGCTCAGTCAGCGCTTCGATCTCGTGCGGATTCCCGACGTCGGGCACGTGCCGTGGATCGACAACCCGACAGCCATCGCTGAAGCGCTGTCGGTTGCGCACGCGTGACGTCCTCTCGGGCGTCGTATCCGTGACCGTTGCGGTTACTTGCGCTCAGCAGCCCGCGCGGCGCTGAGGATGTTGCGCATCGAGTTGTTCCCCTCGTGGCAGCCGTATTCGAACAGCGAGTCGTCCGGCTGGTGGGCGAGCGTCAGCGCTGCGGTCCACGGTTTCGTCCAGGTGTGCGGATCGTCCACCGTCACCTCGTACTGCAGCCCGTCACGATCGACCTTGAAGCGTTCGATGAGGTGCAGGGTCTCGCCTGAGCCGCGGTAGCTGGTCTTGTCGGTGAAGTTCGTCGTGTCCACGACGAGCGTGTCGCCGTCCCAGTGGCCTCGCGAGTCGCCCTCGTAGCCGCGGATCGCCGAGCCGACATGCGCCGTCGAGCCGATCGGAATCACACGTGTGTCGTGAATCATTTCGTAGGTCATCGCGATCACGCCCGGGCCCTGGACGATGCGGATGTTGGCGTTATAGACGGTCGGGAAGATCGCCGCGGGGACACCGCGGGTGATGCAGCGCTCCCACAAGCTCAGGTCCTGCGGCCCCGCGAACGTCGCGCCGCTGAACTGGCCGCCGGCGAATGTACCAACAGCGGCGCCGCGTCCGCGACCGCGGCCTGCTCCCTGCACCGTGGGCGGCACTCGGCCGTCAGGCGGATCGATGACGAGTGAGGTCCGGCGTGACGCCTTGCCGCGCTCGAGCCAGTGCGGCGGCGGAGACGTGGCGGAGCCGACGGCGCCCGCGTTGCGCGTGTCGGCCGTGAACACGTCGAATTCCGAGCTGTCGGACTGCAGCTGCGATGCGGTCTGTTTCTGACGCTGGGTGAATTCCGCGTCGGTCAGCAGTTTTCGATCACCGTATTGCGCCGCCCGCTCGAACGGCACGCTGAGCTCGGCTTCACTGCTCCAGGTGCCTTGCAGGTCAGGATCGCCCCACGGCGTACGCGGAGTCCCACTGCTCTGGGCCGACACGATGCCGGCCATGACCGCCGCGAATCCGAGTGAAGCAAAGATCGGGTTGCGCATTCTTCCTCGCTCTGGTCCGCCGTGGCGTCTTGCGCGAAGGCGGGGCCGGATACTCCGTTACGCCCGGCTGACGCCGGACACGACTCTTCGGATCGGCGGACGCGAAGCGACCCCAGCCGGCTGCCCGTAGAGCGACGCGAACATCGCGGTGACTCGCCGGTCGCCTCGCAGCCGATCCAGCTTGGGATCGACCATCATCGCGAACAGCGGTGCGGCGTTCTCCGCGCAGGCCCGCTCCAGCTCCGCGAACGCCTGCTCGCGCTGCCCCAGCGCAGAGCGAAACACGGCCATGTAGTACGCGTCAACATATTCCGATTGCCGGAGCTGGTCGAGTCCTTCGAGGATCGGCAACGCCCGGCGCTCGAGTCCCATGTCCGCCAGGCAGGTCCCCTCGAGGGCACGCAACCACGGCAGATCGGGGCACATCACCGACGTGAGCCGATACTGCGCCAGCGCCTCGTCAAGCTTGCCGGAAAACTGCAGCGCCTGGGCGTAAGCGGCGCGCGCCACCTGCAGATACGGGTGCAGCTCCACCGCTTTTTCTCCGAGCACCGTGGCCAGCTCGAACTCGCGACGCCAGACGTGCAGATCCACTTCGATCGTCGCCGCCGTCGGGAGCAGCGGCTGGGCGCGGTATGCCCGCCGCACCATTTCCAGCGCCTCGTCAAGGCGCCCCTGGGTCGCATACAACATGACCGTACGAACGTACGTTGACGCAAACGTCGGCTTCAGCTCCGCCGCACGACGATATTCCGCCTCGGCTTCAACCACGTTCCGCTCAAACAGATGCAGCCCCTGCGCGCGGTTGCAGTGCAGCTCGCCCGTCATGCCGCCGGACGCCACGGCCCGTTCGTGCGCCTCGAGGAATTTCGGATACACCTCGAGCGGCGCGCGCATGCCGAACGTCGCCAGCATCAGGTAGCACGTCGACAGCCCTTCGTAGGCACGGAAGTCGCCCGGGCATTCCTGGGCGGCCTGCTCGAAACAGCCAATGGCGCGCTCGGCGCCTTCGCGCGTACGCCGGCTCCAGAAATGCCAGCCGCGGCGAATGAGCTCTTCCGACGAGGGAACGTCGAGTGAATACCCTTCCTTCGTGCGATGAGTGATCCAGCGTCCAAACTCACCGAGCGTCTTACGCAGCTCGGCGACGGTCACGTCCACCGTGTGCCGGGAGACGAAGGTCCCCTCCCATGCCTCCGCCATCATCTGTTCGTAGCCGACCGTGTGGCCGCGATGCAGCAGCAGCACACGCAGGACGCGTCGCGCCTGTGGCCGCAGACGAATCTCGGCGTCGTCGCGCATGAGACGCATCTCGGACATGTCGAACATGAAAGGGCCGAATGTCGGGTCGTGCATGGGAGTGACTGACGAGCCGGACGTTAGACGCTTTCCCACTCCGGGTCAAGACGAGTGACCGCCCGCCTTCGCTTCACGAGTGGGTGTGGCCCTCGCACGAATTTGACGAAATTTTGAACGGGCAACTTTGACCGTTTTTTGCCCCTCCTGCCGTGTTCGCGCGCCCTAGAATCCGGGCGCTTCGACGCGTTCGCAATCGGACGCGCGAAAAGGAGACACACATGCGCCGCCTGTTGCCACTGATGCTTGGCCTGCTCGTCCTCACCCCCACGCTGAGCTTCGCTCAAGGCTCGATCACCGGCGTCGTCCGCGACTCCTCAGGCTCCGTGCTGCCTGGCGTTACAGTCGAAGCGTCAAGCGCCGTACTCATCGAGAAGACGCGCACCGTCGTGACGGACAACAACGGTCAGTACCGACTGGTCGATCTGAAGGCGGGCACATACGTCGTCACCTTCAGCCTGCCCGGCTTCAACGGCTACCGCCGCAGCGGCGTCGTCATCGAAGGCGCGTTCACGGCCACCGTTAACGCCGACATGAAAGTCGGCGCGCTGCAGGAGACCGTGACGGTTACTGCCGAGTCGCCGGTCGTGGACGTGCAGAGCATCAAGCGCCAGGTCACCGTCGACAGCGACACGATCAGCGCGATTCCGGGGACGAAATCGTACGCCGCCCTGATGCAGTTGATGCCCAACGTGGTCACGCAGGCAGGCGGCGCGATGGACACCCAGGTCGTTCCCGGCATGGTGGTCTTCGGCGGCGCCGGTGGGCGCAGCAACGAAGGGCGAGTGAATCTCGACGGCATCAGCGTCGGTTCCGCGTTCAACGGCGCAGGCGTCTCGTCGTATGTCCCCGACGTCGGCAACGCCCGCGAAGTGACGATGACCACCTCGGGCGGGCTCGGCGAGACCGAAGGCGGCGGGCCGTCGATGAACATCGTGCCGCGCGAAGGCGGCAACAGCACGCGCGGAAGCTTCTATGCGGCCGGTGTCGGCGGCGCGATGATCGACAGTAACTACACGAAGGAGATGGAGGCCCAGAAGCTCCCCGTTCCCGGCCGGTATCGGAAAGTCTGGGACTTCAACCTGGGCGCCGGCGGCCCAATCGTCCGCGACCGGCTCTGGTACTTCGGCTCGCTCCGGAACGAGGGGAGCGAAAAGACGGTCACCGGAATGTTCGGCAATGCGAATGCCGGCGATCCGACGAAATGGACCTATGTCGCCGACGCCAGCCGCCCCGCAGTGAACGCCGCTTCTTACCGACCGCTGACACTGCGGCTGACGGCGCAGGCGACCAGCCGGAACAAGTTCACCGCGTACTGGGACGAGCAGCGGCCCTGCGAAGGTGGAGCGGCTCCGGGATATTCGGGCGACGCGTGCCGCAAGTCCGGTAACAACGAGGTTTTTGGCGGGTCGACCGCTCCGCCAACGCCGTCGGCGAGCGCCACGGTCACCCCGGAGGCATCCGCCTACCGATCCTACGGCAACCGCGTCGCGCAGGCGAAGTGGACCTCGCCGCTGACCAACCGGCTGCTGCTCGAAGCGTCGTACGGCACGTATAAGAGCAAATGGGGCGGTGCGGTGATTCCCGGCTACGACACTCAGAACCTGATCCGGGTCGTCGAGAACTGCGCGACCGGCTGCGCGAACAACGGCGGCATTTCGAACCTGACGTATCGATCCTCCAACTGGGCGTCGAACGTGAACTGGAATACCCAGTGGGGCGCCACTGCCTCATTCGTGACTGGCAGCCACAACATCAAAGGCGGCTATCAGGGCGCGATGTTGTACGACAATCGCCTCAACTTCACCAACTCCCAGTTCCTGCAGTATCGAACGCAAAACGGCATCCCCGACCAGTTGACGGAGTCGATCTCCAATTTCGGCGTCCGCCAGCGCGTCCGCTCCGACGCCTTCTACGCTCAGGAGCAGTGGACGCTTGGGCGCATGACAGTGCAGGGCGCCGTGCGCTACGACCACGCCTGGAGCTATTACCCTGAGCAGACCGTCGGTCCGGTCCGCTTCTTCCCGACGGCGGTGACCTACCCCTACACCAAGGGCGTCGAGGGGTATAACGATCTCTGGCCGCGCGGCGGCGTTGCCTACGACCTGTTCGGCAATGGCAAGACGTCGGTGAAGGTGAACTTCGGCCGCTACCTGGAAGCGGCGCAGAACATGGGCCTGTTCACCGCCCTCAATCCGACCAGCCGCCTGTCGCTCACCGCCTCGCGCGCCTGGACCGACTCCAACACGAACTTTGTTGCCGACTGCGACCTGCTGAATCCGGCGGCGCAGGATCTGCGCGCCAGCGGCGGCGACGTGTGCGGCGTCAACACCAATACGAATTTCGGCACGCAGGTCTTCGCGTCAACCCTCGATCCGGCCCTGCTGTCCGGGTGGGGTGTGCGGAGCGGCGACTGGCAGTTCGGCGCGTCGGTTCAGCAAGAAGTGCTGCCGCGGGTCGCCGTGGAGTTCGGCTATCAGCGCCGCTGGCTGGTGAACTTCCTCGCCACCGACAACCGTGCCCGCGCCCCCGAGGATCACACCGAGTTCAGCGTCGTCGCTCCGCTCGATCTGCGCCTGCCTGGCGGAGGCGGCAACACGTTGACTGGCTTCTACAACGTGACGCCGACGGCAGCCACCCGCCTCAACGACAACTTCCAGACGCTGGCCTCCAATTTCGGCGATCAGTCGCAGATGGCCAACTCGTTCAACATGAACGTGACGGCGCGGCAGCGCTTCGGCCTCACGGTGCAGGGAGGCTTCAACGTCATCAAGACCGACAGCGACTACTGCGACATTCGCAAGGCACTTCCCGAACAAGTGGTGCTGGGGGGAGCCTCGCCGACCAACCCATGGTGCAACACCTCGACCGGATGGGTCACGCGCGCGACAGCCCTCGGCTCCTACATGATTCCGTGGGTTGACGTCCAGTTCGCCGCCACACTGCGAAGCGATCAGGGGGGCGATCTCGCCGCCAACTGGACGGCGCCGAACTCGGCAACCGTCGGCCTGAACCGTGCGTTCGCCGGCGTTGCCGGCAACACGATCTCGGTGAACCTGATCGAGCCGGGTACGCTGTACGGCGATCGCGTCAATCAGTTCGATATCCGTGTCGCAAAGATCCTCCGCGTCGGGCGGACGCGCACGAATATCGGCTTCGACGTCTATAACGTGATGAACAAGGCGGCAATCCTGACCTACAACCAGGCGTTCATCCCGAACGGCACGTGGCTGCAGCCGACCAGCATCCAGCAGTCACGGTTCGCGAAGTTCAGCGCGCAGATAGACTTCTGAACCATGAAGGCCACGAAACCGGTCGAAGATCACGAAGAGAAATGATCAATCCTTCTTCGTGACCTTCGATCCCCTTCGTGTCTTCGTGGTTAGATCTCGACTCGGCCCGTACTATCCCCGAACTTCTCGACCGGCACCTGCATCTTGTCGAGCATGGCCAGCAGCAGGTTGGCCATCGGCGTCTTCTTTGGGTTGCGGATGTGACGGCCGCCCTTCAGTCGACCTGAGGCGCCGCCGGCGAGAATGATCGGCAGATCGGTGTGATTGTGCTGGTTGCCGTCGCTCATGCCGCTGCCGTACAGCACCATCGAATGATCGAGCAGCGAGCCGTCACCGTCCGGTGTGGACTGCAGCTTGTCCAGGAAGTACTGGAACAGCGCCACGTGGTACATGTTCAGGATCGCGAAGCGATCCTTGTTCGCCTGGATGTTCGAGTGGTGCGACAGCGTGTGGAAGGCGTCGCGGATCGTGCTCTTCGGATAGACCGCGCCGCTCAGCTCTTTCGCCAGCAGCAGCGTGGAGACGCGGGTGATGTCCGCCTGCCACGCCAGCACCTGCAGGTCGAACATCAACTTGATGTGCTCCTCGACGTCCGACGGGATGCCGGTCGGCGTCGCCGGCACGGGCAGATCCGAGGACAGCGCCTTGCCGGCCTTCTGAATGCGGCGCTCGATCTCCCGGACGTCGGTCAGATACTGATCGAGACGTGACCGATCCGACGCCGGCAGCGTCCGTTGCAGCGTCGCCGCCTCGCCCAGCACCGAGTCGAGCAGACTGATCGACTGCGCGCGGCGCGACTCGCGCTCGGCGGCGGTGTTGCCGTCGCCGAACAGCCGCTCGAAGATCACCTGCGGGTTGTTCTCCATCGGCAGCGGGGAGTTCGCACCCTGCCAGGAGATGGTGTCGCGATAGGAGCAGCTCAGGCCGTCGCCGCAGTTCAGGCTCGCCTCTTCGATCATCAGCTCGAGCGACGGGAGTGGCGTCTCCTGACCGATCTTCTTCGCCACGATCTGATCGACCGTGATGCCAAGCTCCGGCTTCGCGCCTGTCTTGGCAAACGCGCCGCTCAGATAGGCCGCTGCCGCTCGATTATGGTTTGCGGTCGCGCCGCTGCCGTAGGCGAGGGCGCACTCGAGATCGCTGATGACGTTGATCCGGCTCTGGAACGCCTTGAGCGGCTGCAGGATCTCGGTAAGCTCGAAGTTCGCGCCTTCGGTGGTCGGCGTCCACTTCGGCATGATGGCGCCGTGCGGGAAGTAGATCGCGCCAAACCGCGTCGGCCGCGCCGCGGCCTGCCCGAACAACCGCCCGGCGGGGAGCATTGAATCGAGGAAGGGCAAGGCGAGCGTGACGCCCGCTCCTCGCAGAAACATCCGCCGCGATAAGTGCCGTTTCGTCAGGAAAGCCATCGTCAGCCCTTCTTCACTCTCTTTTGAAACGCATCGCTCTCGACGATCCCGAGCAGCAGCGCCGAAAACCGGTTCCCCTCTTTTGCCGCACGCCGAACAACCGTCCGGACCATCGGCATGTCGTAATAGTGCACCGGCCGGCCGAGCGCGTAAACGAACAATTTCTCGGTCGCCGTGGTGACGAACGCATCGGACCGGCTCAGCACGGCCTTGCGGAGATCGGTGGGCCCGCTGAGCGGCGTGCCGTCTGCCAGCTGGCCGGATGTATCCACTTTGGCCGGTCCGTCCTTCTCGCGCCAGCCGCCGATCGAATCGTAGTTCTCGAGCGCGAACCCGAGCGGGTCCATGATCTTGTGGCACGACGCGCACACCGGACTCGCGCGATGCCGTTCCAGCCTCTGCCGCAACGTCGTCGTCTTGGCGATCTCCTCGCCCTCGCCAAGATTCGTCTCCACGTTGGCGGGCGGCTGCGGCGGCGGCGCACCGAGCAGATTCTCCAGAATCCACTTGCCGCGCATCACTGGTGACGTCCGCGTCGCCGTTGACGTGACGGTCAGCATGCTGCCCTGGCCGAGCAGGCCGCGGCGCGCACTCGACGGATCGAGGGCGATGCGGCGGAAGTAGCTGCCGCGCACGTTCGGAATGCCGTAGTGCCGCGCCAGCCGCTCGTCAACGAACGTGTAGTCGGCGTCGAGCAGCTCGATGAGCGATCGATCGTCGCGGACGATCGTGCCGAAGAGCAGCTCGGTCTCACGCCGCAGCGACCGGCGAAGGTTGTCGTCGAATCCGACGGCTTCCGTCTGGAAGTTGGCCAGATCGCGCAGATACAACCATTGGCCCGCGAAGTTCTCGATGAATGCATCGGCCTTCGGATCGGCGATCATCCGCTTGACCTGACGCTGCAGCGTCGCTGAATCGCGCAGACGATTCTTTGCCGCGAGATCGAGCAACTCCTGGTCCGGAATGCTGCTCCAGAGGAAGAACGACAGCCGCGACGCGAGCTCCGTGTCGCTGATGCGATAGGCCGCGCCGGCCGCAACGCTCGCAGGCTCTTCTTCCGTGCGATACAGGAACCGCGGCGCCACCAGCAGGCGCGCCAGGGCTTCCTGCATCCCTGTCTCGAAATCGCCGCGCGCGCGACCCTGCTTGTAGAAGCCGATCAGCGTGTCGACCTCGCGCGGGACGACCGGACCGCGATACGCGTGCCGCGCGAGTCGCGACAGAATCGATCGGGCACACGTTTCTTCAGAGGCGGCTGTGGGAGTACAGGTGAACATCCGGCGGCGGCTCGGAGTGTCGCCAGTGCCAGTCGGGTTGTAAGGACCCATAATGGCGACCTGTGTGACACCGCCGCCGACGTTGAATCCGTTGTTCGCCGAGCGGAAGTCCGAGTAGGCGTCGTCGACACCAGCGTTGCGCTGCCGATCGAGCACGGCGACGGCGATGCGATGTGGACCCGCGGTCACCGGGATCCGGAACCGCCGCGTGTTCTGGACAGTCACTCGTGCGCCGTCGATCGTCACGTCCGTGCCGCCCGCCGCGCCGGCTGCGCCGCCGAAGCCGCCGCCGCCGCCAATTGTGAACTCGTATTCAGCAGAGAGCGGAAAGGTGTGCTGCACCACCATGCCGCCGCGTGTGCCGATCGGCAGCCCGTCGATGTGCTTGTCCTGCGCCAGAGCCGGTGGCGCGGGATAGACGACCTGAGATGCGGCCATCGTCCGGTCACCCACGGCAAGGCGGCTGATCTTCATGGCCGCCGATACATAGCCCTGAATCAGCGACGGCGACACGCTCAATGCCTCCGCGACGTTGTCGAATCCTTCACTCGATCCGTCCGCGGGCAACAGCCCTGACACGTCCACGTTGAGGTCGAGCAGATCGCGGATTGCGTTCGCGTATTCAGTGCGGTTGAGTCGATGCAGCGCCGGTGTGTCGAGAGTAGCCTTGACGTCAGCAACGGCGTCGAGCCGCGTCTCCATCGCGGAGGCAAACGCGTCCAACCGCTCGCGTGCCGGACGCGGTGCACCGCTTGGCGGCATCATCCCCGTCTTGACCTTGCGGATCACCTTCTCCCAACGCTCGCGATCCGCAGCAACCGTCGTTAACTCGGCGTCGAGCACGAGACCGCCGGTCTTCGCGCGTTCGTTGTGGCAGGTCATGCAGTACTGCTTCAGCAGCGCGGCATCATCAGCTGTTGCCGTTGGAGATGCCTGTGGAGGAAGTCCCACCTGAAGGTCGGCCTCTACCATCCTGAAGCCAGCCACCACGATCCAGAGCAATGCGAGGGGAAGAACTTTTTTGAACATGCTTATGGAGCTACCGGCTGCCCTGACAGGCTCTTGATAAGAGCGATTGACGACGGCTTCGGTCTCGCGGGATGCGTTGCCAGGAACACACCCTCCGCCCACGCCGCCGCGTCGCGCCCTTCTTTGTCTTTCAAATCCAGCTTCGCGCCCTTCTCGACGAGGAACTTAATGATGTCGTCGGATCCGCGATTCGCCGCGCCCATCAGCGCCGTGAGTCCCATCGTGTTGACGGCATTCACGTCGTTCCCAAGCTCGTAACAGAGCTTGACCGCTTCGAGCTGCGCCGCGGAACCCTCGTCGTATGTCTGGTTGACAACCCAGTTCACGCCGGCAGCCGCCATCAGCGGTGTCGTCCCCTCGAACGTGCTGATGCTCGGGTCGGCGCCGTATTTCAGCAGCAGCCGCATGACCGTCGTGTCGGCGGCCAGGGCGGCGGTCAGGAACGGCGTCTGTCCGGTGAAATCAACCCACGAGAGCGAGCCGGTGGTGCGCAGGAACGTTCGCCGAATCGGCGGCACTTCTTTCATCCGCACGTTCACCTTCGCGCCGCGTTCGAGCAGGATCTTGATGACGTCGAGCAGCGGCTCGCGATCGATGCTGTTGACGAACGTGCCGTTATCGACGTCCATGTTGCGCGTCTCGATGGCGGCCCATAGCGGCGTACGGCCATACCAGTCCGTCGCCTGAATGTCGGCGCCCTTTTCAATCAGGAACTTCGCTACGTCAACGCGGTTGTTGACGATGGCCATGAGCAGCGGCGTGATCGCGTTCGCATCCGTCTGCTCGATGTTCGCCTTTGCCGCGATGAGCAGCTTCGCTGCCTCGAGCCGGCCGTCGCGCGCCGCGTACAGCAACGGTGACAGTGAGCCAGGAATCGGCTGACGCGACCCACGTGGCGGCAGTCCGCCGCGGACGATGCCGATGCCGTGGCCGAAGCCGGGCACTGAATTCGGGAGCACCCACCCTGGCGTGGCGCCGGTGCGCGTCTTCGCGTTGACGTCGGCCCCGCGTTCAATCAGCAGCTTGACGATGTCCGGGTAATTTTCGCGGACGGCGATCATGAGCGCAGTCTGCTGGTACGTCTTGTCGCGGGTGTCCACAACAGCGCCGCGCTCCAGCAGCAGGCGGACGGCATCGAGCACGCCCACCCGCGACGCCACCATTAACATGGTTTCATTGGCTGGATCGAGCGCGTTCGCGTCGCCGCCGGCGTCGAGCAGCAGTCGCATGATGGCCGGATTGCCGTTGGTGACCGCCAGCGTCAGCGGCGTGACGCCGTATCGGTTAGTGAGCTTCGCATCCGCGCCGGAGGACAGCAGCAGCCGCACCAGATCGATGTCGTCCAGGCGGACCGCCCAGTGAAGCGCCGGCGTGCCCTGAACGTCGGGCGCGTTGACGTCAACTTTCTGCGCGAGAAGGGCGCGAACGCCCGGCGTGTCCCGTCGCGACACGGCTTCGGCCAGCCTCGGGTCCCCCTTCGCGGCTGGCGTCT
Source organism: Vicinamibacterales bacterium (assembly GCA_035647075.1). Taxonomy (GTDB): domain Bacteria; phylum Acidobacteriota; class Vicinamibacteria; order Vicinamibacterales; family UBA2999; genus Gp6-AA40. The sequence goes on along the minus strand of DASROF010000020.1, from coordinate 4,243 downwards.
CCGCCGGCGCCTGCGCACGGGACAGTGATGGGACAGCGAACGTCAGGATCAGGGCGAGCACTGCGCGCCACGGCATCAGGTATCTCATTGAAAAGCCCGGATATTTTACCTTCTTATAACGTGCGTCCGGTCGTCCGCCGGACGCCAGTCAACCTATAATTCTTCGGTTACTCAGCTGGTCGGCAGATTTGAGGAGGATTTGTATGAGCAGGTCTAACCGCAGGCGGTTCGGATTCGCTGCGCTCGGCGCAGGTCTGATCGCGCTGCTGCTGGCGCTGGTGCTGGCGCCGGGTGGTGTTCTGAAAGCGCAGCGCGGCGCGCCGGCCGCAGATGGGTATCTCACCGGCGTGGTCCAGGGTCCGTCCGGACCTGAAGCGGGCGTCTGGGTCATCGCCGAAACGAAAGACCTCGCCACCAACTTCATCAAGATCGTCGTCACCGACGATCAGGGCCGCTACATGCTGCCCGACCTGCCGGCCGCAAACTACAACGTGTGGGTCCGCGGTTACGGGCTGGTTGACTCGAAGCCCGTGCAGACGAAACCGACGTCGACCGCGTTGACGTTGCGTGCGGAGGCAGCGAAGACACCGCAGGAAGCCGCGAAGGTGTATCCCGGCAACTACTGGCTGTCGATGCTCGAGCCGCCCGCCAAGAGCGAGTTCCCGGGAACCGGCAACCCGCCGCAGGGCAACGGCCTCGGCGCCGCGATGGACTCGCAGGATCGCTGGGTCTATTCGCTCAAGTCCGATTGCAACTTCTGCCATCAGCTTGGCAACCAGCTGACGCGCACCGTCGATCACGTATTCAAGGCCAAACCCGAGCTGAAGACGCATGCCGAAGCCTGGGAATGGCGCCTCGGCACCGGCGTGCGCGGCACGTCGATGTATAGCGTCCTCAACAACCAGGGCCAGGCGCGGTCGCTGAAGGTCTACGCCGACTGGACCGAGCGTGTTGCCAAGGGCGAAGTTCCGTCGCAAGCGCCGCCGCGGCCAAAAGGCGTTGAGCGCAATCTCGTGCTGACGCTGTGGGACTGGGGCACCGACCACTCCTTCATGCACGACGAGATCACGACCGATCGTCATCATCCGACGGTCAACGGTGGCGGACCGGTGTATGCGGTGTCAGCCGGACACGGCCAGCTCGTCATCCTCGATCCGAAGACGAATCGCACAGAGGAACTCGATATCCCGACGCGCGAGCCGCGCGAAAAGGTGCCGTCGCGCTTCCCAAAGCCGAATCGGCCGTCACTCTGGTGGGGCGATGAGTGGCTCTGGTCCAATCCGCCGTACAACCCTGCGGATCCGCACAACCCGATGCTGGACAGCAAGGGCCGTGTGTGGATGACGTCGAAGATCCGCGGGAATCAGGATCCGGCGTGGTGCGCCGATCCGAGCAACAAGTTCGCGGCATGGTTCCCGCTGCGCAGCAGCGGACGTCAGGCGTCGTTCTACGACCCCAAGACAAAGCAGTTCACGCTGATCGACACCTGCTACGCAACGCACCACCTGCAGTTCGACAACGACGCGAACGAGACCGTGTACTTCAACGAGCTGTCAGGTCCGATCGTCGGCTGGATCGACTCGAAGGTCTACGACGAGACCAAGGACGAGAAGAAGGCCAACGGCTGGTGCGGCCAGGTGGTGGACACCAACGGCGACGGCAAGATCTCCGCTCCGCCATGGAACCAGATCACTGGACGCGGCGAGTCGATCCTCTACAGCGGCGATACGGCTGGCGGTAACGCGCAAGCCGGGCGTGGTGCTCGTGGCGCAGGGGCCACACCGCAGGCCGGTGGCCCGGATCCGAAGCTGGACACGCTCGTCGGCTACAGCCTCTACGGCGTCGTCCCGAGCCCGGTTGACGACTCGATATGGGGAGCGGCGGAACGCGTCCCGGGTTTCCTGATCCGCGTCGATCGCGGCAAGAACCCGCCGCAGTCGTGCATGACCGAGGTCTACAAGGTGCCGGCGCCTGGTCTCGACCCGCGTGGTCTCGACGTCGATCGCAACGGCGTGGTGTGGACCGCCCTCGCGGCCAGCAGCCACCTCGCCAGCTTCGATCGCCGCAAGTGCAAGTCGCTGACCGGGGCGCGCAAGACCGACGGCAGCGATTGCCCGGAAGGCTGGACGCTCTATCTGACAGACGGTCCAAAGCTGAAAGGCACGAACATCCCGTCGGACTTCCACTATTACAACTGGGTGGATCAGTACAACTCGCTCGGGCTCGGGGAAAACAAACCGATAGCAACCGGATCGAACTCCGACTCGCTGCTCGTGCTCGATCCGCAGACGAAGACGTGGGTCACGCTGCGCGTGCCGTATCCGCTCGGCTTCTATGCGCGCGGTCTCGACGGCCGCATCGACGATGCGAAGGCCGGGTGGAAAGGTCGCGGGCTGTGGGCGAACTACGGCACGCACTTCGTGTGGCACATCGAGGGTGGCAAGGGCACCAAGGGGAAGATGGTGCACTTCCAGCTACGGGATAACCCGCTGCAGCGCTGAACCCAGGTTCAGCGTTCAAAGGGTGCAAAAGGTTCAGAAGGTTTCGTTCAGCAGGTTTCAAGTGAACCACATGAACGAGACCTCCTGAACCAATTGCACCATTTGAACCTCTTGAACCATCGCATGTTCATTTCAGTTCAGGAGTTCTTATGCGTGGTGTCCGGTTACTGATCATGGCAAGTCTGTTCGCGGGCGGCGCGCCGGCGCTGACGGCAGCACCGGCGAACGGCGCCATCGACATGCGCGAGACCGCCGGGCCGCTCGAGCAACAGGCCAAGGTGATCACGCAGTTGAATCAGCTGCCGAAGCGCAAGAGCACCGAGTTCGCCGCCTATCCGTGGGAACTGCGGCGGATGGGGGCGCGGGCTGCGCTGTTCGTCCAGGTGACCGTCGACACTGCCGGCCGCGTGGTGGAGTTGCGCCGCGCTCAGGGTCCGCTGCTGCAGACGGCGATCGGATCGCCGACGGACGAAGCGGCCGGGAAGGCTGCTGTTGACGCCGTGCTGCGCTCCGTGTCGGAAGCGCTCAACGACTGGCGTTTCGAGGCGCCCGCCGCTGGTCCGATCACGTTCCAGTTGTCGTTCGGTTTCGCCGGCGGGCAGGCCAGCTACGCACTGGCCGATCCGGCGGAAGTTCTGCCGAAGCAGCTCGCCGCGTCGGCGTGGGCGTCTGCCACCGGCGCCATGCCGACGGGAGCGGGACTCAAGATTCCAAAGAAGACCAAGTATGTGAAGCCGGTCTATCCGAAGACCGCGATCGATTCGCGCGTGCAGGGCGATGTCGTGCTCGAGGTCGTCATCGACACCAACGGAGCCGTTGCAGACACGCGCGTCCTCAAGTCGATCCCGCAGCTCGATCAGGCGGCGATCGAGGCGACGCTGCAGGCGAAGTACCAGCCGGTGCAGGTCAACGGCATTCCCGTGCGCGTGCTTTCCACCGTGACGCACAGCTTCTCGTTCAAGACGAAGGCCGAGTAGCTGGATAGTTGGTAGTTGGCTAGTTAGATAGTTCGTAGTTGAAATCGGTGGGCACCCCTTTCAGGGGTGCCGCGAAGGGCGCCCTTGCGGCGCCCTTCGTCTGTACGTAGTGTCTTGACCTTCGCACACCGCGACGATAGGCTCCGCGCCATGAAGATCGTCGCCCGACTCCTCGTCGTCCTGTTCGTCACCGTTGGCCTTCGCGCGCAGGTGCAGCCACCGCCGGCACCGTGGCGCGGGGCGGGACCGACGCCGTGCGTCGGCAGCGACGGCGGCGTGATCAAGTGTCCGTCGTCGCCGGCGGCGACTGCGATTCGCGCCGGCCGCCTCTTCGACAGCAAGACGGGCCAGATCCGCACGAAGCAGGTGATCGTCATCGACGCCGGCAAGATCACCGCGGTCGGTCCCGAGGGCCAGGTCAAAGTGCCTGCGGGCGCACGCGTCATCGATCTGTCGTTGGCGACGGTGCTGCCGGGCCTGATCGACGCTCACACGCACATGTTCAACACGCCGAAGGACGGCATGACGCGCGAGCAGTCGACGCTGATCGCCATTCACAACCTGCAGGCGGACCTGCACGCCGGCTTTACGTCGGCCCGGGACATGAGCTCGCATGCGAACGGCTACGGCGACGTGGACATCCGCAATGCGATCAATGAGGGGCGCATCGACGGGCCGCGCTATCAGGTCGCCGGCCGAGGCATTGTCTGGGTGAACGCCGCCAATGCGGCACCGAACAATCCGCTCGCCAGCATCGTCGTTCGC
>DASROF010000019.1:0-11594 GCA_035647075.1 Vicinamibacterales bacterium | reverse complement strand
CGATGCACATCACAGTAAGGCGCTGGTACATGGTGCGCGGGATCTTACTCACAAACAGGATGGTCGCGTGACTCATTTCGAGCGGGCGCCACGCGCAAGCTCAACGAGACAAGAACGTGCAGAACGGGACGACGCAGAGTGTCGCGCCCCGATGCTGCCGCAGAGTCAGCCGGCTCGACTGAGGTGTTACCACGATCACGAGCGGACACATCACGACTCCACTCCGTTCAATTGCAATGAGACTGAGACGATCTTCTGGGCGCGGACTATGAAGCAGATTGGGCAATGACGAACGTCGTGGGCACAGTGATCACGTCAGCGGGCTCCTGGTCAGCTGCGCCCTTCGCGCCGCTTCGTGCTCCTCGAACTTGTCAGCCGCTTTGTTGTACACGTGAGTCGACGGCAATGAAGAACGACGGGATCGAACTCGAGATCACAGACGATTCAGTCGCGTTTTCAGGCTTAACCGTTTTCCGGGGCAGGTCAGGATTGGTGGGAGATAACTTTACTCGCTTCGAGGAGTACAGGGGCTTTATCACGCGCGGTGTGCATCGCCGCACCAGCCCACTGATTAAGGACCTGTTTACGGCGACCACGGTGTCCAGGGTGAGACTGACCTATGCGCAAAGCCCGCATCCGCCAGGCGCTGCAGCATCCAGGTGAAGACAGCCTCGTGCGTCTCGAGATCAATCAGCCGACGCGTGCGGGAAATCGTCGAATGATCCGGCGGCGCCTCCGGCATCACCAACCCGAGAAACTCGCGCAGCGCAAACGAATCCGCGGCACGTCACGCAATCGCGCGCTCGGCATCCAAGCCTTCGAAATGCCCGATCAGCAACATCCGGAAGTAGCGGCCCGGTGGCAGTCCTGGCCGGCCTTCCTCGGCGTAGAATCGCGCGCAGAGTCCTTCGACGTACCCGTCGAAGTCACCTTCGTCGAGGATCTGATTCAGTCGCGTATAGCAGGGATGGGCGGCACTTCGGGGCAGGTCCTGAGTGGCCACCCACATCGACGATTGCTTCGCGTGCCGCTTTCGTTTGCCCATCGCCATCGGCGACAGGGTAGTACGCCGATCAATTCGTGTCGATCGCTAATCACGGGTCCGAGCAACTCAGAGCGATGACTACCCGAGTCACTATCGCCCCGTACGATCCGGATTGGCCTCGCCGATTCGACGAAGAACGCAGCGTCCTCGCAGCCGTGTTCGCGGGCAGCGACGCTATCATCGAACACGTTGGGAGCACCGCCGTTCCAGGCCTGGGGGCCAAGCCCGTAATCGACATACTGATTGGTGTTCCGATCCTGCTTGAGGTTGAAGAACGGATTCCGGCGCTCGAAGCGGCGGGGTACGAATACGTCCACGAGTACGAAGAGCAACTTCCCGACCGACGGTACTTCCGGAAGCCGCGAGTTGGACCGCGTGCCTTTCATGTGCATTGCGTGGTTACAGGAAGCGACTTTTGGATTCGCCACCTCGCGTTTCGCGACCATCTTCGTGCTTATCCGGAATCGGCCGCGGCCTATTACCAACTGAAACAAGAGCTGGCACGGCGTGTCTCAAAGGAGGCATACACAGAGGCCAAGAGCCCGTTCATTGAGAGTGTGCTCGCTTCTGCGATACGCGAAGCCGCCATTGGACGTCTCGCCACGAGCTGCTAGTCTCCGCATCTGATGTTTCTGCAGACAGCGATTTTTGAAGGGTTTGTAATGACGCATCGCAAAGCTTCCAGCGTCGGCATCGTGGCGTTTCTGACATCTCTTGTCGATTCCCCCCGCACGATGGTCATCGATGAGCATTGAAAACGCGCATGAAGCGGCCGCCCCGTTCGTCGGACCGTACGACGGGATCCGTGGAATCCGAGTCCGAGAGTGAGAGGAGGTTCTGTTGATTCGCTAGGGCGTCAACTTGGGCGTCAAGGGTCAATCGCGACGCTTGGTTGATCGACAGAATATGAGAGTTTTCTAACGAAGAATGGAGCCGGCAGTCGGACTTGAACCGACGACCTGCTGATTACGAATCAGCTGCTCTACCAACTGAGCTACGCCGGCCAGGCGTCAGTCGCGCCGTAGGCGGACCAGATCGAGAAATCAATTGTAACCGCCGGGTCCGGGTGCCGCAAACTCGCGCCCGTTCCACCGCATCGCACCGGCGCGACGCTCATCAGTGTGAACTTCAGACCACTTTGGCGAATCGTCGACCAAAAGCCGGGTAGTACTACGTTCGAGGTCCGGCTAAAGCCGGATACTACGGCTGGTCCGGCTAGGGCCGGACACTACGGTTGGTCTGGGTAAGCCCGGACACCACGGCTGGTCCGCCTGAAAGCGGACACTACGGAAACGCATTGGGCGTTCGGACATGTTCGGGGCGCACGCCGATTCCGACCAGACGCGCGGGAATCCGGCGAAGAACAGGAAAACGCTGCAGCAGACGCACGGGAAACGGCAATGAGATCGACGCCGACCGATCGAGCGCAAGCACTGGAGCCATCACGTTCTGCTGAATCGCCACTTGTGCGTTCTGTGTCATCCGCGTCGGAAACAGTCGCCGCTTCTGCACCGCCGCCAGATCGTCGAGAGACACACGGCCATCGCGCAGCGGACGGTAGAGCAGATTCGCGGCCGCGACGGCATCCTGCACGGCCAGGTTGATCCCGACTCCGCCGATCGGTGACATCGCATGTGCGGCGTCGCCAATGCAAAGGAGTCCCGGCGCGTACCATTGCTTCAGTCGATCAACCAGCACGGTCAGCAGCTTGATGTCGTCCCAGGTCTTGAGCTCGGCAACGCGATCGCTCAGAAAGGGCACGATGGCGACGATGTCGCGACGGAATGCCTCGAGGCCCTGTTCACGTAACGCCGCGTACCCGCCCTTCGGAATGACAAACGCGCACTGCCAGTAGTCGCCACGATTCAGCATCACGAACACGCGGCCCGATCGGATGATGCCGAGCGTCTCCACGCGGTCGGTCTCGTGGCGCGAGAGGCGCATCCACAGCACGTCGATCGGCGCGCCGAACGTGTCGACAGTCAGTCCCGCGCGTTCGCGGACGACGGAATGACGTCCGTCGGCGCCGATCGTCAGCATCGCTTCCACGTCGACTTCACCGTCCGGTGTCTTCGCGCGTAGACCGGTGACGCGTCCGTCGGCCCGCAGCACGTCGATCACCTCGGCGTTCATCAGCAACCGGAACGTCGGATATTTCCGAGCCTCGTCCGCCAGGAAGTCGAGAAAATCCCACTGCGGCATCAGCGCGACGAACTTGCATGCGGTGGGCAGGTGCGAGAAATCGGCGATGCGCACGCGTTGGCCGTCGATGTCGCCGCCAATTTCGCGCAGTTGCTGATGCGGCCGCGTCAGAAACGCCTCGAGGACGCCCAGTTCGTGCATCAGTTCCAACGTCGAGGGATGAACGGTGTCTCCGCGAAAATCGCGCAGGAAGTCGCCGTGCTTCTCGAGCACGGTCGTCTCCACGCCCGCTCGCGCGAGGAGAAGACCGGCCATCATCCCGGCGGGACCGCCTCCGGCAATGCAGCAGCGCGTGGTGAGTCTGGACATGACGAGGGATCGAGTTTGTGCGAGCATACTTGCTCTCTCAACCGCTGGTTCACGGGTTCAGGAAGTTCAGGACCTTTTGAACCCCCTGAACCCCTTGAACCCACGGACTAGAAGGGAGATTTAACCGTGTCTTACGTCTTCAGGCTCATTTCTGTGACCAGTCTGACGCTGCTGGTCGCACACAGCGCCCTCGCCCAGTGGATCGGCAACAAGACCCCCGGGCTTCCTCGTGGAGCAGACGGCAAGGTCAACATGACCGCGCCGCGTCCGATGACCGCCGATGGCAAACCGGATTTAACCGGTCTCTGGCGTTTCGAGCCGCAGGTCGATCCAACGAGTACGCTCGAGCAGGCAGGTCCGCAGCCATGGGTGGTCGACGCAGCGCGGAAGTTCATGCACGAACTCGGACGCGAGGACACCGGCGTCCTCTGTCTGCCGTCGGGTCCCCGGGCGGCGACCAGCGCGCCGTACGCCAAGTTCCTGCAGATGCCCGGTCAGACCACCGTGTTGTACGAGTCGCTGGCCTATCGCCAGATTTTTACCGATGGACGGCAGCTTCCCGCCGACCCGAATCCGACCTGGCTTGGCTATTCGGTCGGCCGCTGGGAGGGTGACACGTTGGTCGTCTCGACGATTGGATACAACGACCGCACATTTCTCGACGACTTCGGCCATCGGCATACCGAGGCGCTGCGGGTCACGGAGCGAATCAGACGGCGCGATCTCGGACACATGGATATCGAAGTCACGTTCGAGGACCCGAAGGCGTACGCGAAGCCGGCGAAGATTGCGGTTGAGGCCACGCTGCAGCCCGACACCGACCTTATCGAGTACGTGTGCAACGAGAACGAGCGCAGCCGTCCGCACCTTGTCGGCACCGCAGACGACGACAAGAAGCTGCAGGTGACGGTGGACCCCGCGGTGCTCGCGAGCTACGCCGGCACCTATCAGTTTCCACCGATGGTTCCCGGCGACCCGAGCTTCAAAGTGACCGTGACGCCCAAGGAGGGCACGCTGTTGCTGGGGATCGAGCGTGGGCCGACGATGACCGCGATTCCGACGGCGCGGACAAAGTTTCTGGCGCAGGGCGTGGCGGTGGAATTCCTGCCGGGCCCGAGCGGTGTCGTCAACGAAATGATCGTGACGATAGTCGAGGGCGAACTGAAGGGCGTTCGCGTCAAATAGGGTCCGGCTAAAGCCGGACACTACGCAAGAGGACACCACGATAGCGAAGGAGCATCCAGTTATGCATCAGCATCTGATCGACGTGCTGGCGACGCTCGATGCGTCGCGTCAGGCTTTGCGGGAATCCGTCGCCGCGATCCCTCCGGCCCTGCGCACGGTCCGTCCGGGTCCCGACCGCTGGTCGCCCGTGGACATCGTCGAGCATCTGTCGCTCGTTGAAAGCCGGTTCAGCGCCGTGGTCGGGGGCAAGATCACCGATGCACTGGGTTCCGGTCTCGGCCCCGAAAAGCAGCCGCGCGAGCCGCTGACGGAGCGAATCAGCACGATGCTGGCCGATCGCAGCGGCAAGCGGAACGCGCCCGAGGCGGCGATCCCGTCAGGGACGATGGATGAACATGCGGCATGGGCGGCGGCGGACAGAGCCCGCGCCGGATTTCGCGCAGCGGTGCTGAGCGCCGACGGCCTTGCGCTGAGCGGCGTGATTCACGAGCATCCATTCTTTGGCCCGCTGAATGTCTATCAGTGGGTGGAGCTGATTGCCGCGCATGAAATGCGGCACGTGGCCCAGGTCCGCGAAACGGCGGCGCAGTTGCTGGCGCGCGTGTGAAGGTGCTGGCCGGGTGAAGCCGGACCCTGCGATCGATTCGAACCAAATCAGCAGAGGTGGCGTCTAACAGGCGATTGCGCGCAGCCATATTGGCGGTCTTCGTGAGCCTCGCCTGCGGGGGCACGAGCATCGCTCAGGACGCCGCCCCGTCGCCACCGGCGTCAGGTCCCGTTCGTGTCTTCATCGACTGCAACAACACGCCGTGCGACGGAGAGTTCTTCCGCACCGAGATCAACTTCGTCGAGCACGTCCGCGATCGGCAGACCGCGGACATTCACCTCTTGATGACCGGTCAGTCCACCGGCAGCGGTGGTCGCGAAATCACCTTCAGCTTCTTCGGCCAGGGCCGCTTCGTGGGCCAGGATCGCGTGCTCAAGGAGACGTTCGTTGTCGCCTCGTCCGAGGATGCCGTGCGGCGCGGCATGGTCCGCGTGATGTCGCTCGGGCTGGTGCCGTACGTGCTCGGGACGGCAGGTGCTGATCGTCTTCGCCTGACGGTGGAAGCCGCGCCAGCCACCACCCCGGGGTCGGCGCTCCAATCGCACGATCCGTGGAATCGCTGGAGCTTCCGCGTGAACCTGAACGGGAACGCCAATGGGGAGAGCTCGAGCAAGTCCTACTACGTCAACACCAACGTCAATGCCAACCGCACCACCGACAACACCAAGATCAACGTGAGCGGGTCGATGAACTACAGGGAAAGCAAGTTCGATCTTCCCGACGGGCGCACGTTCCGCTCGCCGAACCGTGACTACGGGACGAACGGGTTATTCGTGAAATCGATTGGCAACCACTGGTCGGCTGGTGCACGCGCCAACTGGAGCTCCTCGACCTACAACAACCAGGACTGGTCGTACCGGGCGGGTCCCGGGATCGAATGGGATCTGTTCCCATACTCCGAGTCGACGCGGCGGATCGTCGCCGTCAATTATTCGGTCTACGCACGTGCGTGGGACTATCGCGAGATCACCATCTACGGCAAGCTGCACGAGACCCGGATGTCGCAGGCGCTCGACACGAATGTGTCGATTCGCCAGCGCTGGGGCACGATCAGTGGCAACGTCGAGGTCGCGTCCTTCGTTCCCGACTTTGCGAAGAATCACGTCGCCTCGTATGGCGACGTGTCGCTGAACCTGTTGCGGGGCTTGTCGCTCAACATCGGCTCGAACTTCGAATGGGTACGCGATCAGATTTCCCTGCCGGCCGAGGAGGCGACGAGCGAAGAAGTGCTCGTCAACCAGCGCCAGCTGGCGACGAGCTACCGGTATTTCCTGTACTTCGGTGTCAGCTACACGTTCGGATCGATCTTCAGCCCGATTGTGAATCCGCGTTTCGGCGGCTAGTTGATCGTCGCGACCTTCAATTGACCGAGCCGCGAAATGATGTCTTCCGCGGACGTCTCCGGGTTCACCGCGCGATCGATGTACGAGATCCTGCCGTTCTTGTCGATGTAGAACGTCCACCGATTGGCAAAGCCGCGTTGCGCCAGCACGCCATAACGCGTGGCGACGCTCTTGTCGGCGTCACTGAGCAGCGGGAAGTCTGCTTTTTCTGATTCAGCAAACCGCGTGTTGTCGTCGAGCGTGTCGACGCTGGCCATGAAATAGACGACGTCGTACTTCCGGAGGCGATCGCCGTTGGCCGCGAGCGACTTGCACTCGAGCGTGCAGCCCTGTGTGAACGCCTTCGGGAACCAGGCGATCACCACGGGCTTCTTGCCGCGGTATTCGGCCAGCGAATAGGTGCGGCCGTCGGACGCCTTCAGTGTGAATTCCGGCGCCTGATCTCCAACCTTCAGCGTGACGCCGGACGGCGCCTGTGCGGCGAGCCCGGCGGTCAATGCGAAGGCGGCAACGAACGCAGTGGCGAGTGCACCCGAGAGGGTTCTGATCATGCGTTTATTGTACGGGCTTCCCAAAGAGCTCATCGCGGACACGATCGCGCTCGCGGTCTACCTGATCAGCTGTGGCGCCGAGCCGGCGCAGCACAGCTTCGGTCATGGCCAGAGCGACTTCGCCTTCGCCGGAGAAGACCTGCTCGGCGCCGGCAGCCTTGAGCTGTGGGACGTCGCGCAGGTAGACACTGCGGACGAAGATATCGATGCCGGGATTGATTTCGCGTGCGCCCTGAATGATTTCGGGCGAGCCGGTATCGGCGCCACTGACGATCAGCGTCCCGGCATGTCGAAGCCCGGCCGTAACGAGCGAATCCGTCTGACGGGCGTCGCCGTATACGGCAGAGACGCCGTCCTGACGCAGCTGACGCACGGTGTCCATGTTCAGCTCGACCACAGTGGGCGAAATGCCGTTCTCGCGTAGCAGGCGCGTCACTGTTCGGCCGGTCGGGCCGTAGCCGACTACGATCGCGCGCGTCTGCGGATCAAGCGACGATGAGGTTGGCTGTTCGGCGTCTTCGATCGGCGACTGCCGGCGCAGTCGCAGCAGCGTTCGTTCTGCAGGTCCAATCAGTCGCGAGGCCAGGGGATTGATGACGATCGATGCGATGGAGACAGCCACCACGACGTCGGTGGCAATCTGCGGCAGGACATCAAGCCGTCGGCCGACGCCCGCCAGGATGAAGGAGAACTCGCCGATCTGCGCAAGCGCCGACGGCACCGCGAGCACCGTGCGAAGCGGGTAGCGCATCAAGGCGAGCATCGACGCAACGACGAGCGGTTTGCCGACGAGCACGACGCCGAGCGCGGCGGCCACCAGCCATGGTTCCCGGAGCAGCGTCGACGGGTCGAGCAGCATGCCGACGGAGACGAAGAACAGCACCGCAAACGCGTCGCGCAACGGCAGCGCGTCGCTCGCAGCACGCACGCTGTAGTCCGATCGGTTGACCACCATGCCCGCCGCGAACGCACCGAGCGCCATCGACACGCCGAACAACAACGCGGCGCCGACGGCGATGCCCAGCGCCAGAACAAGAATGGCGAGCGTAAAGAGCTCGCGTGAGCGGGTGGCGGCCACGCGATCCAGCAGCGCTGGAATCAGCCGCTGGCCGACGACCGCCGCGAAGACGATGAGGGCGCTCACTTTCAGCAGCGCGATCGTGACATCGAGCGCGAGCTGTCCGGGTGTCAGCTGTCCGATGGCAAGGGTCGGCAGCAGCACGAGCACCACGACGGTCAGCAGGTCTTCCATCACCAGCCAGCCGAGCGCGATGTGACCGACCGGCGTATGAAGCTTCCGCGCGTCCGACAGTACGCGCACGAGAACGACCGTGCTGGCGACAGACAGCGTCAGGCCGAACATGATTCCTGCGGGCCAGGACCATCCGAACGCGCGGCCGACCCACGCGCCGAGCACCGTGGCGAACGTCATCCCGACGACCGCGCCGGGCATGGCGACGCGACGCACGGACAACAGCTCTTCCAGATGGAACTGCAGTCCGACGCCAAACATGATCAGAATCACGCCCACTTCGGCGAGCTGTTCCGCTATGGCCGCGTCGGCCGCAAAGCCAGGCGTGTGCGGCCCGACGAGCACGCCCGCGATCAGATAGCCGACGATGGGCGACAGCCCCAGCCGTTGTGTGGAATAACCGAGGATGAGCGCCGCGCTGAGAGCGGCGGCAAGCATCAGGATCAGGTCCGCGCCGTGCATGCGGAAACATCGTACTCGTAGTGTCCGGCTTCAGCCGGACCCGAAACACCGTGGCAAAGAAATCATCACGCGATCGAGGCGACACGAATTCCGGGGAGCGTTCGGCCGCCACGTTTGTGCCGGCGAGCACGAGTCTCAAGACGCTTGCGGCCGCAGCGCACGAATGCCGCGGCTGCGATTTGTACAAGACCGCGACGCAGGTGGTGTTCGGCGAAGGGCCGAAAGCTGCACGTGTCATGTTCATCGGCGAGCAGCCGGGCGACCAGGAGGATCGTCAGGGTGAGCCGTTTGTCGGTCCCGCTGGCGCACTGCTCGATAAGGCGCTCACCGACGCCGGCATTCCGCGCGATCAGGTGTATCTCACCAATGCGGTGAAGCACTTCAAATGGGAGCCGCGCGGCAAGCGCAGGATTCACAAGAAGCCGAGAGCATCGGAGGTCAAGGCGTGCCGCCCGTGGCTGGAGGCGGAACTGCGCGCGGTGCAGCCGGCCATCGTCATCTGCCTTGGCGCGACGGCGGCGCAGTCGCTCCTCGGCGCGTCCTTCAAGCTGATGCAGCAACGCGGCCGGGTCGTCTCGAGCTCGCTCGCCCCGCGCGTCGTTGCCACCATCCACCCTTCCGCCGTCCTTCGGGCGCCGGATTCCGCGGGGCGCAAGATCGCGTACGACAGTCTCGTGGCCGATCTCAAGGTGGCCACGAAGATTCTCCGTAGTGTCCGCCTTTAGGCGGATTCTCCCGTAGTGTCCGGCTTTAGCCGGACCGCCGCACCCCGTGAGCCCCTTTCTCCCGCTTCTGCACCTTCCGCACTAGAAGGAGTCCACCTGTGGCGGAACATACCCGTGAACACCGGAGTGTGCTGGCGGCCGTTGAAAAGCGCGCCCTTGTGGCGATCGCGCGGAGGCTGCCGGCAGCGGTCAATTCGGACCATCTGACGGCGCTCGCTTTACTTGCCATGGCTCTGGCGGGCGCGGGCTACGCACTGTCACGCTGGGATGTGCGGGCACTCTGGATCGTCGTGCCGGCGCTGGCGCTGAACTGGTTCGGAGACAGCCTCGACGGGACCGTCGCCCGGGTGCGCCACGTGGAACGGCCGCGCTACGGCTTCTACGTCGACCACGTCCTCGACATCGTCGGCGCGACGCTGCTGTTCTCCGGTCTTGCCGCGTCCGGATCCATGACGCCCTGGATCGCGCTCGCTCTGCTGATCGCGTATCTGCTCGTGTCCGGCGAGGTGTTTCTGGCGACGTCCGTCCGCGGGGTGTTCCGGATGTCGTTCTCAGGTTTCGGTCCGACGGAACTGAGAATCCTGCTGGCGATCGGCACCCTCGCGCTCTTCGGAGACCCTCACGTGAACCTTGGTGCGCTTGGCCGACCGCGTCTGTTCGATTTTGGCGGTCTGATCGGAATCGCAGGGATGACAGTGGCGTTGACCGCCAACGTCGTGAGAAACGCGACAGCCTTGGCAAGGCTGGAGCCCCGCTGTAGTGTCCGGCTTCAGCCGGACCCGCTCCAATCTCATCGCGATCTGTTCCTGGGCGGCGACCAGGGCAATGCATCGAGAATCTCGTCCACCGAATAGACGCTCGACCCGATGAATGGATACTTTCGAACGTCGAACGTGAGCTGTGCTCTCAGCGGGTTCTCCAGAATGTAGCGAGCAACGGTGAGCACCCCTTCTTCCGTTCTTACAACGTGCTCGTATCCGTATCGTTGCCAGAGCCGGCGGCGGAACACTCGCTGATAGTGGAACCCGGATAACTGCTTCGACCGCGTGATGAACGCCCGGCAGTCGAAGTGGGGATGCTCTCCGTTCACGAGCAGGTGCAGATGGTCTGGCATGTAGCAGTACGCAACGAGCGCGAACCGTTCGCAGACTGCGGCAAGAGAATCTGCGTACTCACGATGTCGATGCACGCGGCGTCTACGAATGCCTTGTGCTTCCAGTCAGTGCAAAACGTCAGGAAATAGGGGTAAGGGCCAAGGTAGTCGAAGAGTTTCAGGGGCTCGGGTCGTCGCCGCAGCATGCGCGCGGAATGGCAAGCGGCGCGCCTTTGGGTCCGGCTAAAGCCGGGCACTACGCTTGGAAGGTCCGGCTAAAGCCGGACACTACGGGCCTGTAGTAACATTCCTCTCTTACGGTTTCTCCCAAATTCACCACAGAGGGATGGCAGAGGCTCCTCGGATCAGGACTCGGGCTCCGCTCGTCGTCAAAGGCGCGCGGACGCACAACCTCAAGAACATCGACGTCACGCTGCCTCACGGCAAGCTGATCATCATCACGGGTGTCAGCGGGTCGGGAAAATCGTCGCTGGCGTTCGACACGATCTACGCGGAAGGGCAGCGCCGCTACGTCGAATCGCTGTCGGCGTACGCCCGGCAGTTCCTCGAACGCATGGAGAAGCCGGACGTCGATCGCATTGAAGGGATCTGTCCGGCCATCGCCATCCGCCAGAAGAACAGCGTTCGCAACCCGCGATCGACCGTCGGCACGACCACCGAGATCCACGACTACATGCGGCTGTTGTACGCGCGCGTGGGCCGCACCTACTGCCGCAACTGCGGCAAGCCGGTGGTTCGCGAAACGGCGGAGGTCGTCGCTCGACAGCTGGGCGATCTCCCGCAAGGCACGCGCCTGTTG
>DASROF010000018.1:0-8344 GCA_035647075.1 Vicinamibacterales bacterium | reverse complement strand
ATCGGCGCGCGCGTTCGCGGTTCCAGGTGCATAGAGTTTGCGCGCGCTCTTCGATTGCGTGTCCACGACCGTCAGCCCGGCACCCGGTGCCATGCCGCTCGTCAGCAACCAGCGCGTTCCCGGCACGACGACCACGTCTTCCGGGTTCTGAAGACCGCAGATGAATGTCAGGCCTGCAGTCGGCGAGCAGGGTTGTGACGGTGGCGCCTGCGCGGCGAGCGAGTGTGTTGAGACGAGCGCTGAACAAACACACAGAAGTGCGAGGACGTGCTTCGTAGCCATATGCCGCATTATCCTAAGCGACTCGAGGATCTTCCATTTGGTAAAGATGAAATCGCCCCCGAAGCCGCTGACCGGGCGTGTAGCCCTCGTCGCCGGGGCAACGCGGGGCGCTGGTCGCGGCATCGCGCGCGCACTCGCCGAGGCGGGCGCGACCGTCTACTGCACGGGTCGAAGCGTCACGGGCAAGCCGTCGCCCTACAAACGGCCGGAGACGATCGACGAGACCGCCGCGATGATCAGCGCTGCCGGTGGTACGGCCGTCCCGCTTCGCGTCGATCATACAAACGAGAAAGAGGTGAAGGCGCTGTTCCGGCGCATCATGCGCGCCCACAAGCGCATCGATATCGTCGTCGACAGCGTGGCGGGTGAAGACCCGCTGATGGGTCTGTACGGCTCCCTCTGGCATGCGGACCTGACGAAGGCAGACGCGATCTATCGCCAGGGACTTACATCCCGGATCATCACGGCGAAGCACGCAGCGCTCGCGATGATGCCGGCCAAACGCGGACTCATTGTCGAAGTGACGGAGAACGACATGATCGGCGGTGGCGGCAATCCGATGGCCCAGGCCGTCAAGATGGCGCAGAAGGTCCTGCCCGTCTTCTGGGCCGCCGAACTTGCACCGTACCGCATCGCCGTCATCGCGGTGACTCCCGGATTCCTGCGATCCGAATCGATGCTGGATCACTTCGGTGTCACCGAAGAGAACTGGCGAGACGCTGGCAAGAAGGATTCGAATTTCCTGCAGTCCGAGTCGCCGTTGTTCGTGGGCCGCGCGATCGCCGCGCTTGCAACGGACCCGAAGGGCACGGACCGGACGGGCATGCTCTTCGGTTCCTGGGAACTTGGCCGCGACTACAAGGTGTCGGATTACGATGGGCGCCGCCCGGACTGGGGACGCCATAAAATCGACTTCTCTGTCCTGCCGGCCGAGTGGACCAACCTGTTCCGCACGGGCGCCGACTTGGAGTCGAAGTGGTTGAGTACGCTTGCGGCGCGGACGAGAAAATTCAGGGCAAAGATGCCCTCGTAGTGTCCGCCTTCAGGCGGACCGGGAGGATCGAATGACAAAGCGAACGATTGTGTTACTGGCAGTGCTCTTCTGTTTCGTCGGCAGCGTCACCCAGGCACAGGAGCCTGTCGTCGGCGTCAAGGATCCCGAATCGCTGTTCAAGGATCCCGATGCGAAACTCAATCGCAACAAGCAGGCAACGCTGCACATCATGCGCGAGCTGCTGCAGTGCAATCAGTGGGATCGTGCCGGCGAATGGTTGACGGACGCCTATCATCAGCACAACCCGAACGCGGCGTCCGGGCTCAAGGGCGTCGTGACCTTCTTCACGCAGGTGATGAAGCGACAGCGCACCGACAAGTGCGACAAGCTGACGACGGAGATCGTCGCGGTCATGGCTGACGATGACTACGTGACCGTATTGACGCCGCGGAAGTTCCCGGATCCGCGGACGCCCGGCAAGGAGTACTACACGTCGTGGTTCGACACCTGGCGCTTCGTCAATGGCAAAGCCGACGAGCACTGGGACCCGGCCACGATCACCGCGCCGGCACCCGCCAAGTAGATTTCACGTCGTGTCCGGCTTCAGCCGGACCGCCGGACCAGCGGTCCTTCGAAATCTCGAAGGACCGCCACCTCGACGGGACCCGCTCCGACCACCAGAGCTGTCCCACCCAGTGTGCTGTTGGACACAGTCGGCGATGGCGGCAGGTGGTAGGGTAGGAACATGGACCTGCGCAGGTGGCTGTCGGCGAGGTGGCGTCGCACGGCGTCTGTGTCCGGAATGTCCATCGCCCCGACTCCGGGGGCCAGGCCGCGGGTCCGCGACGGGTACTTGCCCCTCTATACCTATCTGGAACATCGCTACGCCTCGATCGTCATCCTCACGTTTGAGCAGATGGAGGCGCTCCTGGGATTTGCGTTGCCGGACGCGGCGCGCCTGGAGCCGGCCTGGTGGACCGGCATAGCCGCGCAAGGCGCCGGAGACGGCAACGCGTGGACGGCGGCGAGGCGGACAGCGACGCCAAACCTTCCGGCCCGGCACGTCAGATTTGAGCGGCTGCCGTGACCATCTGGATTGGGCTCCTGCTCACTGGCTGCGCGATTGCCGTCTTCCTGTTCACATCGGCGCGGCGCCGCATGCAAATGGCCGATCTCGGCACGGTGAGCGCGCAGTGGCTCTCCGAACATCGCGGGTACGACAGACACTATTCCGAACGGTGACGTGCTCGGGAGAACGAAGCGTTCATCGGCCGGCCAGGCGCAACAGGTGAAACCACCATCGACCGCCTGTCGACCAGGACGCGGCGTCCTCGACATTCGCGAGCGCTGGGCCGCGCTTCGCCTGGTGGCGCCGTTCACTGATCCCGCCACCGCCTTCCAGTTCGCGTTCGGCGATCGTCGCCGCATCCATCGAGCTGAGGCCGCTCTGTATGTCTGCTGAACCAAACGGGCCGCCACCCATTGAGCCTGGCTGGCGATGGGTCAACGTACTCCGGTCGTAGGCGCCGGGGATCAGGCGCTTCGCCGCCGCGTTCCGAGCGTTCGTGCCCATTCAGCCAATGTACGGCGCGGTGGGAGATCGCGATGTTCACTTCTGAACAGCGTCCCGCCGCACCCATTGGTACGCTCCCACTTATCATGCAACTTCAACAAACAAAGGGGATCGCTGCGGGCGGCTGGATTCTGGCCATGATCGCAATCGGACTGATCACGCACGTGACGTCACCGTCCAGTGTGGCAGTGCTTGCTCTCGTCGCCCTGATTCCGCCTGTTGTGCTCTGGCGGTTCTGGAACGTGCCAGACCAGAGCATGTCAGAAAGCATCCGGAAGGAACTGCGCTGAGGGACCGCCTTCGTAACGTCCGGCGTTAGCCGGACCAGCGGTCCTTCGCGATCTCGAAGACCACCGACTCCGATCGGACAGCCGGGAGTGCCTGAGCCACTCGCCGGTCCGTGAGCACGCCACCAATGTTCAGCATCGCCTTGCGCGAGCGGACGTTGTCGACGCCGACCACAAAAATCACGCGATCGACGAACTGGAACGCGTGCTCCAGCATCAGCCGCTTCATCTCGCGGTTGTACACCCCGCCCCAGTAGCCCCGCGCGAGAAACGACCAGCCGATCTCCAACTCGTCGGCGTCGGGCCCGAACCAGTTGTAGCGGGACGACCCGATGATCTTCCCTGTGGCCCGATCGATCGCGACCAACGCGCCGCCGGAGTCGAGCGCCTCGCGAAAGAACTCGCGGAAGACCGGCTCTGTGTAGCGGTCACGCGCTGGATGCACGGCCCAGATCAGCGGGTCCGAGGCCACGCCGAAGAGTGCCTCCCAGTCGTCAGGCCGGAGCGGCCGCAACTCCAGCAGCTCGCCAACGAGATGCGGCTGCCGGTCGAATTCCACGCGAGTCATCTGAATGACGATAACTCACGGCGACTGGCATGTCCCTGGTCCCTGGTGCTTCGTGCTCAGTCCGTTCCTTGTCCGTTGTGCCTGGTCCGTGTAGCAACGCGGCACGACCAACAACTAAGGACCAATCAGTTCTCATCCGGCCGCTCGATATGGTCGATGACGAGTGAGTCGACGGGCGCGCGAGTCGCTTCGAGCTTGAGCCCGAGCTGTTCCTGGAGCGCAGTGAAGAGAACAGGCGGCGCGTCGGGATCGGTGCTTCCCGCCCCAGGGCCGGCAGCCGGTGGGGCAAAGCGCAGCGTGAACTCATAGCGGCTGGGCAACCCGGTGCGATCGACGACGACACGGCCGGCAACCCAGTCGATCATGCCGGCCAATTGCGCCAGCGTGATCCCGCCCGAGTAGATCGCCGACGACCACGTATACCCGCACGGTGGCCCGCTCGCTGGACTGGGCGGCGCTGGCGGCTGACCGGCCTTCGTTGCGGCCTCCCGTTCGGTGCGGATCGCGTCGCAATCGCCGGTGAACAGCTTGAGGCCCGGGTGATTCGGCCGGGCAACGACCAACGCATACACCGCCGTGTCCCGCGCTTCGATGTGCGCCGCCAGCTTCAGCCTCCGCTTCAGCATCGTCCGCAGCATCGCCTTGACCTCGTCGCTGGAGGGTTGACCGGCAGCCTTCGCGATGACGTCATAGCGATCGCCGGTGAGCCAGTCGGGCGCATTGACCACGTTCTTGACGTCGTACGCCGCACGCAGGGCAGCGATCATCGCGACGTTGATCATGTTGAAGGTCGAGCCACCCGGCGAGTTGATCACAATGTTCTTGTCGTCACTCACGTTGCGCTTGATCGAGACGACGTCGAAGGACGGCTCTGGCTGGGCGAGCGCGGCTACGGTCGCCGCGGCGATCAGCGTGGCAAGCAGGGCGAAACGGGAGATCCGCATATGCGTGGGACGGCAACGGGCGGGCGCCGGTTAGCATGCCCCGCAGGTGCCGGAAAACGAGTGGCGCGGCGGGAACCGATTATCCAGGGCTCGGAGGAACATTGGTCCTACAATGACAGCCGAATGTAGTGTCCGCCTTCAGGCGGACCCTTGATCCAGTATGGCGTTCGATCTGACCGTCAACCGGACCGTGTATCACGTCGAGGCCGACTCGCAGACGCCCTTACTCTGGGTGATCCGTGAGCACCTCGGGCTGACCGGCACCAAGTTCAGCTGCGGCATCGGGCAGTGCGGCGCCTGCACGCTGCATATCGACGGACGGCCCGTCCGCTCCTGCAGCGTTCCCGCCTCGACGGCTGTCGGCAAACCGGTGCTCACGATCGAGGGGCTCTCGGCTGACGGAAATCATCCGCTGCAGATCGCCTGGACAGAGTTCGACGCGCCACAATGCGGCTACTGCCAGTCCGGCATGATCATGAGCGCACTCGCGCTGCTGCAGCAGCGCCCATCTCCAACCGACGCCGATATCGACACACAGGTCACCAACGCCTGTCGCTGCGGCACGTATCACCGCGTCCGGCAGGCCATCCACCGCGCCGCGGCGTTGATGAAGGCGCAGCCGTGAGCGAGACCATCAAGGAAGGTGTCGATCGTCGCGAGTTTCTCGCCACCGTTGCTGCGGCGCATGGCGCGTTCGTCCTCGGATTCTGGGTTCCATCGCGAGCAGCCGCACAGTCTGCCCCGGCGGCCTCGTGGGACGAGGAACCGTCAACACCTGAGGTCAATGCGTGGATCGTCATCGCGCCGGACGATACGGTGACCGTCCGGATCGCCCAGACAGAGCTCGGTCAGGGCGTCTGGACCTCGAACGCCATGATGGTGTGCGAAGAGCTGCAGTGCGACTGGAAGAAAGTCCGGCCACAGTACGCGTCCGCCAATCGCGATGCACGTGAAAGGGCGCCGGAGTGGACGCTCAACGTTCCGGGCAGCGGCGCAACCGATCCGAAGGGCGGCGGCGAACCGACATTCGGCACTCGCGACCCGCGAGGCATTTCCGGAATTCCTGACAGTCTGTATCGACGAATGCGGACCAACGCCGCGTCGTCCGTGAAGGACGGACGCTACTACCTGCAGCTGGCCGGGGCCGAAGCGCGCGAACGGCTTCTCCTTGCCGCGGCACAGCGGTGGAGTGTGCCGGTCGCGGAGCTGACCGCCAAAGACAGCGTCATCACGCATGCGCGGAGCGGTCGCACGACGACGTACGGAAAGATCGCCGAGGACGCGGCGAAGATCCCGCATCCGCATCCCGAGCAGATCACGATCAAATCGCCGGATCAATGGACGCTGATGGGCACGGAGCAGAAGAACCTCGACGTGCCGCAGAAGGTGACCGGCAAGGTGGTCTACGGCATCGACGTTCGTCTCCCCGGCATGAAATGGGCGGCGGTCAAAACGTGCCCGGTCTACGGCGGCGACGTCAAGAGCGTTGACTTCGACGTGATCCGCACGCTGCCGGGCGTCCGCTCCTTCGTCCGCTTCCCGATTCCCGATCCCGATCTGACGAGAGGCCGCATCTTCAGCGGCGGCGTCGCGGTGATCGCGGACAGCTGGTATCAGGCCAAGATGGCGATCGACAAGATGCCGATCGAGTGGACCATCCCACCCGAGAACGCCGCATTCAACAGCGCGAACATGCGCGAGGCGTTGCTGACGGCGCTCGATCGCCCGGGCACCGTCCGCGCGAGTCAGGGCGACATTGATGACGGTTTCCGGCGCGCCGCGAAGATCGTCGAAGCGACGTACTCGACGCCGTACCTGCCGCGCGCACGGATGGAACCCGGCAACGCCACGGTGCTCATCACCAACGATCGCGTGGACATCTGGATTGGCGATCAGAGCCCACAGGAAACGCGGTACAGCGCGGCGAAGATCACCGGCGTCCCCGAGCAGAACGTGCACCTGCACCTGTGCCATCTGGGCGGCGGCTTCGGCCGCAATGGCAACGGGCCGCAGGCCGAGCACGCGATCATGATCGCGAATGCCAACCGCGGCGTTCCCATCCATATGCTGTGGACGCGCGAAGAAGACTTCGTCGGGACGACCTATCGCGCGATGGGCATGGCACGCCTGCGGGCCGGCCTCGATGCCGACGGCTGGCCGATCGCGCTGGAGGTGCGCACAGGAATGCAGGCCGACGGCTTCGGGTCTGACGCCTCGTTCAACACCACGTCGCGCTATTACGTGCCGAACTATCGCTACACGCATCACACGACGAAGTTTCACGTGCCGGTCGGCACCCGCCGCGGCGTCGGCCAGGCGGCCAACGAGTTCTATCGCGAGAGTTTCATGGACGAACTCGCGCGGGCCGCCGGCAAGGACCCCTATCTCTATCGCCGCGAACTGCTTTCGCGAACCACGCTCCCCTATAAGAACGACATGATCAAAGCGCTCGACCTCGCGGCCGAGATGTCAGGCTGGGGCACGCCGCTGCCGCGCGGCACGGCGCGGGCGATCGCGCTCGAGGAGCGCGGCGCGGAAACCAACGGCATGGCCACGATCAGCGCCATGGTCCACACCGTGTCGATCAGCCGTGACGGCAAGGTCCGGTTGGAGCGCGTCGACGTCGCGCACGAGACGGGATTCGGTCTGGTCAACCCGCTGTCGGTCAAGAAACAGATCGAAGGTCAGATCATCTGGTTTTACAACGACGCCATGCACCAGTCCTGCTCGATCGCCGACGGCCGTATCGTCGAGAACAACTTCAACCGCTTCCCGATTTCGCGCATCAACGAGGATCCGCCACAGATCAACATCCGCTTCTTCCCGACGCAGCATTGGCTGATTGGCATGGGGCACGACCGTGCCACGTCGGTGCAGTCGGGGATCGGTGAGGCGATCTTCCAGATCACCGGCAAGCGCTTCCGCGACCTGCCGTACAGCAAGCACGATCTCACCTGGGCCTAGACCGATCACATTTCTCTATTGCGTCGGTCGAATCAGGGAGCGCGGGGGTGTCGGCGCGCCGAAGACAGCGGACCATTTCGCAACACAGCGCGGGACCGTATGTCGGGAGCAAAACCGTGGTCGTGGTTCTTTGCCAGCATCACGTACGTGACGATCGGGGACACGAAGTCCCCGTCGGGTCGGTGAGATGTCTGTCAGCCGTCCAGAGTGGCGACCGAGCGAAGCTGCTTTCTGTATCAGCAAGGCGAGTACCACATCGGGCGCTCGCCGCGTGCGTGAAGAGCTGGCATCGCAGTTGCCTCTACAAACGAACATGTTGAAACTTATCGGTTCCTACGCGCTCGCGCGGCTTCTGGGCTTTGGTCTTCTCGGTGCGGTGGTGATCTACGCGTTGATAAGCCTGCTCAGCTGACGGCATTCGTCTTCGCCACCATGAGTTTCTCGGTGGCGAAGCTGTTACGGTTCGACGCTGAACGTGTGAACCATCAGGTGTCGATACATCTGCCCCCGACGCAGAATGACCTGGTCTCTCCACGCGGGCACGTTGATCGCGTTCGGAAACTTCTGGGTCTCGAGGCAGAGCGCGGCATATTGCCCGTAGGTCGCGCCCTTCCCTTTCGCTGATCCATCCAGGAAGTTGCCCGTATAGAACTGCACGCCCGGCTGATCGGCCGCAACGGTCATCACGCGGCCCGACTTGGGATCCCTGAGTCGCGCCACCGGCCGCAATTG
>DASROF010000017.1:0-82697 GCA_035647075.1 Vicinamibacterales bacterium | reverse complement strand
AAGCCTAGGCGAAACAAACACGTAACCCACTGAGGATCAGCATCTTGCGGTTGACATCGCCGGATCAGTTCTCTACTATCCGTGTGGCTTGTAGTGGACCAAAGTGGATCAAAAGGGGCTACGAGGCTCCTCAGCTACCCGGATCGACGACAAGGGGCGGCTGAAGGTGCCGGCGATGTTTCGGGGGGTCATTCACGACCAGCATGGGGCGGACGTCTTCGTGACGAGTCTGACCGGGGAGTCGGTCCTCGTGTATCCGATGCCGGTCTGGCTGGAGATTGAGCAGAAGCTCTCGAAAATGGCCAGCACCCATCCGTCGCGCCTCAAGTTTCTCGATCGCGTGAACTTCTACGGGCAGGAAGGCGAACTCGACAGCCAGGGACGCATCGCGATTCCACCGCACCTGCGAGAGAGCGCATCGATTATCGGCGACGTTCGTGTGTTCGGACGCATCAATCACATCGAGGTCTGGAACGGCGAACGTTTCGCCCTGAAGCTGCAGCAGGGGCCATGGACCGACGACGATGCGATGCGGCTGTCGGAGCACGGGATTTGAGTTAGTTGGCAGTCGGCAGTTGGTGATTCGTAGTTCGTCGTGGATGCCGACCGCCAGATAGTGCACACGCCGGTGATGGTTGCTGAGGTGCTCGAGCATCTCGCGCCGGAGCGCGGCGGCATTTTCATCGATTGCACGGTAGGCCTCGGGGGGCACGCGCGGGCGCTGCTCGAGGCCGGAGCGTCGCGGGTCATCGGACTGGACCGCGATCCGTCGGCGCTTGAACGCTCGCGCGCCGCTCTAGCCGCGTTTGGCGATCAGGTCGAGCTGGTTCACAGCGACTACCGTGAACTGACGGACGTGCTCGACGCGCGCGGCATCAGCGGGGTCGATGGGGTGCTGGCGGATCTTGGCGTGTCGTCGTTGCAGCTCGACGCGCCCGACCGGGGGTTCAGCTTCAGGCGCGACGACGTCCTCGACATGCGCATGGATACGTCCCAGGGACACACCGCGGCGGAGATGTTGGCAGCGGCTGACGAACAGACGCTGGCCGATGTGATCTACACGCTCGGCGAGGAGCGACATGCACGGCGCGTGGCACGGGCAATCCTGACGGCGCGATCCCAGACGCCGATCACCACGACCGGGCGGCTCGCCGATGTCGTTCGCCGGGCGATTCCACGCAAGGGGTACTCGCGGATCGATCCGGCCACACGCACGTTCCAGGCGATCCGCATCTGGGTGAATCGAGAGCTCGAGGGGCTCGATGGGTTTCTCGGACGGGCGGTTGGCCGGCTCAACGCCGGCGGTCGAATGGCGGTCATTACGTTTCACTCCCTTGAGGATCGAGTCGTGAAGCACACGTTCCGGGCGCTGCAGTCCGAGGGACGGATCACGATCCGGACGAAACGGCCGGTGGTTCCGGCACCGGCGGAAGTCGAGAGCAATGCCCGCGCCCGCAGCGCCAAGCTGCGCGCGATTGAAAGTGCCAAGGATTAAGGCCCAAGGCCTCAGGTACGGGGGATCGACATGAGCGGCGAATCGTTCGAATGGGCCATCAAGAAGGATGTCCGGAACAACCCGATCGTCCGTGAGGTGGACCTCGAGCGCCATCGTGACATGTGGCGCTCAGTCGGCTTCGGTGTCTTCCTCGTCGTGGTGCTGGTATTTGCCGCGTTTCAGCAGTTCCAGCTGAATCAGTACGGCTACCGCATGAGCGATGCGCAGGAGCAGCTGGAGAAGGAAGCGATGATCAACCGCCAGCTGCGCCTGGAACTCGAGTCGTTGCGAGCGCCGGCATACGTCGAGAAGGAAGCGATGCGTCGCCTGCATATGGTGGCGCCTGGCCCCGGAGAGGCCACGGTCGTCGAGCGTGTCTTCGAAACAACGGCGCCGCCCAAGTCGGTCGTCGCGCAGCGGTAACGGGACGGAGTCATGACTGACCGCGTTGATCTCTCGTGGCGGCGAATGCTGAAGCGGCGCATTGTCGTCGCAGCCGCGTTCTGTGTCGCCTGGGCTGTGGCGATCGAAGGCCGGCTCGTCTACCTCCAGGTCATCGAGCACGACTTCCTCATTAAAGAGGCGAAGAAACAGCAGGAAGATACCGTCATCCTCGAGCCGAAGCGCGGCGACATTCTCGATCGCGACGGCGGGCTGCTCGCGTTCGACGTCGACGCGGACAGCATCTACGCGGCACCGCATGAGATCGAGAAGCCAGCGGAGACCGTCGCGGCCCTGTGTGCGGCGCTGGACGACGGCTGTACCAAGGAAATTCGTGACGGCTATGTGAGCCGCATCAACAAGCGCGACGAGAACGGTCGTCAGAAGTACTTCGTCTGGTTGAGCCGCAAAATCTCCACGAAGGAAGCCGCGCGTGTTGGACAGCTGGCGCTGAAGGGCATCGGCCTGCGTAAGGAGACGGCCCGCTATTACCCAAAGCGGGAGCTCGCCGCGCATCTGCTCGGCTATGTCGGCAACGGCAACATCGGCCTTGCGGGAGTCGAAAAGAAGTATGAATGGCTCGTCGGCGGCAGGCCGGGCAAAGTGCTGATGCAGGTCGACGGGCGGCAGCGCCCGTTCAGCCGCGCAGAGGAGGCGCCCACGTCCGGTGCCTCAGTGAAGCTGACCATCGATCCGCAGATTCAGTGGATCGCCGAGCGCGAGCTTGCCGCTGGTGTCGAGTCGAGCGGAGCGTCAGCCGGCTCGGTGATCGTGATGGACCCGATCTCCGGCGAGATTCTCGCGCTGGCGAATTTCCCCACATTCAATCCGAACGCGTTCAACGTCTTTTCAGACGAAGTGAAGATCAACCGGGCCGTTCAGTACGTGTACGAGCCCGGCTCGACATTCAAGATCGTCACGGCGGGAGCGGCGCTCGAGGAACACCTGGCGGCACCGTCGGACCTGATTAATACGAATCCGGGCGTGATCCGCTTTGGCTCACGGGTCATCGACGAAGCCAAGGGGCATAACTACGGGACGCTCACGTTCGAGGACGTCATCGTCAAGTCGAGCAACGTCGGCGCGATCAAGATCGGCCTGAAGGTCGGGGCGGACCGGCTCAGCACTTTCGTGTCGCGTTTCGGTTTCGGCTCCCGCACCTCCAAGTGGGATTTCGGGAGCGAGAGCAAGGACTTCGGGGGCGAGAGCAGAGGGATCTTCCGGAAGCCAGAAAGCGACAGCGCCGTCGCATCGATCTCGATGGGCTACGAAGTCAGCGTCACGCCGCTGCAGATGGCGGTGGCGGCCAGTGCCGTGGCCAATGGCGGCGAACTGGTCGAGCCGCGCGTCGTGAAGTCGGTGATTCGCGACGGTATCGAAATACCGGTGCCCAGGAAGATTGTCCGTCGCGTGGTTCGCAACGAGGTTGCAGCCGAGCTGACCAGGATCATGGAAGGCGTCGTGGAGCGAGGAACGGCGAAGAGCGCCCAGATCGCCGGGTTCACGATTGCGGGAAAGACCGGCACCGCCGCCAAGGCGATCAAGGGCGGCTATTCGAAGACCGATTACAACGTCTCCTTCGTCGGCTTCGTGCCATCACGGAATCCGGTCTTCACGATTCTTGTGGTGATCGATTCGCCGCATAAGGTGTCGCCGTACGGCGGCACGGTTGCCGCGCCGGTGTTTCAGAAGATCGCGGAGGCTGCGCTCCGGCATCGCGGCGTTCCCCCGTCGTTGAACCGACCCGCCCCCGTGCTGATCGCGAAGCGCGACGCCGTGCGTCAGCAGCCGGTCTCCAGTCCGGCCGACGCTGTCGTGACCCTCGCCGGCGCCACCTCCGATTCAGCAGCCGTCATCCCAAGTCTCGTTGGCATGAGTGCCCGGGACGCCACGCAGACGCTCGTTCGCCTCGGCGTGAGCCCACAGGTGAACGGCAATGGATTTGTCGTCAACCAGCGGCCGGCGGCCGGCACTGCACTCGACGAGGTCGATGTCGCAACGCTGTGGCTGGATCGTCGGGCCCGCCCGGAGCGTCCTGTCGCGGACGTTCCGCTTCCCGCTCACGAAGGCCGTATCGCGCCCCGGGGCAGGCCGTGACGGTTGGCGAGTTGTTGCGCGCCTTCGCGCGCGCGATGCCGCCGCAAGACCGACCGGCGCACGTGAGTGACGCTCGTTCGCTCGAAGTCGAGTGTACGGGGGTGGCGTACGACTCGCGGCGCGTGGTGCCGGGAATGGTCTTCGTCGCGATTCCCGGACTGAAGGCCGACGGACTGCAGTACGTCTCACAGGCAATCGCCTCAGGCGCCGCCGCGATCGTTGCCGAACAACCGGCGCCCGCTCCCGCACCGGTCCCATGGGTCGTGGTCACCTCCGCCCGCCTTGCACTGGCGCTGCTCTCGGCCGAGTTCTTCGATCATCCCAGCCGTGCGATGCGTGTCGTCGGGATCACCGGTACCAACGGAAAGACGACGACCAGCTACCTCACTGCGGCAATCTTCGAGGCAGCCGGTCTGCAATGCGGCCTGATGGGAACGGTGACCTACCGGATCGGCGGGCGGTCGATGGATGCGACGCGAACGACGCCGGAGGCGCCGGAGCTGCAGTCGTTCATGCGCCGTATGGTGACCGAAGGATGTGGAGCCTGCGTGATGGAGGTCTCCTCACACGCCCTGTCACTTCGACGCGTCGATGGCATGCAGTTCGCCGCCCGTGTCTTCACGAACCTGACACGCGACCATCTCGACTTTCACTCGAACATGGAGGACTACTTCGCCGCCAAACGGCGGTTGTTCGAGATGGAGCCCGCCGAGGCGCCATCGATCATCAACGTCGATGATCCCCGCGCGCAGGCCCTGATTGACATCTCGCCGCGGCCGGTCACCTACGGGATCAATAAGCCGGCCGACGTGTCGTCAGGCCCGCTCACGATGACGCTCGAGGGGCTGCAGTTCGAAGCGCGTCTCCCGCAGGGAACGGTCCGCATTCGCTCGCGCCTGGTCGGGCGTCCAAACGTCTACAACATCCTCGCGGCTGCAGCCACAGCCGCCTCGCTCGACGTGCCGCTCGAGGCGATCGAAAAGGGCATCCGCCAACTGCCAGGCGTGCCAGGCCGCTTTGAGCTGGCCTCCACGCGTGACGACGACGTGACAGTCATCGTGGACTACGCCCACACCGACGACGCGTTGAGAAATCTGCTCGAGACGGCTCGCCCACTCGCCGCACAGCGCTTGATCACCGTCTTCGGAGCCGGCGGCGACCGCGATCGGACGAAGCGTCCATTGATGGGCATGGTCGCGGCGCGACTGAGCGACGTCGTGATCATTACGTCGGACAACCCGAGAGGCGAAGATGCGCAGCGCATCATCGAAGAGGTCAAACGTGGCGCTGATGCCGAGACGCGCCAGAGCAGCGCCGACGTGCTGACGGTCGTCGATCGACACGACGCGATCCTGCAGGCGATCACCCGCGCGGCGAAGGGCGACGTTGTGCTCATCGCCGGCAAAGGGCACGAGAAGTATCAGGAGATTGCCGGGCGGACACTGCCGTTTGACGACGTTGCGGTGGCGCGCGAAGGACTGGAGGCGCGGCGGGTGAAGTCGCGCGCCGGGTGACGGCAGGGTGACGCACGTTCAACTGACCCCGGCGTGGGTGGCGAACGCGGTCGGCGGCAGGCTGACCGGCGGTCAGGCAGACAGAGGGATACGCGAGGTCGTCATCGACAGTCGGGAAGCGGGACCGGACGACTTGTTCGTCGCGATCAAGGGACCAAGGTTCGACGGGCACGATTTTGTGGCGGAGGTGCTGGCACGCGGTGCGGCCGCGGCGATCGTCGACCACAACGCAGGTCGGCCTGACGGGGCGCTGATCGAGGTCGACGACACGCTGAAGGCGCTGCAGGACCTGGCGCACGCGGTGCGGATGGCGGCAGGAACGCGCGTGATCGCGATTACGGGCAGCGCCGGCAAGACGACAACGAAGGAAACGATTGCGGCATTTCTCGAACGGCGCAAAACGGTCGTCAAGAACAAGGGCAATTTGAACAACCACATCGGGCTGCCGCTGTCATTGATGCAGGTGCGCACGGCGCCCGATGTCGCGGTGATGGAACTCGGGATGAATCACGCAGGGGAGATCAGCGAGCTGGTGGCGATTGCCGAACCGGACGTCCGTGTCTGGACGAACGTGGGCGACGCGCACCTCGGTTTCTTTGCGTCTCCCGATGCGATCGCCGATGCCAAAGCGGAGATTCTCGAGCGCTCAACCTCCTCGACCGTGCTGGTGTGCAATGCCGACGACCCGCGTGTGATGTCGCGGGTGCGAGGGTTCGTCGGCCGCACGATGACCTTCGGAACCTCCGAACGAGCCGACGTGCGCGCCGTCTCTGTCGATGATCGCGGGTTGTCTGGAGTGCGTGCGCACGTCACGACCCCCGTGGGTGACGTTGATCTCGAGAGTCCGCTGCTCGGTCTCGGTAATCTCTCGAACCTGCTTGCCGCGACGGCCGTCGCCGTCGACACCGGCATTCCGCTCGACGACATCGCAGTCGCCGCCACCCAGCTTCGCGCGGCCGCCCGCCGCGGGGCAGTTCTGCGGTTGTCAAACGGCGTCATCGTCGTGGACGACTCATACAACTCGAGCCCGTCGGCGCTTGCGCGAGCCCTCGATGTCCTCAGGAGCGAGCCTGTGGCGGCGAGAAAGATCGCGGTGCTCGGCGAGATGCTCGAGCTCGGCGATCACAGTACGCGACTCCACGCGGAGAGCGGCCGCCTTGCGGCGAAGAGCGGCATCAACCATCTGTACGCCATCGGCGGATCGGCGGCGCAGGCGCTGGCGGATGCAGCGGTGCAAGCCGGACTGCCGTCCGCCGCCGTGACCTATTTTCCGACGAGCGACCTCGCTGCACCGGTCATCGCCGGCGCGATTCGGTCAGGTGATCTCGTGCTCGTGAAGGGATCCCGCGGAATCCGCACCGATGTTGTCGTCGATCGTCTCGCGGCGGAGCGTGCCTGATGTTCTATCAGCTCCTGCCACCGCTGGCGAACTATCCCTATCTCGGCGCGCTGAACGTGACGCGGTACATCACGTTCCGGACCGCGGCGGCGAGCCTGACGGCGCTGGCGATCAGCCTGCTGCTCGGCCCGTGGATGATTCGGAAGCTGCGCGACTTCCAGGTCGGCCAGGTGATCCGTCAGGAAGGTCCGGAATCGCACCGCGCGAAAGCCGGGACGCCGACGATGGGCGGCCTGCTGATCCTGGCCTCGGCGCTCACTCCAACGTTGCTGTGGGCGGACCTGAAGAGTCCCTATATCTGGATCGCGGTCCTGGCGACCGTCGGTTTCGGCATCGTCGGTTTCATCGACGACTACCTCAAGATCGTCCGCCGGTCGCATCACGGCCTGATACCGCGCTACAAGCTGGGTGGACAGGTACTGGTAGCGCTCGGTGTTGGCGCTTCGCTGCTTGTGCTGGCCGATCAGACGCCGACTCCGCTCTACAACACGCGCCTGATTTTTCCCTTCTTCAAGAACCTGATTCCGGACCTCGGGTTCATGTATCTCCCGTTTGCTGCATTCATCCTCGTGGCGTGGTCGAACGCCGTGAACCTCACGGACGGCCTGGATGGTCTGGCCATCAGCACATTCGGCGTGGCCGCGGCGGCCTTTACCGCGCTGGCATATGTCACCGGGCACGCGAGGCTCGCTGCGTATCTGGACCTCGTCCGCTTTGCGGGCACAGGAGAACTGACGATTTTCTGCGGTGCGCTGGTCGGTGCCAGTCTCGGCTTCCTCTGGTACAACTCGTTTCCCGCGGAAATCTTCATGGGCGACGTCGGCTCGCTCGCACTCGGCGGCGCGCTGGCGACCGTGTCAGTGCTGATCAAGCAGGAGCTCCTGCTCGTGATCGTCGGCGGCGTCTTCGTCATGGAAGCCGCGTCGGTCGTCATTCAGGTTGCGTCGTTCAAGTTGACCGGCAAGCGGGTCTTCAAGATGGCGCCGCTCCACCACCACTTCGAGCTCAGTGGGTGGAGCGAGCCCAAAATCATCGCCCGCTTCATCATCCTCGCCATCATCTTTGCGTTGTTCAGCCTGACGACGCTGAAACTGCGGTGATGCGGTGGCGAAGGGCGATTTCTCGGTCAGCGGACGGCGCGTGGTCGTCGTTGGTGCCGCGCGCAGCGGGATCGCCGCGGCAGAGCTCCTCGTTCGGCGAGGCGCGCGGGTGATGTTGACGGACACGCGTCCCACGTTCGAGCAGGCCGATCGTCTGCGGGCGCTCGGCGTCGAGCTGGAACTGGGAGGACATCGCGCGTCGACGCTCGAGGGCGCCGACCTGATTGTGGCGAGCCCTGGCGTCCCGCTCGAACAGCAGACGTTCGACGGCGCGCGCGCACGCGGGATCGAAATGATCGGCGAGCTGGAGCTGGCGTCACGTTGGGTGAAGGGACTGCTTATCGCTGTGACGGGGACCAAGGGGAAGTCGACGACGACGACCGTGATTGGCCGCATGCTGCAGGCCGAGGAGCGCAAGGTGCTGGTCGGCGGAAATATCGGTGTGCCGCTCAGCGCGCAGGTCGAGGAATCAACGACAGAAACGGTGCATGTTGTCGAAGTGAGCAGCTTTCAGCTCGAAACGACCACGACGTTCCGGCCATGGATCTCACTGTGGTTGAACTTCGCGGCGGATCACCTCGATCGACATCCGAGCATCGAGGCGTATGCCGACGCAAAGGCGAGGATCTTTGCCCGGCAGACGCCGGCGGATTGGGCTGTCGTGAACGCGGACGACCGCGTGGTGATGGAGAAGGCCTCGCACACGCGCGCGCAGCGCGTGCTCTTCTCGCCGAGCGCCGCCATCGACCAGGGATTTGTCGCCGACGGCGACTGGATCGTGAAGCGGACGGGCACGGCACAAGAGCGACTGATGCCGGTCTCGGCCGTTGAGCTGACCGGGCGCCACATGCTGCACAACGTGATTGCGGCTGCAGCCGTTGCCTCGATTGCCGGAGTCAGGCCGCGCGCCATGCGCGCGGCGCTCGAAGGCTTTCATGGCCTCGAGCACGTGATGGAGCCGGTCGCGACGGTCCGCGGCGTCCGCTTCGTCAACGACTCGAAGGCGACGAACGTCGAAGCGGCGCGCCGGTCGATCGAGAGTTTCGACGGGCCGGTTGTCGCGATCGTCGGCGGCCAGTTCAAGGGCGGCGATCTCCGGGAGCTGCGAGAGCCGCTGCAGGCCCGAGGCGGGTCGGTGGTGGCAATTGGCGAGGCCGGACCGCGGGTTCATGCCGCGCTTGCCGACGCCGTGGCCGTCCGCGACGCCAGGTCGATGCCGCAGGCCGTTCGCCAGGCGTACGAGCTGGCCAACGGTACGGGCGTCGTCGTGCTGGCGCCTGCATGTGCGAGTTTCGACTGGTTCCGTGACTACGCGGAGCGAGGTCGAGTGTTCAAAGACGCGGTGCGTGCGCTTGAGGAGGAACTCCGCACGCGCTAGAGGAAGGCCGGTCCCGAGCGAGCGAATGCAGCGAAGGACAGGAGCGAGTCGTTGAGGCCGCAGTCATCAGTCGGCCCGGCGCGAATGGGAGCTTGCCGCTGGGAACGCCGACTACCCCGTGTCGGCGAGGTGGGTGTCCCATTCCACGGGCCTACTGGTGACTGCGGTCCGCGATCTTAATCGATCAGGGACACAGGGTTTCTCGGCCGTTCACAGAATGGCCTGTAGAGGTGAGAGCGTCAATTGGCCAGAAAGCTCAAGTCGGATCGCGTGCTGTTCATCGCGGCCATTCTGATGGTCTTCGCGAGCGTGGTGATGGTGTACAGCGCGTCCGCACCGTGGGCGCTCCTGCGCTACAAGGACCCCTACTTCTTCCTGGTTCGACAGGGACTGTGGGCTGTCCTCGGCGTCGCGATGCTGGCGCTGACGATGCGCATCGACTACCGCTCCTACAAGAACGAAGCGCTGATCTGGACGGCGCTTGGTGGCCTGGCTGTTCTGCTCGTCGCGACGCTGTTCTCGCGCCCGGTCAATGGTGCGCACCGCTGGTTGTCCATTGCCGGCATGGGCTTTCAGCCGTCGGAGTTCGCGAAGCTCGCCTGCGTGCTGTTTACGGCATTGATGCTCGAACGCCGCATGCACCGCATCAATGAGGTCTCGTACTCGCTGCCGCCCATCGCGATTGTCGGCGCGGTCCTCGCAGGATTGGTCTTTCTGGAACCCGATTACGGCACGGCATTGTCGCTGCTCATGGTCATCGCGTTAATGGTATTTACGGCGGGCCTGAGTTACCGCCACATCCTCGTCGCGGGGCTTGCGGGAATTCCGTTGCTGGCCGCCGGCTTGATGATCGAGCGGTACCGAATGGTTCGTCTGTTCACCTTTCTCGATCCCTGGGCCGACCGGCGTCACGACGGGTTCCAGATCATTCAGTCGTTCATCGCCGTCGGCACGGGCGGCGTATTTGGGCGCGGTCTTCACGAAAGCGTGCAGAAGATGCTTTTCCTGCCAGAGCCGCACACGGACTTCATCTACGCGGTCATCGGCGAAGAGCTTGGATTGATCGGCACCACCGTCACCCTGCTCTGCTTCTGTGTCATTGCCTGGCGCGGATTACGGATTGCGGCGAAGGCCGAAGATCAGTTCGGCGCGCTGACGGCCGTCGGCATCACCACGATGATCGCGGCACAGGCGTTCATCAACATGAGTGTCGTGCTCGGGCTGCTGCCCACCAAGGGCATTCCGCTGCCGCTTCTCAGCAGCGGCGGATCGTCGCTGCTGGTCAGCTTGATTGGCGTGGGAGTGCTTCTGAACATTTCACAACACGAATCGGCGGATGCGTGAGCCTGTCGGTTCTCATTGCCGGCGGCGGCACGGGTGGCCATCTGTACCCGGGCGTCGCGGTGGCGCGCGAACTACTCGCGCGGGTCGCTGGCGTGAAGGTCACGTTTGTGGGAACGGCGGCAGGCATCGAGGCGCGTGTCATTCCGCGCGAAGGGTTTCCGCTGGAGTTGATTCGGAGCGCCGGGTTGAAGGGCAAGTCGATCGGCGCGCTGGCGCGCGGCCTTGCCTTGCTGCCGCTCGCGGCGATCGACGCCGCGCGCGTGCTCAGCGAGACCCGTCCGTCGGTCGTGATCGGCGTTGGCGGCTACAGCTCCGGTCCGGTGGTCATGCTCGCCGCGTTGCGTGGCATTCCCACGCTGCTCATGGAGCAGAACGCCATGCCTGGCGCCACCAACCGGGCGCTGGCGAGACTCGTGCGGGCGGCGGCGGTCACCTACGAGCAGGCGGTTCCGTTCTTTGGCAGCAAGGCATTCATCGCGGGCAATCCGGTTCGGCCGGAGTTCTTCGAGACACGGGGGGCATATGACGGACACAGTCAGCCGCCAGGTGCGGCTCGGATCCTAGTCTTTGGCGGCTCTCAGGGCGCGCACGCGATCAACATGGCCATGGTGGAGGCAGCGGCGCGGCTGGCAGCCGTCGCACCACAGTTGGCGATCACGCATCAGACAGGGGAGCGCGATGTGGAAATGGTCCGCGATGGCTACCGGCGGGCAGGACTTGAAGCCAGAGTGGAACCGTACCTGTTTGCCATCGACCGGGAAATGAAGGCCGCGGATTTCGTCATCTGCCGTGCCGGCGCGACGACGCTCGCGGAGCTGACTGCGTCGGGACGGCCGTCGATCCTCATTCCGCTGCCGACCGCCACCGACGATCATCAGCGCAAGAACGCCGAGGCACTCGTATCGAAAGGCGCGGCGCGGATGATCGACCAGCGCGAACTGACCGGCGAGCGTCTCGCCACCGAGGTCGTAGCGCTGACGAGCGACGCGCGCGGACGCGCCGAGATGAGTGCCCGCGCCCGTCAGATGGCGAGGCCGGACGCCGCGAAAGTCATCGTGGACAGGGTGCTGGAGCTTGCCCGGTGATTCGCGGCGCGGCCTGATGCTTGGCCGCACGCGCCGGGTGCACTTCGTCGGCGTCGGAGGCATCGGGATGAGCGGGATCGCAGAGCTGCTGGCGAACCTCGGGTACGAGATCAGCGGCTCCGACGCGAAGGGATCGGACGTGACGGCGCGCCTTCAGCAGCGGTTCAACGTCCGGGTGTTCGAGGGGCACGCGGCGGGGAATATCGGGGACGCGGACGTCGTGGTTGTTTCGTCTGCGATTCGGAAGACGAACCCGGAGATCGTCGAGGCGGAGCGCAGGGGAATTCCGGTGATCCCGCGTGCCGAGATGCTCGCCGAGCTGATGCGGCTGCATTTTGCGATTGCGGTGGCCGGCTCGCACGGAAAGACGACGACGACATCGATGATTGCCCTGGTGCTCGAGCGGGGCGGACTCGATCCGACCGCGGTCATTGGTGGGCGATTGAGCGTTTTCGGGAGCAACGCGAGGCTGGGTGACAGCGAATACATGGTGGTCGAGGCCGATGAGAGCGACCGGTCGTTTCTGATGCTGTGGCCGTCGATTGCCGTCGTCACGAATGTCGATCGTGAACATATGGAGAGCTATCGCAGCCTCGACGAGCTGCAGCAGGCCTTTGCGGACTTCGCGAACAAGGTGCCGTTCTACGGCAGCGTGGTCGCGTGTGCGGACGATTCGAATCTCATGGCTGTGATGCCGCGTATGAAGCGCCGCGTGGTCACTTACGGACTGGACAATCCGGAGGCCACCATCGTCGGCCGGGATGTCGAAGTGGGAACGTTCGGCGGGCGCTGCGCCGTTCATCGGCAGAGCGTGTCTGGCTCCGCGTTCCTCGGCCGCCTGGAACTGTCGGTGCCGGGACGCCACAACCTGCAGAACGCGCTCGCCGCGGTTGCGGCCGGTGACCAACTGGGCCTTGGATTCGCACAGGTTGCGAGTGCACTACGGGACTTCGCTGGAGCCGAGCGTCGATTTGAGCGTCATGGCGAGGCCGCAGGCGTGCTGGTTGTCGACGACTACGGCCATCACCCGACCGAGATCGCCGCCGTGCTCGCGGCCGCCCGCTCGGCCTTGAACCGCCGGCTGATCGTCGCGTTTCAGCCGCATCGCTATTCCCGTACCGCGCAGCTGCTCGACGAATTCGGTCCGGCGCTGAAAGAGGCCGACGAAATCGTGCTCACGGACATCTATGCCGCGAGTGAAGAGCCGATTCCTGGAGTCACGCTGGAAGCGCTGGCAGACTCGGTCAGACGCGGAGCCGGACGACCGGTCCATGTCGTCCGATTACTCGACGATGTGGTCGCCCGGCTGATCGACATCTGCCGTCCCGGTGACGCGATCATCACGCTTGGCGCCGGGTCCATCGGCACGATTCCGCGAAAGCTGATGGACGCGCTCAACCGCCGGGAGGCTGGCCGCTGATGCCGGTTGCCGCTCCAGCGGACAAACGCTTCAGGCGTTCTCATGTCCATCCCGGCAAGAAGCGCGGCTGGCTTCCATCGTGGAGAATTGTTGCCATCGTCGCCGTCGCCTCCGTCCTCGTTCTGTACGGCATCTTCCGTGCGGCCGGAGCGGCGCTCAGTGCCGACGCTCTCACCATCAACACGATCACCGTTACGGGCACCAACCGGATGGCTCCGGGTGAAGCCCAGGCGATTCTCGAAGGGTTGCGTGGCACGAGCATGGTGACCGCCGACCTCGAGAGCTGGCGCCAGAAGCTGCTCGACGCGCCGTGGGTTGCCGAAGCGACTATCCGTCGCGTCTTTCCCGGCACGGTCGCGGTGGCGATCTCGGAACGCGAGCCACTGGGCATCGGCCGGATTCAGGGCGCGCTGTACCTGATCGATCAGGAGGGTGCGGTCATCGACGAATTCGGCCCGAAGTACGCCGAGTTCGACCTGCCGATTATCGACGGTCTGACGCCGTCCGCCAGTAACCGCGATCCATCGACGGCCGAGCATCGCGCGGCGTTGGCCGGCCGCATCCTTGCGGATTTCCAGCGACATCCGGATCTCGCCAGGCGGGTGTCGCAGGTCGACGTGTCGAACGTCAACGATGCGGTCGTGATCTTGAACGACGACCCCGCTCTTCTTCACACCGGCGATGAGCATTTTGCGGACCGCGTGCAGGCATACGTCGATCTCGCATCCCGCCTGCATGAGGACGTGCCGCAGATTGACTCAGTGGACTTGCGGTTTGGCGACAACGTGTTCGTAAAGCCACAGGGGACGGCAGGGAAATAGCAGGGAGGCGTAGTGGCACGTAGAGAGCGATATGTGGTTGGACTCGACGTCGGCACCTCCGCCGTCGTGTGTATTGTCGGTGAGACGCTGGACGATGGGGGCCTCGACATCGTCGGCATCGGCGTCGCGGAGTCGCGCGGGATCAAGCGCGGCGTCGTCGTGAACCTCGAAGGCGCGGTGGATTCGATCAAGAAGGCGATCGAAGAAGCCGAGCTGATGGCCGGCATCGAGGTGGACTCGGTGCACCTCGCGCTCTCGGGACCCCACGCGAAGGGGTTCAACAGCCGCGGCGTCATTGCCGTCGCCGGCAAGAACCGTGAGATTACGCGCGACGACGTGCGGCGGGCGATTGATGCGGCAAAAGCGGTGGCGCTTCCAACCGGCCGGGAGATTCTCCACGTGTTGCCGCAAGACTTCGTCGTCGACGAGCAGGATGGCATCGGCGCGCCCGTCGGCATGACAGGCGCAAGGCTCGAGGTCAACGTGCACGTCATCACCGGCGCGGTGGCGTCGACCCAGAACATCGTGGCGTGCGTGAATCGCGCCGGCGTCGCCGTGACGGACACCGTAATCGAGCAGCTGGCGGCGGCGGAAGCGGTCCTGACATCCGACGAGAAGGAGCTCGGTGTCGCGATGGTGGACATCGGCGGCGGGACCGCCGATCTCGCAATCTTCGAGCGCGGCAGCCTGTGGCACACCGGTGTCGTCGCCATCGGCGGCGATCACTTCACGAACGACATTGCGGTCGGTCTGCGAACCCCGATCCCTGATGCGGAGAAGGTGAAGCGCAAGAACGGCTGCGCGCTCTCGTCGATGGTCGATGAAGACGAGACCATCGAGGTTGCAAGCGTCGGCGGACGGAAGCCCCGGGTAATGGCGCGGCGGATCCTCTCAGAGATTCTGCAGCCACGAGCAGAGGAGACGTTCCACCTCGTATGGGATGAAATTCGGCGGGCCGGCTACGAGAAATCACTGAACTCGGGAATCGTGCTCACCGGGGGCGGTTCCATTCTCGAAGGCATGCCCGAAATCGCCGAGCAGATCTTCGACCTGCCGATCCGGCGCGGCAGTCCGGTCGGCATCGGCGGCCTCGCCGATCACGTGAACAGTCCTGTATTCGCGACAGCGGTCGGTGTCGTGTTGTATGCGCACCGCAACCGCGTGCCGGAGCCGTCGCGCGCCGGCGCTGGAGCATTCAGCCGCGTGGCCGGGCGGCTGCGCGGGATCTTCAAGGAATTCTTCTAAGCCGACCTGGAGTCGGTTCCTACCAGCTCTGTTGGGAGTTGGCAGTTGCTAGTTGAAAGTTTTACGGGGTCATCAAACGGAGGCTCAAATGAAAGAGGCGGAAAAGCTGCGACTGACGCTCGATTCGGACGTCCGCGGGGCGGCCACCATCAAGGTGGTCGGCGTGGGGGGCGGCGGCAGCAACGCCGTGAACCGGATGGTGGAAGTGGGCCTCGGCGGCGTGGAATTCATCGTCGCCAATACCGACGTCCAGGCGCTTGACTACAACAAGGCCGCCGTCAAGGTGCAGATCGGGAACAAGCTGACGAAAGGGCTGGGCGCCGGCGCCGATCCGAACATCGGGCGTCAGGCAGCTCTAGAGGACACCGACGCCATCATCCACGCGCTCTCGGGCGCGGACATGATCTTCGTGACGACCGGCCTTGGCGGCGGCACCGGCACCGGGGCAGCGCCAGTCATCGCGAGCCTGGCCAGCGAGCTTGGTGCGCTCACGATCGCTGTCGTGACGAAGCCGTTCCGCTTCGAGGGCAAGAAGCGAGCGATGCAGGCCGAGGCCGGGCTCGAGGCGCTCCGCGAGTGCGTCGACACCGTCATCACTATTCCCAACGAGCGGCTGCTCTCCATCATCGACCGTAAAACGTCACTGACCCAGGCGTTCACGATGGCGGACGATGTGCTGCGGCAGGCGATTCAGGGAATCTCGGACCTGATCCTCGTGCCCGGACTCATCAATCTCGACTTCGCGGACGTCAAGACGATCATGTCGGGTATGGGCGTCGCGATGATGGGTACCGGCGTCGCGGAAGGGGACGGCCGCGCCATGATCGCCGCACAGAAGGCGGTGTCCAGTCCGTTGCTCGAAGACGGATCCGTCACCGGCGCGCGCGGCGTCATCATCAACGTCACCGGCGGGCCGGACATGTCGCTGATGGAGGTGAACGAGGCGTCCTGCGTCATTCAGGAAGCGGCACACGAAGACGCCAACATCATTTTCGGCGCGGTCGTCGATCCCAATCTCGGCGGGAAGATCAAGATTACGGTGATCGCCACCGGATTCGACAAAGGCGCGCGAGCGCTGGTGGAGACTCCCACGGACCTGACGCCGTACCGGATCGCGGCAAATGCCGTTTCGGCTCGCGCGGCCGAGCAATCGATGGAGGCTGCGGTGCCGCAGAACGCCGTGTCTTCTCAAATGTCCTCGACTCAAATGACCTCGCCTCAGATGGCGACGCCTCAGACAATGCCGACCCAGATGGTGTCGTCGCAGATGGCATCTCCTCAGATGACTTTTGCGTCGTCGATCACGGTGAACAGGCGGGCACCCATTGAGCTGAGCGTGCCGTTGACCGCGGCTGGCGGCGGATCGGCCGAGCCGGCGCTCGAGTTCGACTCGCCGTTCGACGTACCTGCCTTCCTGCGTCGGCAGAACTGAGCATCAGACCGGCGGGTCCGCCTCCGACGAGCCTCGGCTCTGGCGGCACCCGCCCCACCGGCCCGCACCCTGTACACTAGGTAGACCCACGGCAGCCGCGAGCGCCGTCGTCTCAGCGTCAGCTCGCGCACGATCGGACGTCCCTCCGGCTCAGGATCCACGGCGCACGTCACATGAAGGAATGGAAACAACGCGAGCGTGCACTCGAACTCCTCTCGAAGGAGGTGGGATACGTGCGCAAGCCGCACGGCGGCAGGCTGCGCGTTGCGCTGGCGTTTCCGAATACCTACTTCGTGGGCATGTCGAACCTCGGGTTCCAGACCGTCTACAAGCTCTTCAACGAGGAAGACGGCATCGTCTGCGAACGTTTCTTTCTGCCGCCGAAGAGTGAGCTCGCGGCACAGGTAGCTGCGGGCGCTCCGCTGCTGACGCTCGAATCGCAGACGCCGGTCCGTGATTTTGACGTGGTGGCCTTTTCGGTCTCGTTCGAATGGGACTACACCAATGTGCTGACGCTGATGCGGCTGGCGGGCATTCCGCTGCGAGCCGATGCGCGGACGCACCATGATCCGCTGGTCCTGATCGGCGGCGCCGTCACCTTCGTCAACCCTGAGCCGCTCGCGCTGTTTGCGGACGTGATCGCGGCAGGAGAAGGCGAGGTCCTGATCCCTGCGTTGCTCAAGGCGTTCAAGGAGGCCAGCGATCGCGACGACCTGCTGCGGCGGCTGGTAGCGGAACGCGGCTACTACGTCCCCGCGTTCTACGACGTGGAGTACGCGAGGGACGGAACGATCTCCGCGTTCCTTCCGCGTCAAGGTACGGGAGCGCCAGCGACGGTCAAGAAGGCAGCGTTGAAGACCACCGACGCCGTAGACCCTCCGGCGACCACGATCTTCACGCCGGAGACGGAGCTGGGCTCGCGCTTCCTGGTGGAAGTCGTCCGCGGCTGCGCCAACCTGTGTCGATTCTGCTGGGCCGGCTACAACTACCTGCCCGTCCGCGCGTTTCCGAAGGAGCGCATCCTCGAGCTGGCAAAGCGGGCGAAGCCGTATTCGAACAAGGCAGGTCTCGTTTCGATTGCGCTCTGCGATCACCCGGACGTCGAAGAAATCCTCACGGCGCTCGTCGAGATGGGCTACTCGATCAGCCCGGCGTCGCTGCGCCTTGATGACCTGACGCCAACGATTCTCGATCTGCTGCGCCGGAGCGGCGAGCGGACGATCACTATCGCGCCCGAAACCGGTTCCGACCGTCTCCGCCGCGTCATCAACAAGACCGTCACGAACGACGAGATCCTCAACGCCGCCGAGATGATCTTTGCCGCCGGGTTCGAGAACCTGAAGCTGTACTACATGATCGGGCTGCCGACGGAAACGGACGAAGACCTCGTCGCGATTCGCGACCTCACGTTGCAACTGCGCGACATCATGATGAGGCATGCCCGCCCGCGCGGGCAGGTCGGTCGGATTGTCGGCAGTGTGAACCCACTGGTGCCGAAACCGGGTACCGCGTATCAGTGGCTGCCGATGACGGACGACCGCGTCATCGAGCGCACGATCCGTCGGATGCGCACCCTGATCACCGATATCGACAACGTGTACTTCAACATCAAGTCGGAGCGGCATTCCTTCTACCAGGCGCTGCTGTCACTCGGTGATCGGCGTGTTGCGCCTGCAATCGAGGCGGCGGAGCGCAACGGTGGCAACTGGCGCGCCGCTGTGGCCGAGGCCGGCGTCGACGCCGATTTCTTTGTCTTCCGCGATCGCTCAGCCGACGCGATGTTGCCGTGGGACATCATCGACGGCGGAATGAAGGACGCGTTCTTCCGAAGCGAGCTGGAAAAAGGGTTTCGCGAGGAGTGGACGTTGCCGCCGAAGCGGCAGAAGGAAAACGCCCGCCTCCTCACGGTGCTCCAGTAGCGTGTGGCACCCGGTAAAGGGGTGTCCTACGATGCGACGGCAGCCTGCTCTTCGTACTCCGCGTATGCCTGGAGAATCAGGTCGCGAAGCCGCTCCTGCGCCGCAACATCGCCGGCCGTGGGCCGCAGCAGCGCCCAGCTGCGCCGCTCACCACCGACGGTATATGACCGTGCTGGAAAGGTGACGTTGCGGCCGGTGCCGCTGCGGCGCTCCCAGACGGTGAACCCAACCAGCTTGAGGCCGTCGAGCACGCCTTCGGTGAAGTGCAGTTCGGCGTCGGCAAGCTTTCCCGGCGCGGTGTTATTTTCGCTCTGAATGATTTTGACGACCACGGCTTCCTCCATCGGACAACTTGCCCGCCGAAGCCCGTGAGCGTCGGCGGAGCGCTGGCGAATCGGTATGAAGGCAAAGGAGTGGCCGCCGTGCGGTTGGACCGGCTGTCGCCGTAACTTACACAGCGGGGAAGGTTT
Source organism: Vicinamibacterales bacterium (assembly GCA_035647075.1). GTDB lineage: Bacteria > Acidobacteriota > Vicinamibacteria > Vicinamibacterales > UBA2999 > Gp6-AA40. The sequence goes on along the minus strand of DASROF010000017.1, from coordinate 63,537 downwards.
TCACGTGCAGGCGGGATCAGCCTCGGCTCGGGCGCCCCGGGAACGACAACTGGCGTTGCGGCTACCGAACGAGCAGCACATGCGCGATGGCAAGGTCCTGTGAATGGGTAAGCGTCAGCAGAGAGCCGGTGGCGCCGAGCTCGGCGAACCGTTGTGCCGCGCCGCCGTGAAACGTGAGCTGCGGCGGACCATGGCGGCGGACGACCTCGATACCGGTCCAGAAGACCCCGCGTGAGTGGCCCGTGCCGAGCGCCTTCATCGCGGCCTCTTTCGCCGCAAAGCGCGCCGCGAACGACGAAGCAAAGTCACGCCGGCGGCGACAGTATGCAACTTCGCCGGCCGTGAAGACACGATCGACAAAACGATCACCCCAGCGTTCGATCGACTCAGCGATGCGATGGATTTCGGTTGCGTCGATGCCGATGCCGACGATATCCATGTAGGTTCTAGTATGCCCCTTCCTCCTGTACCTGACTCCTTCTACTGGGCAGATGCGCCGTGGGGCGCCGCGCTTCGGTGCCGGCCGCTCGACGAACTGGCGGCGCACCTGTTCACGACGCGGCAGCTGCGGCTGGCCGATGCCTCGGACTATGCGCAGCTGGCGCAGGCTGTCGGCGCTGAACGCGTCGTGACGCTCACGCAGGTGCACGGCGCCGCGGCTCACGTGATCCATCGGGGCTCATCGCCGCCGGGGGAGCCGCCGGAAGCAGATATTCTCGTCTCCGATGTCCCTGGTGTGGCTGTCGCTGTCCGTGCGGCGGACTGTGTTCCGATCCTGATGGCCGATCGTGCGACGGGAGCTGTTTCCGCTGTGCATGCCGGCTGGCGCGGTACGGCGGCTCGCGCCGCGGTCTCGGCGTTGAACGCCATGGCGCGCGAATTCGGGACGCGTCCTCAGGACGTCGTCGCCGCGATCGGACCAAGCATCGGTCCGTGCTGCTATCAGGTGGGAACGGATCTCGTCGACGCGTTTGCAGCCGCCGGCCACGAACGGTATCTCATCGATCGGTGGTTCTCGACGCCACCGCCGCCGCGTGGATCAGGAGAACGGTCGCAGCTGCGGCTCGACGTCGCCGGTGCGAACGGCGATCAACTGATTCTGGCGGGAGTGCCGCCGGGGCAGATCTACGATGCCGGCCTCTGTACCGCGATGCACCTCGACATCCTGACGTCGTACAGGGCGGAAAAAGAAAACGCCGGCAGGATTGCCGGCGTCATCAGGTGTGGTCGGCACTCTTGAAAGGGTGCCCTACGTCGGACAACGCTACGTCGAGGAGGCCGCTTCGTCCATCGCTTCGTTGGCAAGCCGGTCCGCGTCCTTATTGAATTCCCGCCGCACGTGCTCGAACGTGACGCGCCCAATCCTGCGCGCCAGCGACACCGCCTCTTCGTAGAGCGGCTGCAGTCCGGGATTCTTCACGCGATACAGGCCCTTCATCTGTTTGACGAGGAGTTCCGAGTCGGAGCGAATGTGCAGCCTGGCAACGCCGTTGCCGGCGGCCCAGCGCAGCGCTGCCAGCAGGCCGTTGTACTCGGCCACGTTATTCGTGGCCAGCGGCAGCGCCTCCTTTAAGTCGACGATCGAGCCGTCCTCGCGCTCGATGCGGACGCCGTAGCCAGCAGGCCCGGGGTTGCCGCGTGAGCCGCCGTCGATGTTGGCCGATGCGGTCCCGCCGGACGCAGGGCCGAAAAGAGACGGCTGATTCACCCCTTCGACTCGCTCGCTCAGCTAGCGGATGATGGCGCCTTCAGCCGGCGGCGGGGGAGGCACGTAGTAGAGGATCCGCTGACAATGGTCGCACTGGATGATCGTGTCGTTCTGGCGGATCTGCTGAAAGACGTGCGGCCGCAGACGCACGTGGCAGAGCGAGCAGAGGCCGTCGCGGGTGGCCATGCTCACGGCGATGCCCTTGCGGACGCGCGCAACCTGCTCGAACGTCGAGACCAGCCGTTGATCAATCTGCGTCAGCAGGGCGGCACGTTCCTTGGTGGCACTGTTCAAGGTCGCTTCGATGCCAGCGAGCTCGTCGCTCATCTGCTTTTTCTGCGCTTCAATCTCCTTCTTGCGCGCAGCGAACGCTGTCTCCGCCTGCTTGACGTCGGCGGCAATGGTGTCGGCTTCGACCATCCGTTCGATGACCTTCTCCTCGACCCCGCCGAGATCATGCTGCGCGGTTTCGATTTCGTGGCCGAGCGCCTGGTACTCCTTGTTCGTCTTGACCGCTGACTGCTGATCCCGGAACTTCGAGAGACGCCCCTGATACAGAGCGACGTCCTTCTCCAGCGCCCGGCGCGCTTCCTGGTTATCCTTCAGACGGTCCTTTGCGGATTCGAGAACGCTGCTGGCAGATGCGAGCTGCGCGTCGGCGTCGGCGAGTCGTTGTGGATGAGTGGCGATTCTCGCCTTTGCGTCGGCGATCGCCGATTCCAGCCGCTGCAGGTCGATGAGGCGCTGGAGATCAGGAGACATGGTGAGTGGGCCCGCCAGGATTCGAACCTGGGACCAACCGATTATGAGCCGGCCGCTCTAACCGCTGAGCTACGGGCCCCCGGGCGCTTCGCGCAAGTGGAACAAGTGGAACAAGTGGAAAAGTGGAAAAGTGGAACAAGTAAATGTCGAAGTAACTGTGACGCGATGAAGCAGCTCGGATCACGTTCAACTTACTTTTCCGCTCTTTCAGTTTTCGACGTTTCCACTTAGGTACGTCCCTCCAGGAACGCCTTGAGTTTACGCGACCGCGAGGGGTGGCGGAGCTTGCGCAGCGCTTTGGCCTCTATCTGACGGATGCGCTCGCGGGTGACGGCGAAGTTCTGGCCCACTTCCTCGAGCGTGTGTTCGCTGCCGTCGCCGACTCCGAACCGCATCTTGATTACCTTCTCCTCGCGCGGCGTCAGCGTCTTCAGCACCGCTTCCGTCTGTTCCTTGAGGTTCAGGTTAATCACCGCCTCGGCCGGCGAGACGATGTTGCGGTCCTCGATGAAGTCGCCAAGATGCGAATCTTCCTCTTCGCCAATCGGCGTCTCGAGCGAGATTGGCTCCTGCGCGATCTTCAGCACCTTGCGGACCTTGGCCACCGGGATGTCCATGCGCTTGGCGATCTCTTCCGAGGTCGGCTCCCGGCCAAGCTCCTGCACCAGGGCGCGCGAGGTGCGAATGAGCTTGTTGATCGTCTCGATCATGTGGACAGGGATGCGGATCGTGCGGGCCTGGTCGGCGATGGCGCGGGTGATGGCCTGGCGGATCCACCACGTCGCGTAGGTGGAGAACTTATAGCCGCGGCGGTATTCGAACTTGTCCACCGCCTTCATCAGCCCGATGTTGCCTTCCTGAATCAGGTCGAGGAACTGCAGGCCGCGATTGGTGTACTTCTTCGCGATGGAGACGACGAGGCGAAGGTTGGCTTCGACCAGCTCCTTCTTGGCGATTTCCGCCTGCCATTCGCCGCGGCCGATGACGTCGATCGTCCGGCGGAGGCGCTCGGGCGTCTCCTCCAGGTCGTCGATCATCTGCTTGACCTGCAGCCGGATGTCCTTCTGCCTCCTGAGCAGGTTCTTCTTGTCCTCGTCCTTCAGCTTGGGCGCGGCCTTGCCCTTGGCGATGACCTTCGGATTCAGCTGTCGTTCGACGGAGTCGAGCTCGCGCTGCACGCGCGACACGGCGTCGACGGAATCCTTCACCTCCTCGACGAGGCGGCGCTTGATGGTCTCCGTGAACTCGATCTCGCGGATGCGGCGTGACACCTCGATCCACGCCCGGAGCGCGCGGAACCGCACGCGCCGGAACTTGCGCTTGTCCTTCTTGGCCGTGACGTCGACCTTCTCGAGCGCCTTCGCGTAGTTGAGGCGCGCCTTGCGCACCTGCTCGATCTGCCCGAGCACTTCCGCCGCGCGCTCCTGGATCACCTCGTCGGTGATTTCTTCGTCGCTGAAGATGACCAGCTCGCGGATCGTCCGATCTCCAGCGCGCAGCTGGTCGCCCATGATGAGGATGCGCTTGGCGATCGTCGGCGTCCGCGAAATCGACTTGATGACCGCCAGCTTGCCGCGCTCAATGCGCTTGGCGATCGCCACTTCGCCCTCGCGCGTCAGCAGCGGAACCGTGCCCATCTCGCGGAGGTACATGCGGACGGGATCGTTCGTTTTGTCGAGGGCTCCAGGCGTGAGGTCGAGCTCGGGTCCGTCCTCCGAGCCGTCGCGATCGAAGTCCTTTTCGGCGCGATACGCCTTGTCGGAATCGACGACCTCGATTCCCGCACTGCCGAATGCGTTGAACAGATCGTCGAGATCCTCGGACGATGTGATCTCCGAGGGGAGCATCTCGTTGACCTCGTCGTAGAGCAGGTAGCCCTTCTCTTTACCGACGGCAATCAGCTGGCGTACTTCGTCGTATCGTTCTTCAAGCGACAAGGTCTTTCCTCCGGACCGATAAGTGTGTCGGGTCCACGCGGACCCGCCCTATATGAGGCCTTCCATCCGATGCTTCAAATCCAGCTTGCGCGCCCAGAGGGCGTCGATCTCCGAGCCGTGCGCTTTGGCGCCGAGTTCCTGCAATCGATCAATCTCGCGTTGCAGCTCGGCGTATTCCCGTTCACACCGCAATCGGCGGATTATTCGCGTACAACCCTCCGCGTCGTGGACGTGAGGCTCCCGTTCGCTGGCAATGGCGGTGACCAGATTGGCCTCTGCCATGGTTAGACGCTCGAGCAGCGCGGCTGGAGAGAAACCCCTATCTTCGTTCAGTTTGCGCGCAAGATCCAGCACCGATCCGGCGCTCAGGCCCTTAAGATCCATCGGCTCGAGGCTTTCCAGCGCCGTCAGGGCCGCGTTGTGATTGTGGACCAGGAGCCAGATGAGCCCTTTTTCTGCCTTGGTGACCTGACCGACATTGGGGAGTTCACGGGCAGAAATAGTCGTTTGCTTCTGCGAAACGGCCTGGCGGATCTGCGCCCGGACCACGTCTTCGGTGACGCGGGCCTTGTGGGAAAGGCGATCCGCAAAACGGTCCCGCCGTGCCGCGTCAGGAATCCGGCCCGCCACCGGGAGCAGTTCATTCAGGAAATTCACGCGGCCTTCATCGCTGTTGAGGTTGTGCCCGGCCGCGGCGCGGTCGAGCAGGTACTCCAAATACGGCTGCGACCTCTGTAAACGTTCACCGTAGGCCTGGCCGCCGTTCTTCCGGACGAACGTGTCCGGGTCGTCGCCCTGTGGCAAGGTTGCCACGTTCACCTCAAATCCTTCGGCAACGAGCATTTCGCACGATTTTGCCGCCGCGCCCTGGCCGGCCGCATCAGGATCGAAGCTCAGCACCACCTTACTGGTGAAGCGCCGGAGCTGCTGCGCCTGCTGGGGGGTCAGCGCGGTTCCGCACGACGCGACCACGCCCTGCATGCCGGCCTGGTAGACCTGCGCAAAGTCGAAGTAGCCCTCAACGAGCACGGCAAAGCCACGTTGCCGGAGCGCGTTCTTCGCCAGGTTCAGCCCGTACAGGGTCCGGCCCTTCGAATAGATCGGGGTCTCAGGGGAGTTCAGATACTTCGGCTGCTGATCGGCATCGAGTGCGCGGCCGCCAAACGCGATGACGGAACCGTTGTCGCGGCAGATGGGAATCATCAGGCGATTGCGGAAGCGATCGATCGTGGAGCCGTCCTCGCGCTGCGACAACAACCCGGCGCGGACGAGCGCTGATTCCGTAAACCCCTGCTGAATCAGCGTCCGCTTCAGCGCATCCCACCCTGGCGGCGCAAACCCGAGGCCGAGTGCGGCGCTCGTCTCCGTGGAAATGCCGCGGCTCGCAATGTGGTTTCGGATGCGTGTTCCGGCCGGCGCCGCAAGCTGCTCGCGGAACCACGCGGCGGCGGCTTCATGAATCTTGAGCAGCGTCTCGCGCTCGGCCGTGCTCGCCCGCTGGTCGTCACTCTGCTCCAGCTCAGGAATCGCAACGCCGAAGCGCTGGGCCAGCTGCTTCACGGCGTCGGTAAAGCCAACCTTCTCGTGCAGCTCCAGAAACTTGATGACATCGCCGCCGACGCCGCACCCGAAGCAGTGGAAGAATCCCTTGTCGCGGTGCACCTGGAACGAGGGGGTTTTCTCGCCGTGAAACGGGCACAGACCCTTATAGGTCGCTCCCGCCTTCTTCAGCGACACGTAGTCCTGAATCACGACGACGATGTCGGCCTGCTGTTTCAGGTCGTCGATGAATCGCTGAGGAAAAAGCGCCATTCAGGAGTCAGAAATCACTAGTCCTTCAATTCCACGATCGTCGCCCCACCGCCACCCTGATTCTGAGGCGCGGTGCTGATGTTCGCGACCAACGGATGTTCCTTCAGAAACGCGCCGATGGCGCGCCGCAGCTGTCCCGTGCCGTGGCCGTGGACGATTCTCAGCTCGCGGAGGTCAGTGGTCATGGCCTCGTCGAGGAATTTCTCGAGCCGGGTGAGCGCTTCGTCGACCGTGTTGCCGATGACGTTCAGCTCGCTCAGTGAGCCCGTGCGAGGCACCAGATCCACATTGACCCGGATTCTGTGGACAGCGTTCCGCTCAGCGGAGTCTGCGGCGGACCCGGCGATCCGCAGATCCCGAAGGGGCGCGCGTAGCCGTTTCCCTCGCATATCGATTTCCGCGTGCTTGCCGTGCAGCTCAACGACGACTCCTTCGAGCCCGAGGGCACCGACAGTCACGCGCGATCCCACCTCGATCTCGCCTTCGGCTTGCTGCGACGGACCCTGCGATGGTCCGACTCCCGCGCCGACCTTGAGACGCGAGACCACATCATCCAGCGCCGCGCGCGCATCGGCCCGCACGGCACCGGTCTCGCCCGTGCTGATACCTGCGACGCGCGTCTTGTCCCCTGAGCGAAGACGAACCGACGCCTGCTGCGACAGCTCGGCAGCGCGGGCCTTCAGCCCTTCGATGACGGTGTCGATCTCTTTCCGGGCCGCGCGAACCTGCTCCTCGAGCCGTGAATCGAGTCGCTTGCGGAATGTCTCTTCGCGATCGCGCACGGCCGCCTCGCGCGCGCGCAACTTTCGCTCAGCGTCGGCGACGGCAAGCCGCTCCGCAGTCGCCTGTTTACGCTCCCGTTCCAGCGCTCTCAGGTCATCGTCGACGCGCGCCAGATGCTCGGCGAGCTGCTTCTCGCGCTCGGTGAGATTCTCGCGCGCTGCGGCGACGACATCCGCAGGCATCCCGAGCCGCGCGGCGATCTCAATCGCCAGGCTCCGGCCGGGTGATCCGTATATGAGCTTATAGGTAGGCGCAAAATTCTCAGGATTGAAGCCGAACGCCGCGCTGACGACTCCGTCCGTCGTCGACGCATACGACTTGAGCGAGTCATAGTGCGTCGTGGCAATGAGATGCGCGCCGCGTCGCCGGAAGTGATCGATGACCGCGGTGCCGAGTGCCCCGCCTTCGACCGGGTCGGTGCCAGCGCCCACTTCGTCGAGCAGGATCAGCGTCGGCAGCGTCAGCGTGCGATCCATCGACACCACGTTGGTGATGTGCGCCGAGAAGGTACTGAGGCTTGCGGAAATCGACTGCTCGTCGCCGATGTCCGCGAACACGGACCCGAAGACCGGCAGCTTCGATCCCTTGTCGGCGGGAATGTGCAGACCGGACTGCGCCATCAAGGAAAGCAGTCCAGCCGTTTTGAGGGCGACAGTCTTTCCGCCGGTGTTCGGTCCGGTGATCACCAGGACGCGCGTGGGAGGCGTGAGCAGGATGTCGACCGGCACTGGATCGATCCCACCGTCCTCGCGACCGTCCTCCAACCGCTCGTTCACCCTCCTCATCAGCAGGGGATGCCGGGCGCCGCGAAGCTCGAAGCTTCCGTCAGCAGCGATCACCGGCTCCACCGCATCGGTCATCAGAGAGAACCGTGCGCGCGCCTGGATGACGTCCAGCTCCGTGGCCACGCCGAGCGTGCGAGTCAGATCGTCCGGACGGCCCCTGAATGCGTCGGTCAGTTCCAGCAGGATTCGCCGGACCTCTTCGGCCTCCTGTTCCTCGAGCTCGACGATTTCGTTGTTGATCTCCACCGTCTCCATCGGCTCGACGAAGAGGCTCGCGCCGCTGGCGGAGCCGCCGTGGACGATGCCGGGAATCGCGCCGCGATGTTCGGCACGCACCATCAGGACGTGCCGGCCATTGCGATCGGTGACGACCTGCTCCTGCAGGTACTTCGACGTCTCCCGTCCTCGCAGGAACGAATCGAGCGTGGATCGCAGTCGCGATTTCTGCCTGCGCAAGCGTTCGCGAATGGACGCGAGTGCCGGGCTGGCGTTGTCGGCAACGTCGCCTGACGGCTCGATCTTGCGTCGCACGTCAGCGATCTCGCTCCTGAACGAGGCCACGGTGTCGACCAGCGCCGTCAACAACGGAAACGACGGGGCGACACCACGCACCGCGGCTCGCGTCTGCTCGATCGATTCGAGATAGTCCGCCAGGCCAACGAGCCGCAACGGCTCCAGCGCACGTCCTTCAACTCCCAACGCCGCGATGATCGCGTCGAGGTCCGACGGTGCGCGGAGAGGGAAGCCCGGATGGTCGGCGAGGAACCGCGTGCCCTCCGTGGTCGCCCGCTGCGTGCGCGCGACAGCCGAAGCGTCGATCAACGGTTCGAGCTCGGCGAGCCGATCCTGTCCGGTTGGCGTGACGGACAGCCCGGCGACGACGGCGACGATCCGATCGAATTCAAGGGCCCGGAGGGCGCCTGCGTGCATTGCTGTGTCTGTGCGAGGAAGTGGCGGAGCGGTGACTTGTCAGTATACAAACTCCGAAAACGCTGGATCGAAAAGAGTCGGAGGGGGGAGGACCGGACGGGCGCCGGGGTTCCGGCCTATTTGCAGGTGCTCGTCACCAGGCCAGCGAGGCGATCGAATCCTTGCACGGCAAACTCGGCCGTCACCGGATCAGCGTTGAACGGGGTAAAGCCGAACTGCAGCCGGCGGGAGGTTGCCAATCGCTCCATGAAAGCCTTTCCATCCGGAGCAAAGAGTTCCCGACCGCTTTCCGAGACTCCCCACTGCTGAACGGTCGCAGGCTCGTCGTCCCACTGCACGCGGACCGTGCGTCGATCGGCGTCGTGTTCGAAGCTGGCGGACGTGTCGAGCACCACGAAGACTTCGATCGCGTGATACAGGCAACGGGCCGCGAGAGCGGGCCGCGCCTTGTTCATCCAGACCGAGAGGTCGCGTGTGGCCGCCAGTTGGAAGGTGATCGTCTTCGAGCCATCGCGTAACCAGCTGGCTCGCGGCCCGCCCGTCCAGGTCGGTGGAGGAATGGTTTCGACGTAGGCAGGTGCAGGTGCAGTCGCAGGTGCCGGGGCGATGGCGGTGGCGGTCGCGGGCGGCGCCGCCATTCGTGGCTCCGGGCGAACGCTCACGAAAGCCAGCATCGCCATCGCGCCTACGATTGCGCCCGTGGTGACAATCGGGACGACAGGCGATCGGCCAGCAGACTTCCGCCCTGCTTCCTTCGGTCCTGCTTCAACGGCCGCGACTGGCGGAGCCGGTTTCTGGGCGGGCGTCTCGTTAGCTGCCCAATCGATAGACAGCTGCTCGGTCGGTCGCTGCGGTTCCACAGAACGCAGGCTCGCAACGTTGGTACCGGCACAGGGCGGCCGGCAATTGCATCTGATTGCGCTCGATCGATTTACGAAAACCGAGGCCGGCGACAAGATCTCGCAGCACGTCCGCCGACGCTACTTCTTCCGGACCGCCTTCTGCTCGTCTGCGATGCCGCGAATAATCACGTGGGTCACCGTGCCCTGTTTGTCTTTCACGAACTCGAAGCCGGCTGACGTCGTGGTGGACATGAATGCGGTCGCGGAGGTGGGAATCAGCGGCACCTTGGGCTCGTTGAGTCCGCGCACGAACACGAGGTCGTCCACCACGCTGACCGTGATATCGCGGCCCGGGCCAAGCGCATAGACCCCCGCGTATGCGGCCACTACCGATGGGCTCACTTTGATTGATGTGTCGATGGAGAAATGGGCTCGACTGCGCTCGTTTTCGCAATAGTCCTCGAGCAGGTCGGTGTCCGCTGCCAGCACACGCTCCGTCTTGATCGTGAACGGCTTCGTGAACACGGTGGGATCGTCGATGGTGATCTCGAAGTCCAAATGACCAAAGTCGCGCCGCCGCATGCGTTCGGTGAGACGGAGCGACTCGGTCTGAGGATGGCCCGAACTATCCAGCCATCCGAGCGCGTTGAAACCTGCACTGGTCACCACGAACGTCTCGCCGTCCCAGCGGCCAACTGAGTACCCGAGGAACGCGGGATTCGGATCCTTCGGCAACTCGCGCCCATCGGTGTAGATCGTACGATGCGGACTGTTTGGCGATTCATACAGCATCACCATCAACGACGGTGTCTGCACGACGCGCGTCAGATTGAAGAAATTGTGGAAGGGCACACTGACCGGCATGCACCGGGCCAGGGGACTGTCTTTTCGTGACTCCCGAACGCGCTTGAGGAAGAGCGCTTCGGCCCAGGGCTGGACATCCCTGGTGTCGAGATCCTGAGCGATGTTGAATCGATAGATCGGACCTGCGCCCCTCCACACGCCCGATAAGTCCGGCTTCCCGTCCGGCGTCCTCGGCGCGGGTGCCGAGAGGTTCGGCCTTCCGTCAGGCAGCCGCGGAATGCCTGGTGTCGGGTAATTGAGCCACTGCGCCAGTGCCGCCGCTGGAGTCGCTGACGCAAGCGCAAGCACGATGACTATGACGCGTGGTGATCTCATCGGCCGCCTCGAACGGTTATTCGTCGGACCGCCTGGCGCGGCCTGACGAGCGCGGCTCGATTCTAGCGCCGCGGTCTCTGAAAACGGGTACTAAACTGAGGCGAGACGTTCTCGCACACGCCGACTCGGAACGAGTGGTAGAAGCGGCCGGCGCCCGAGATGGAATGCCGGAGTGTGAATGATGAGGGGGCTGGTCGCATCCTTTCTGGTCGGATTCGGACTGATGACTGCGGCTCCCCACCACGCGCGTGCGCAGGATGCTGCTCCTGAGGGGGCGTCCGGTTCGATTGAATGGCGAACCGTTCTCGGGGTCGACGCGGCCGCCACCTTCAGCGTGCGGGCACGGGAGGGGCGCGGAGAAATCATCGTTCGCAACCACGACGGTGTCAGCTTCAGAGGGACAGTCCATTGCTACTACCGTCGCTCGGCCGGTAACGTCTTGTTCTCTGGCACGATCGATTCGTTCGATGGTTCGAATCATCCAGGCAACCGCCAGGGGACGGCCGCCTTTCGACTGTCCATTCAGGACGGCGGTAAGCGGGATGAGGGCATTGATCTCGTGTCACTCATTCGCTCCGCAACGCCTTTGCCCTGCGTCGCGGCACACATTGCAGATCGTCCGATCACACAGGGAGACCTCTCAATCCGAGGTCATTGAGGACTGAGACGATGCTCGACGAGCGGCACGGTCCACGACCGCTCGCCCAGCCCGATGAACAGCTCGCCGCCGCTCACCGAGATCGACATGGAGATCCGGCGGGCGAGGTGGGCGGCGATCTCCTCGACGAGGGTCCGATCGAAGGCGCGGATCGGGATGTCCTGTGATCGATGGATACGCTGCCCCTCCAGGTTGCCAATCAACTGGCGCACGTCTCGATGCGTGTAGACGGCCACGCGATCGGCACGCTTGCTGCCGCGATGTAGCCGCTCTGCGTCGGGCATCCCGACCTCGATCCAGGCGGTGATCCTGCCGGTCAGGTCGCGGACGACAAGCGCCGGCTCGTCGCCCGACGACACGCCTTCAGTCAGCGCGATCCCCTCCTGATACTCCAGGCAGTAGGCAAGGATGCGGACCAGCATGTACTCGGCGGTCTCCGACGGGTGTCGCGCGACGCGCAGATCCAGCGTCTCGTAGACGCTGCGATCCATGTCGGCGAGATCGATCGTCGCAGAGTAGACGGTCGCGGTCTGGGCCAGGTTGCTGACTTTCGTGGTCTGCGTGGTTTAGAGATGATTGATCGCGCTGGCCATGCATGCCGCGCCGAAGCCGTTGTCGATATTCACCACCGCCACGCCGTTCGCGCAGCTGTTGAGCATGCCGAGCAACGCGGCGAGTCCACCGAAGCTTGCGCCATAGCCGACACTGGTCGGCACTGCAATCACCGGCGTCTGAATCAATCCCGCGATCACGCTCGGCAGGGCGCCTTCCATTCCCGCGACGACGATCACGACGCGCGCGGATTCGAGCCGCGCGCGCTCCTGCAACAACCGATGGATCCCCGCGACGCCGACGTCGTAAAGACGGTCCACCGCATTCCCCATCACGTCCGCAGTGATCGCCGCCTCCTCTGCGATGGGTAAATCGGACGTGCCTGCGCACGCGACGAGGACCGTGCCGACACCTTTCGGAACGGCGGCCTGCTTGAGCGTGATCATGCGAGCGTCCTCGTGGTACTCGCATGCGGGTGCAATCGTGCGCACGGCATCGAACGCGTCGCGGGTGGCGCGGCTGACCAGCAGCGTCTGTCCCCGCGCGATGATGCGCTCGGCGATGGCAGCAATCTGAGCCGGGGCCTTTCCGAGGCCCAGGATCACCTCGGGGAAGCCCTGCCGAACCTCACGATGTGTGTCGACCCGTGCAAAGCCCAGGTCTTCGAACGGGGCAGCGCGCAGTGCTTCGAGAATTCGCTCCGCCGCGTGCTGCGTCTCGAGCGCTCCGCCCTTGACGTCAGTCAGCAGCCGCTGCAGGTCCTCATGGTTCATATCGCATATAATCCGTCTTTGTGCTGACCGCACAATCTCACACATGACGCCCGGCGAAACGCTCGTTCTCGCGACCTATTTTTTCGTCCTCGTCATTCTGGCGGTCTACGGGTGGCACCGGTATTACCTGGTCTACCTGTACATGAAGAACAAGGGTCGTCATCCGGCCCCTGCAGGCATGGATCGGCTGCCGAAGGTCACGGTCCAGCTTCCGATCTACAACGAGATGTATGTGGCGGATCGGCTGATCGATGCCGTCTGTCAGCTTCAATACCCGCGCGAGCTGCTCGAGATCCAGGTCCTGGACGACTCCACCGACGAAACGCAGAATGTGGCGGAGCGCGCGGTGATGCGCAATGCCGCGGCCGGCATCGACATCACCTACATTCATCGCACCGACCGCACCGGCTACAAGGCCGGAGCGCTCGACGCGGCGATGCACGTGGCCAAAGGTGACTTCATCGCCATCTTCGATGCCGACTTCATGCCGTCGCCCGACTTCCTCGAGAAGACGGTTCCGTATTTCGGCGACGATCGCATCGCGATGGTACAGGCGCGATGGGGACACATCAATCAGGATTACTCGCTGCTCACGAAGATCCAGTCGATCCTGCTCGACGGCCACTTCGTGCTCGAGCACGGTGGGCGCAATCGCGCGGGTCTGTTTTTCAACTTCAACGGCACGGCAGGCATCTGGCGGCGCGCTGCGATTGCCGACGCCGGTGGTTGGCAGCACGACACGCTGACTGAGGATCTCGACCTCAGCTACCGAGCGCAGCTGCGCGGCTGGAAGTTCATCTTCCTTCCCGATCTGATCGCCCCCGCGGAAGTGCCGGTGGAGATGAACTCGTTCAAGTCGCAGCAGCATCGCTGGGCGAAGGGTTCGATTCAGACCTGCCGCAAGCTGCTGCCGCAGATCCTGCGCGCGAAGGTGCCGCTGGGCGTGAAGGCGGAAGCGTTCTTCCACCTCACGGCGAACTTCAACTACCCGCTCATGTGCGTGCTGTCGGTCCTGCTCGGGCCGTCGATGGCGATTCGCTACAACATGGGGTGGTACGAAATGCTGCTGATCGACGTGCCGCTCTTCTTCGCGGCCACGGCGTCGGTGGCGAATTTCTACATGGTCTGCCAGCGCGAGCTGCACAAAGACTGGGTGACCAGGCTGAAGTACCTGCCGTTCCTGATGTCGATCGGCATCGGCCTCACCGTCAACAACACCCGCGCGGTGTTCGAGGCGCTCTTCAACCAGCAGAGCGAGTTCGCCCGCACGCCGAAGTACCGGATTGAGGGGCGCGGCGACGAGTGGATCGGGAAGAAATACCGCCAGAGCTTCCTGGTCCAGCCGATGATCGAGGTCGCACTCGGCCTCTACTTCACCGCCACCGTGTTTTACGCGCTCGCCAACGGCATCTACGGAACCATTCCGTTCCTGGTGCTGTTCCAGGTCGGTTTCCTGTACATGGGCCTGCTCTCGATCATTCAGCAGTTCGCGGATGAGAGCCCGGTGTTGAAGCCGGTGACGGATTGAACCCCGCGGGGTTCAGGCCGTCCACGAGGTTCAATAAGTTCAATAGGTTCAATCAGTTCAGTAGGTCCTGTTCAAAGGTTCATGCTGAACATCTCGTGAACCGGTCATTTCCCGCTTAACACCGGCCCCCACGTTGAGTTGAAGTGATACGGCACGCTCGTGCCGATCATCTCGACCCGGCGGATCAGCCCATTCTCGATCCGGAACGCCTCGGTCACGTGGATGCTCGATGCACGGCCGGCGAAGCCGCTCATGTCCGCAATCTCGCCCGTCGTCGCCAACTTGATCTGGGTGACGGTGCCGTCCATGTCGAACGTGCAATTTGCCCAGACGACGCCGCGCTCCTCGTCCACGAGCGGAAAGCGGCGGTGGTGGACGTTGTTGACGATCGCGAGATAGCCGCTCTGCAATTGCGTCTTGCAGTCCGACCCCATGTAGTTGAAGTTCGGAGTGGTCGGCTTGGAGCCGGGCACGTTTGTCGTATGTGAGCCGTTCTCGAGGCGGTCGCAGTCGTCGGTAAATGGATAGAAGCCCTTGCCGTCGTTCTTCTGCACCCCTTCGAAGTAGGCGTTGGCGATGTTGATCAGCTGCTGGCGCGATGCTCGCTGCGCTGGCGGGATTGGCTGCAGCCAGAGCATCTCGGGTCCGCCCAGCTTGTCCATGGCGGCGATGTTGTTCGGTCCGCCGCCGCCGGCCCGGAAAAACCCGTTTTCAATCTCGGTGATGCGGCCCAGCTGCACGCGCAGGCGTACCCCGACGAGCAGCGGCCCGCCTTTCTCGCGCATCGTCCCCATCCAGCCCACCTGGCCGCCGGCTGGGTCGGCGAAGAAGTGGTTGTAGGTGCCGCGGCCGGTGACGGTCTTCCAGAAACCGTCGCCCACGTCCATCACCTGGTCCTGCTCGGTGTATTTCACGTCGGCTGAGAGCGGCAGGCGCTTCGGATCGTGCGCGAGCAGCGCCGCGATGTACTGCTCCATCAGCCCTTCGAGACAGGCGCGGTTGCAGTCGGCCGGCACCGGTTTGGCCTGGGCGATGAGGTCCGGCGTAAAGACGCGGCCGGCGATCACCAGCAGGGCAACGGCAACGAGACGGGCAACTCGCATGTGTGCTCCTTGTGGGGCGGATTATATCCATCCATGTCGTCTGCAGATGCTTATCGCGAGATCTTTCTATCCTGTCTTCTGATTTCTTCCCCCGCACTCTGATTTAGGATCGGCACGTGGCGACCACCGCAGAAAAACCCAGGGGCGGCCTCGAAGATGTGGTCGCGACGTCGTCCGCCATCTGCTATCTGGACGGCGACAAGGGCGTGCTCGCGTATTGCGGGTACGACATCCACGACCTCGCGAAATCGGCCACGTTCGAGGAGGTCTGCTATCTGCTGTGGCATCGGCGGTTGCCCTCGCGCGCCGAGCTCGGCGACCTGCAGTCGCAGCTGGCGGCCGCGCGGCCGCTGCCTGAACCGATCCTGCGTCTGATGCGCTCGCTTCCGCCGGTCGATGGGATGGACGCGCTGCGGACGCTGACCTCGGCGCTGGCTCACTATGATGCGGAGGCCAACGACGCATCACCGGCAGCGCAGTATCGCAAAGCAGTACGGCTCACCGCCCAGACGGGATCGCTCGTGGCCACCTGGGGACGATTACAGGCTGGCGGCGGTCCCATCGCGCCGGATCCGGTGCTCAGCCTCGCGGCCAACTTCCTCTACATGCTCACCGGTAACCGGCCGGATGCGCTGGCGACGCGCGCGTTCGACGTTGCGCTGATCCTGCACGCGGACCACGAACTGAATGCTTCGACGTTCGCAGCTCGAGTGGCGGCGGCCACGCTGACCGACATCTATTCAGCCGTCGTTGCCGCGATCGGCACGCTGAAAGGGCCGCTGCACGGTGGCGCCAATGCCGACGTGATGCGCACGCTGCTCGAGCTCGGGGAGAACGCGACAGGCGATCGGATCGACGACTTCGTTCGCGGCAAGTTTGCGCGCAAGGAAAAGATCGCCGGCTTCGGGCATCGCGTCTACAGGACCGAAGACCCGCGCGCCACGCATCTTCGCCAGATGTCGCGCGATCTTGGTAAGCGCGCGGGCAGCACGGCGTGGTTCGACATCTCGCAGCGCATCGAGGCGCTGGTGAAGTCGGAGAAGAAGCTGAACCCGAACGTGGATTTCTACTCGGCGTCGATGTACTACACGCTCGGCATTCCGATCGATCTCTACACGCCGATCTTCGCCGTCAGCCGGATGTCCGGGTGGACGGCGCATATCCTCGAGCAGTACGCAAACAACCGGCTGATCCGTCCGCGTGCCGATTACACCGGACCGTCCTATCCCCAGCGTTTTGTTCCGTTGGAACAACGCTGACTGAGTAGAGGTCACCGAGCGTAGCGGAGCAAACGGTTTTCACAGGAGCCACGGAGACACGAAGACGCACGGAGGCTAATCGATGCGCGCCACCGGCGCATCGAGCAGCTCACCACATCCCGAATGTCCGTGCGTCACCGTGCCTCCGTTCCTCCTGTCAATCCGTTTACTCCGTAACCTCCCTGCCTCAATCAGCTGGGTTTGCTGGCGCCGTCATCATTCAAATCGATGCTGAAGCGCTCGGCCATCCGGTAGAGCGTCCGGCGATCGATACCGAGCGCCTCAGCTGCGCGCGTGCGATTGCCGCCGACGGCGTCCAGCACGTGAATCAGATAGCGGCGCTCCAGCTCGTCGAGCGTCGGCAATCCCTCGAACACGCGCTCTTCGAGCGGCCGCGCGGCGGTGATCATCGGCGGCAGATCGCCGACATCGATGTCGCCGCGGCTGAAGACGACGAGTCGCTCGATGGTGTTTTCCAGCTCGCGAACATTGCCCGGCCAGTCGTAGCGCGTCAGTGCCTCGATGGCGCCGGCTGTCATCGCCACCGTCCGGCCGCGACGCGCCGAAGACGCGTGCAGGAATTGCTGGATGAGCAGCGGGATGTCGCCGCGGCGATCGCGAAGCGGTGGCAGTGAGATCACCACGACGCTCAGACGGTAGTAGAGGTCGTGGCGGAAACGATGCTCGGTGACCGCGCGCTCGAGATCGACATTTGTCGCCGCCACGACACGTGCATCGACTGAAACCGCCCGCGTCGAACCAACCGGCCGTACTTCGTGCTCCTGCAACACCCTGAGCAGCTTCACCTGCAGCGCTGGCGTCGTGTCGCCAATCTCGTCGAGGAATACCGTTCCGCCGTGGGCCTGCTCGAAGACGCCCTTGTGATCCGTCACCGCGCCGGTGAACGACCCGCGAACGTGGCCAAACAGCTCTGACTCCAGCAGCGTCTCCGCCAGCGCGCCGCAATTCACGGCGACGAACGGGCGACTGGCGCGCCGGCTGTGCCGATGGATGGCCCGCGCCACCAGTTCCTTGCCGGTACCGCTCTCACCGGTCACCAGCACGGGCGCCCACGAATCGGCGGCATAGGCAATCTGCTTGTAGACGGCGAGCATGCCGGCGGAGCGCCCGACCATGCCGGCTGGCACTTCATCCCCGTCGTGCAGCGGCAACGGCGACTCCGCGCCTTTCGCGAGCGCGCGCTCAACGGTTGCCTTCACCTCAGCCACGTTGAACGGCTTGCTGATGTAGTCGAATGCTCCCGAGCGGACGGCGGCCACCGCCGTCTCCAGCGTGCCGAACGCGCTGATCAGCACCACCTGTCCGGCCGAATGGGTGGCCTTCATCTCTTTCAGGATGTCGAGGCCGGACTCCGCGGCATTGAGGTTGATGTCGGAGATGACGAGATCGAACGGCTGCTGTCGGATCTGGTTCAGCGCCTCACGCGCCGACACGGCTTCTGCGATCGTTCGGTCCGGTGCGCCAACCAGCTCGGAGATCAGCCGGCACGTCTCGCGGTCGTCATCGACGATGAGGATCTGCTTGGTCAGGCTCATGATGTTTTCGCCACCGGTAACGACACGCGGAACGTTGTGCCTGGGCCGGGCGACGACACCAGCTCGATGGTGCCCCCGGCACGCTGAACGACATCCCGGGTAATCGAGAGGCCCAGGCCGGTTCCGCGTCCCGGCTTCGAGGTCACCCAGGGCTCGAAGATCCGCGCGGCGATGGCTGGCGGTATCCCTCCACCGGAATCGCGCACGTCGACCGTGATCGCCCCGTCGTGCGTCGCAGCCGTGATCGTCAGTTCGCCGCCCTCGGGCATCGCGTCGAGTGCGTTGGTGATGAGATTCATCAGCGCGAGTTCCAGTTGCGTCTCATCGCCCAGGACGGCGGGCAGTTCATCTGACGCCTGAAGCGAGACTCGTACCGCGCTGCTCGCGGCGAAGACCTGCACGCTCTGGGTCAGGCGGGTCAGCAGCGGCGTGACGGCGAACACCGCGGACACGCTCTGCGGCCGGGCACGGTCGAGCAACTCCCGCACGATGTCCGTCACCTTGTCGACCTGTTCGGCGACGATGGCCAGTCGACGCGTGGCGCCCGGGTCCTCGGTCAGCTCTTGCTTCATCAATTGCACGTGCGCCGAGACCAGGTTGAGCGGCGTTCCAATCTGATGCGCCACATTCGCCATCGTCTGGCCGACGGTCGCGAGCTCGCGTGCCCGGGAGAGCTCGCCGCGGAGAGCGAGCACGCTCTGGTAGGAGCGAACGAGCTGCTCGTTTCGATCGCGCAGTTCATGCGTGGCGTCCTCGACGCGTTGACGGAGGTGCGTCTGCAGCGATTCGATTTCCGTCAGCATGCTGTTGATCCCGATGGCGACATCCCCGATCTCGTCGTTGCGAAGGACCGGCACGCGAACGGACAGGTCGCCAGTCCTGGCCCGCGCGACGCTGCGCACGACGTCGGCGAGCGGCGCGTGAACCAGGCGCTGCGTCAACAGGTGAATCAGAATCGTGATGCCAAGGACGGCCACCAGCGCGATCGCGAGAGCAAAGATCCGTCCATCTTTCCGTAACGTCGCAACCGGCCCGAGAGACACCGTCACGCGCACCGATCCGATCGTTCGACCGTCGCGCAGGACGGGAGTGGCCACGACGGTCAGCTGTGATGGGCGGTCGGCGGACACGGCGCGCCCGCTGCGCACCGCTTCGTCGACCAGATCAATAGTGGACGGAGCAACCGAGGACGTGCCCTGCGCGTAGCTGAGGCCCTCGTCGGTCACGGCGTACAACGCAATATCGCGGACCTGCGGGGCGGCGATCAGGAACTCGTGCAGGATCAGGCCCATCGCCGGATCGCTGAGCGATTCAGGGCGCAGCTCGATGTCGTCCGCGACGCCGAGGGCGGTGAGCCTGGCGGTTTCGCGGAGATCCTGTTCAAGTCGCCGTTCGGCGAGCTCCAGCGCGGCGACAGTCAGGACACCGATCACCACGGCGATCCACAAGGCCGCCGCCAGGATCAGCTTGAGTCTGAGCGAGCGAAGGGCCGGCCATCCTGCCCCAGTGTGGCGGGAGTGCGCCGTGGAAGCGGCATTGGTATCGCCCACGATTTGCCCGGAAGCCTCTGACATTACGTGCATTTCGCCGGTTCCGTTCGCCGCTGCTGCGCTGGCATCCCTCTTGGTCTTTCCATTACGCCTGCCATCGCCCGCATTCAGCTCAGGCTCAGCGCAGGTGGAGGAAGGATCCATGTCAGTGTTCAAAACATGCGCGCTTGCGGCGGCAGCGGTTCTGGTCGCAGCCAGCACCTACGCTGCACCGGCACAAGCAACCAAGACGACCAAAGCGACCGCGGCAAAGGCGACCGCCGCCCCGAAACCAAAGGCGCATTCGGTCGTGGGTACTCTCGATAAGTATGACTCCGGCGCGAACACAATCGTTGTCAACACGGGGAAGGGGACGGAGACGCTGTCGCTGTCGTCGTCCAGCGCTGTTCGGATGGGCGCCAAGACGATGAGCGCCTCTGACCTGTCGTCGCACACCGGCGACCGGGTCAAGGTTCGCTACTCCGAGGCGAACGGTCAGCGCACCGTGCAGTCGGTTCAAGTCGAGGGCAAGCCCGCTCCGAAACAGGTCGCCACGTCCAAGCCGGCTAAGAAGTAGCCGCAGCCGCTGATGAAGCTCAGCGCGGCGATCAGGGCGCTCGTCTCCCTCGTCCTACTGATCGCCGCGCTGTTCGTATTACGCCGGGAGGTTGACGCCCTCAGCTGGCCGGCGCTGAACGCCGCGGTGCGCAGCATTCCCGCCGGGCGCATCTGGGCGGCTGGTCTGCTCACCTTCCTGAACTTCGCCGTCCTCACCTGTTTCGACCAGCTCGCCTTCCATCACATCGGCCGCCGGCCGCGCGCGGCGGCGGTGGCGCTCACCTCCTTTATCGCCTACGCAGTCTCCAATGCGGTCGGCTTTGCGGTCGTGTCCGGCGCCGCGGTGCGGTATCGCTTCTATTCGCGCTGGGGTCTGTCGTCCGGTCAGATTGCACGCCTGGTCGTTTTCTACTCGAGTACGTTCTGGCTCGGACTCCTGACGCTTGGCGGCGCCGCGCTGCTCGTCGCGCCCGCGCCGGCAGTGCAAGCGCTGATTCCCGCACCGGGACCGCAGGTGCTCGGCATCACACTTCTCGCCATCGCCGGCGCCTACGCGGCGCTGCCACTGCTTGGGCGCCGATCGTTGAGCATCGGGCCGTGGCAGTTCAATGTCCCGACTCCAGCGCAGATCGCGGCACAGTTCGCCCTGTCGATCGCCGATTGGCTGCTGGCCGCGGCGGTTCTGTGGGAATTGCTTCCCGATCCCCGGCCATCGCTGCTGACGATGACGGGCGCATTCGTCGCGGCGCAACTGGCCGGCCTTGCGAGTCATGTCCCGGCGGGAGCGGGCGTGTTCGAATCGACCATGGTGCTGTTGATGGCGCCATCGATCAGCGCCGTCACGCTTGTGCCGGTGTTGTTGATGTATCGCGCGGTGTATTACCTGGCGCCGTTTGCGGCCGCGCTCACGGTCCTTGCCATCGACAGCTCGTACCAGAACCGCCTGGTGCTGGCGCGCCTGAGCGGACGTCTTGGGGCGATGAAGTCGTGGATCAGCCCGTCGGGATTTGCCGGCGCCACGTTCCTCGCGGGCGCGGTGCTGCTCTTCTCGGGAGCGACGCCCTCGGTCGAGGCGCGGCTCACATGGCTGGCGCGCGCCGTGCCGTTCCCGCTGCTCGAGGCCTCGCATTTCCTTGCCAGCGTCATCGGCGTGACGTTGCTGCTGCTCTCGCGCGTTCTCGCGCGGCGAAGTGTTGCCGCCTGGGCGCTCTCGAGCGTCGCCCTTGGCGCTGGAATCGTGACGTCGCTGTTGAAGGGCGGCGACTACGAAGAGGCACTGCTGCTGGCCGTGATCCTGGGCGCGCTGGTCTCGGCGCGCCGGACCTTCGATCGCAAGGCCGCCGTGTTCGACGAACCCTGGTCTGCCCCCTGGTTTGCCGCGGTCGTGGCCGTGGTGGCCGCGTCGGTATTTCTGGGGACCTTCTCGTACAAACACATCGAGTACTCGACGGAGCTCTGGTGGCAGTTCGAAATGCGATCGGACGCGTCGCGGTTTCTTCGAGCGTCGGTCGGCGCCGGAATCGCCGTCCTGATCTTCGGACTTCGCTACCTGCTCAAGCCCGGGCCGCCTGCGGCGCCTGTTCCGACGGACGACGAGCTCTACGACGTGCAGAGCATCGCCCGCGGCTTTCCACTTACCTATGCGCACATGGCGCTCCTCGGTGACAAGTCGATGATCTGGAATGCCACGGGAACGGGATTCGCCATGTACGCCATTCAGGGCCGCACCTGGGTGATGCTGCACGATCCCGTGGCACCGTCCGAAGACGTCCCCGGGCTGCTGCGCGCGTTTGTCGATCGGGTGGACGACTACGACGGCGTGCCGGTCGCCTATGAGATCCGCCCGGATTATCTGCAGCACTACAGCCGGCTCGGGCTGACGCACGTGAAGATCGGCGAGGAAGCGGTTGTGTCGTTGAGCGACTTCTCGCTGGACGGACGCATGCGCAAAGGGTTGCGCACGAGCATCCATCGATTGGAGCGGGAGGGCCTTCGGTTCCGGGTCCTCGATCCCAGTGAAGTGAACTGTCGCATGGAGGAGCTGCGCCGGGTGTCGGACGAGTGGCTCACCCGCAAGGCCGTCGCGGAGAAGGGCTTCTCGCTGGGCTTCTTCGACGAGGATTACCTGCGGCGATGTCCCGTTGCCGTACTCGAACGGAATGTCCGCATCGAAGCGTTCACTAACCTGCTTGCAGGGCGACCGGGCGATGAGTTGTCTCTGGATCTGGCGCGATATCGACTATCCGCGCCTCCCTCAACGATGGAGGGACTGTTCGCGCACGTGATGCTCTGGGGTCGCGATCGCGGGTACTCGCGGTTCAACCTGGGAATGGCGCCGCTCGCCGGCGTGGTGCCGGTCCACGGGCCGGTGGTGTGGGGCGTGCTCGCGAAGTACGTCTACGAGCATGGCGCCGAGCTGTACAACTTCCAGGGCATCCGCGCCTTCAAGGAAAAGTTTTCACCCGCATGGGAACCGCGATATCTCGCATATCCAGGGGGATTCGCCTTGCCGCGCGCGCTGGCCGACGTCTCAGCGCTGATCGCTGGAGGCTATCGGCGCATCTTCTTCAAGGCCGCATGACAAGAACAGGGCTAAGGGCTAAGGCCGAAGGCCTAAGTCAGGACGCCGAAGGTCAAAGGTTCAAGTAAGGACGGAGTCAGACCTAACGGTGAAGGCTCACGGCCTCGTGCTGTGCGTGCACCCACTCGATGGCTTCGATGAGACGGCGGTCGAATTCAGCCGTGTTCCCCGAGAAGCGGTGATTGGAGGCGTTGACGACCCAGAGCTTCGCTGGTCCGGTGGCGGCATGGACCATGCGGTCCGCGTCCGCGGCGGGGGCGTACTCGTCGTGCACCGAATGAATCAGCGCAAGCGGCAGTGGATCAAGACGATCGATCAATGAGAGCACACTGAACAGCGGCTCGTGCGGCAGTTGATGTGTGATGTAGATCGTCGAGTCTTCCCAGCGCCAGCCCAACTCGTTCATGTTACCGAGCCCGACGCCGATGACGCCGCTGATGAGCGGCTTGACCTGCTTTCCGGTGGCCGCCAGCACTGACAGACCTGCGCCTTCTGAGACACCGATCAGGAGCGGCGGACGTTTGCTGCTCTGCGCGACGTACTTGATCAGGGTTGCGTAGTCGTCGATGACGTCGTCTTCCTGGAGCGTGCCGGCGTTTGAGGTGAACGACGACAGATACGCACGAGTGTCGAATCCGATCACGCGATAGCCGAACTGAGCGAGCAATTCCGCCACATGCGGGGCGAGATGGATCCAACCGCCATCACCGCTCGAAACAATCACGGGATCGCCATTGCGGCTCCCGTAGTTGTGCAGAGTCTGCTTGTGGTCCCGAATCGCGAGCATTTCCGTAGAAGATGCGACGGAGTGCGCATGGGCGGGTTGCACCCACCCCAGCATCAGGACGACGACTACGGGGCAACCCACGCTCCGGAGTGGAGGAGCTCCCATGCGCACAGTCAGCCAGTGCACCGTGTATGCCAGTCGTTCCCGCTGCTATGATCGGTTGTCAGCCCACTGAATGGATCAACGGAATATCCGTAACTTTTCAATCATCGCGCACATCGACCATGGCAAGTCGACTCTGGCGGATCGTTTCCTGGAACTCACTGGCGCGCTGCAGGCGCGCGAGATGGAAGCCCAGGTTCTCGACGCCATGGATCTGGAGCGCGAGCGCGGCATCACCATCAAGGCCCACCCGGTCCGTCTGAATTACACCGCCCGGAACGGTGACGTGTACGTGCTCAACCTGATCGATACGCCCGGCCACGTCGATTTCGGGTACGAGGTGACACGCTCGCTGGCTGCCTGCGAGGGCGCGCTGCTGCTGGTTGACGCGTCTCAAGGCGTGGAAGCGCAGACGCTCGCCAACGCATACCTGGCGGTCGAGAACAATCTCGAGATCATCCCGGTCATCAACAAGATCGACCTGCCCAGCGCGCAGCCGGACGAGTGCAAACGACAGATCGAGGACATCATCGGTCTCGACAGCAGCACCGCCATCCTGGCCAGCGCGAAGGAAGGTACGGGCGTCCAGGACATTCTCGAGGCCGTCATCACTCGCTTTCATCCGCCGACCGGCGTTGCCGACGCGCCGCTCAAAGCGCTGATCTTCGATTCCTGGTATGACGCCTACCGCGGCGTCGTCATCGTCGTCCGCGTGATCGATGGCGTGCTCCGGCCGAAGATGAAGATCCGGTTGATGGCGACGAAGCAGGACTTCGAGGTGGACGGCCTCGGCGTGTTCTCGCCAAAGGCGATTCCGGTAGACGAGCTGGGCGTCGGCGAAGTGGGCTTCGTCGTCGCCAACATCAAAGTCGTGGCAGACGCCAAGCTCGGTGACACGGTCACGGAGGTCCAGCGTCCCACCCTTGAACCATTCCCTGGCTTCAAGGAGCTGAAGCCGATGGTGTTCGCCGGACTGTACCCGGTGGAGAGCCATCAGTACGCGGAGCTGCGCGAGGCGCTCGAGAAGCTGCGCCTGAACGACGCGTCGTTCTTCTACGAGCCGGAGACATCGGCGGCGCTCGGCTTCGGTTTCCGCTGCGGGTTCCTCGGACTGCTGCATATGGAGATCGTGCAGGAGCGGCTCGAACGCGAATACGACATGGACCTGGTGACGACGGCGCCGGGCGTGTTGTATCGGGTGACGACGACCGACGGAGACGTTCACGAAATCGACAGTCCGGCGAAGCTGCCGGATGCCGGGCGGATCGCGAAGCTCGAAGAGCCGATCATCACGGCGATGATCCTGACGCCGTCCGAGTTCGTCGGGCCGATCCTGCAACTGTGTCAGGACAAGCGCGGCGTGCAGAAGAAGCTCGAATACCTGAAGTCGGACCGCGTGCTGATCACCTACGAGCTCCCGTTCAACGAAGTCGTCATGGACTTCTACGACCGCCTGAAGACCATGTCGCGCGGGTATGCGTCGCTGGATTACCACGTGACCGGCTACTGGGAGTCGCCGCTCGTCAAGATGGATATCCTCGTCAACGGCGACCCGGTGGACGCGCTCTCGATCATCGTCCACCGCGATGCGGCGTACGAGCGCGGCCGTGCGCTGGCGTCGAAAATGCGTGAGCTGATTCCACGACAGATGTTCGAGATTGCCATTCAGGCGTCGATTGGCAACCGGGTGATCGCGCGTGAATCGGTCAAGGCGCTGCGGAAGAACGTGCTGGCCAAGTGCTACGGCGGCGATATCACGCGCAAGCGCAAGCTGCTCGAGAAACAGAAGGAAGGGAAGAAGCGCATGAAACGCGTCGGCAGTGTGGAGATTCCGCAGGAGGCGTTTCTGGCCGTCCTGAAGGTCGGGACAGACTGATGGCTGACGCAAAAAACGCCGTGGTGAACGGCTACAAGAAGTCGACCGCCCGCGAGTACTTCGAGTCGATCTGTATCGCCGTCATCCTCGCCCTGTTCGTCCGAACATTCGTGGTGCAGGCGTTCAAGATCCCGACGGGCTCGATGGAGAACAATCTCCTGATCGGCGACCATCTGCTGGTCAACAAGTTCGTGTTTGCGCCGACGATGACCCGCCTGGAGCGGATGCTGCTGCCGATCGATCCCGTCCGCCGGGGCGACATCCTCGTGTTCAAGTATCCACAGGATCCCGAGCGCGACTTCATCAAACGGGTCATCGGCCTGCCGGGCGAGACGCTCGAAGTACGCAACAAGAAGGTGTATATCAACGGCAAGCCGCTCGAAGAGAAGTACGTGCACTTCATCTTTCCGCCAGAAGAGCGCGCGCCGGGCGACGTGAGTTTCGATGTCAGCGACAAGCGTGACTATGGTCCGGTCACGGTCCCGGAGCGGCACTACTTCATGATGGGCGACAACCGGGACAACTCCGAGGACAGCCGCTACTGGGGCTTCATGCCGGCGGACTACATCAAGGGCAAGGCGCTGTTCGTCTATTTTTCGTTTACGGATCCCGAGGCGCGCGATTCCGGAGGATCATTTGGCGTGCGCTGGAGCCGGCTCCTCCATCAGATTCACTAAGCGGAGTCTTCGATGAAGCTACTCCTCAAGCTGGTCGTGATCGCGGTGGTCCTCAACGGTGCCTATCATGTCGGGATGGACGAATACCGGTCTTCGCAGCTGAAGGATTCGACGCATACGCTGCTGGTGCTGGGCACCCATACGCCGATTGAGCAGCTGAAGGAGACGGTTCTTCAGAAGGCGGCCGACTTGAATCTGCCGGTGCCGCCGGACAATGTCTCGTTCACTCGCGAAAACGTGAGAACCACCGTCAAAGTCTCTTACAGTACGGAGCCTGAAGTGTTTCCCGGCTACAAGTACCCGCGGGATCACTCCTTCACGGACGAGATCGCGGCGATTCACTGACCGCGTCGAGCGCCTGCGCTGCGTCGCGGGCGCTGTCGGCGGCGAGCGCTTCGCGCTCGGCCTTCACCCGCGCGGTGTACGACTCATCCCGGATGCTCGACAGGTTGCCGTCGATGCTGATGGCTGTGCCACGCATCGTCGCACCCAGCAGCTCAATCGCTGTTGCGATGTCGCTGGCGGCGACGCGATATCCGTTCCGTGCGACGACGAGCCCACCGGCGAGTGCCTGCTGACAGACTCGCAACACATCGAGAGGTACGTCCGTCGCCTCTTTCAACGCGGACTGCAGGGCCTCAGTTCTGCGCGACCGTTCCTCGTCCGATGTTTTCGGGAGCTTCAGCGCCGACATCACCGAACGATACGCGTTGGTGTCGGCGTCGATCAGCTCGACGAGCCTGTCGCGGAGGGGGCGCAGACGCGCGGCTGCCTCAGCGAGGTCGGCGGCTTCTTCGGGTGCCCCCGTTCGAGACTTCGGCAGGCCCGCCACCATGATCAGCAGCGACACGCCAAGTGCGCCCGCGAGTGCCGCCGCGGAACCACCACCGGGAACCGGGGTGTTCGAGGCAAACGCATCCAGAAGATCGATCAGCGCGAACTCGGAAAACGGGCGGGTCTCAGGAGCCATGTCTGTATTGTCGTCCGTAGTGTCCGGCTTCAGCCGGACCTCACGACCCGCCGACGACCTCTCCGCGCTTGATGACCATGCGAATCGCCGGCGCTCCGACGCGAACCAATTCGGCCAGATTGCCCTTGACCAGGACAGCATCCATGAGCCGACCCGACTGCAGGCTGCCGACGGTATCCGCGCGGTCGAGTGACCACGCCGCGTTCACCGTTGCCGCGACGAGCGCCTCCTCGAGCGTCATGTTCATTTCGAAGCAGGCAAGCGCCATCGCGAACGGCATCGAAGGGGAGAACCCGCCACCCGGGTTGACGTCCGTCGCCAGGGCGACCGGCACGTCATGTTCGATGAGCATCCGGGCTGGCGCAAATCGGCCGAGCTTCAGATAGAACGCTGCGGTCGGTAGCAGCACAGCACAGACGTTCCGCTTCGCCATCGCATCTGCGCCCTGTTCGTCTACGAATACCAGGTGGTCGGCGGAGCGTGCTCCGATGCGCGCGGCGACCAGGCTGCCGCCGCTTCGCGCCAGTTCGTCTGCATGAATGCGCGGTCGCAGCCGATGACGCCGCCCGGCCTCGAGGATGGTCGTGGCTTCCTCGGGTGTGAACGCGCCCTCGTCGCAAAACACATCGCAGTAGATGGCCAGGCCCGCCTCGGCCACACGCGGAATCATCTCGTCAGTGACAAGCGTCACGTACTCGGCGCGGCGTTCGCGGTATTCAGGTGGTACGTCGTGTGCCCCGAGAAACGTGGGCACGATGTCGATCGGGTGTGAGTCATTGAGCGCGCGGACCACTCTGAGCTGCTTCAGCTCCGATTCGGTGGTCAGGCCATAGCCGCTCTTGGCCTCACAGGTCGTGGTACCGCACGCGAGCATCTCGTCCAGACGGCCGCGCGCGCTCGTCAGGAGTTCCTCTTCCGATGCCGCGCGCGTCGCGGCAACGGTGCCGAGGATGCCGCCGCCTTCCGCGGCGATCTCCGCGTAGGTCGCGCCCGCCAGCCGTCGCTGCAGCTCGTGGCGACGGTCGCCCGCGTAGACGATGTGTGTGTGTGGATCGACAAAGCCTGGAATGACGAGGCAGCCCGAGGCGTCAATGCGCGTTGCGCCGGGCTGGACATCCACAAACTCGCTCAGCTCCCCCCAGCCGACGCTGACGATCCGGCCCTCGTACGCAGCGATCGCCGAGCCAGGCGGAAACATACTGACGTCTCCCTGGCTGCGTCCTTTTCGCGGGTGCAGTGGCGAGAGACACGTCGCGATGCCTGCGGTGTGCTCGATGACGAAGTCCGCCCTGACGCGGTTCGTCGGATCAGCGAAGTACCCGCCAGTGGTCACGTCAGGCCTGCGGGGAGCGATACGCGGACAGGCGTTGATGAATATCCTCAGCGGTCCGCCCGGTGATGCGCACTCGCTTGGTGCGTGAACTCTCGCCGCCAATCACCGTCACGTTGCGATTCGGAACGTCGAGCGTGTCCGCCAGCAGCCGGATGAGCTCGTCGTTGGCCGCGCCGTCCACCGGTGGCGCACACACGCGTACGAGCAGTGCGTCTTCACGCGTGCCGGCGATCTGCGATTTGGACGCCCGCGGAATGACGCGCACGTCGAGGACGACGCCGATCGTCGAATCCCTGGTCACCGTTCGATGAGCCGCAGCGACAGGGTAGCGCTCTGTCCCTCAGAGAGGGTGACGCGCTCAGCGCGGGGCGAGAGCCGTTGTAGCAGCTCCGGATTCTGCCACTCGGTCGTCTTCAAGCGCGACACCGCAGCCACGAGGTAATCGCCAGCCGGCAGCCCGCCAACGCGGAACGACCCATCTGTCGCCGAGCGCGTGAACTTGATCCGTCGCGACAACGGCGGCAGACGCTCGTACGACGGCGAGAAGACGAGCACGAAATAGCCGGGGCCGCCCGCGCGTGCGTCGATCCGGCGTCCAGTGACCGACGCGCCATTGCGCGACAGGACGATTTCGGCGTCGGTGATGGTTGCCGGCTGCCAGCCGAAATCAAAGCCCGAGTCCGCAATGTCCTCGCCGTTGATCGTAAACGACTTCAAGTACCAGTTTTCGTCCGGTGCGTTACGCAATGCGAACGCCAGCCGTCCGAAGAGCCCAAGTCCGAAGAACTCGTTCGTGTTCCATCCGAAAACCATCGTTGCTTCTGAACGCGCCCGGTCGTCGAGTGCCACTGGCGTCACGGAGAAGCCCATCCGTCCGCCCTCGCAACCGTTCGAGACGGTCCCACCGGAGGAGATGACGACGGTGGATTCAATACGGCACGCCACGTTTTCCGGTTTGCCGTCGAGCACAGTTCGTCCCTCGAGCGATGCACCGTGCGATGTTCTGATCAGGAGATCAAGCGGATCCGAGCCAACCGACACAGCCTCCGTCGCGAACATACCCGTACGACCGGGTCCGTCCCCGCGCACGTGCAGCACGTAATCGCCTGGAGGAACGTTCCTGATGATGAAACTGCCGTCCCCCTGAATCGCTGCACTTCGCGGCGCGGCCGCAATCGTGCCGGCGCGGCGACTCTCGACGAGGCGCACCGTCCCGCCGACCAGCGGCCCCTCGTGGTCGCGAGCCTGTCCTGTAATCCGCGTCATTGCCACCGGAGCGAACACGAGGTTGATCGTCGAATCGTCGCGAAGTTCGATCGGCGACGCCTGGGCGATCAACGGCGTTCCCGGGTAGTACATCGGCGCATACGCGATGCGACCACCGCGGCCATCCGCGAACAGTCCGTCGACGGATGCGGACAGCAGGTATGTACCGGCTGGCAGTCCCCAGATCCGGTAGCCGCCCTGGTCATCGGTACGTCGTTCGTTTCCCGCTGGCACCGCTGTAAGACGCCCGGCGGTGTACTCGACTTGTAGCGCCTGCACGCGAGCGCCTTGCAGGGGCTCTCCGTTTTCGTCGACTACCAGGCCCTGGAGTGCGAGGTACTGAGGAAGGACGATGTCCAGGCCCTCCTCGATCCGTTCGGCCACGACGATCGGGGTGCCCGAGCTGCCGCTTGCGTCCTGTCCGTATCCCCAGGTGCCGATCAGGGGACTGCTGGACGCTTCGAGCCTGTAGCGGCCCGGACGCAGTCCGGTAATCGAGAATCCGCCGTCGGCGTCTGTTCGCGCTGAAAAGTTGATCGCCGGTCCCGTGAGCCGAACCGTTGCGCCGACAACTGGTTTCCGTGCCGCAGTCACGACGCGACCGCGAACGCCGCCGGGCGCCGATCCGGCACTGACTGGACGAGGCGTCATCTGAGTTCCTTGGCCCGTCAGCGTGGGAAGTATCCCGCCCTGCGTGCGCGACGCGGAAACCGTGAGCTGCACGCCTCCGATCTGATCGCCCGCGGCGACAACGATGACGATGCCGGGCGCTGGCGTTGCCCCTTGAGAGGACGACACGATGATGTCCCCTTGAGGCAACGGCACGATTACGCCGACTCCGGCTGTCAGCTCGTATCGGCCCGGCGCCAGACCAGCGAGCCGATACTCGCCGCGATCGTCGGTGCTGGTGATGGACTGCGTCGGGAAGCCATCGACCGTCGGGTCCAGGCGTTTAGCCTGCACGCTGGCTGCGATCGCAGGTAGGCCGTTCTCTTCGATGGCTGTGCCCATGATCACGGCCCCACGGGGCAGTTTCATCAGCAGCGGTCTGGATAGATTCGCCTGCTGAACGGTCGTCTTCGCAACGAGGTATCCACCCTTGGTGGCGATGACCGACACCGGGCCCGCTCTCTCCAGGTCTATGGAAAAACGCCCTTCGTTGTCGGTGAGGACCGGTTCCGCCGTCCCCGTACCTCTGGAGACATCGATGCGGACGCGGCGGAGCGGCGCGTTGTTGTTGGCGGAAAGGACCTGGCCCGTGATGAACGAGCCGGGCAGCGGCGTCGGTTGCTGAGCGGCAGTGGGCGGGCTCAGGCAAATCGAGAGCGCGGCAATCGCCGCACCAGCGCGGTGGCGGATGGTCATCGCCGGTCGTCGTAGACTACCACCCATGTCTCGCTTGTCATATGCATTCGCCGCCGTTGTGTTGAGCGCACTCTGTGGACACAGCACGGTGTCCGGTCAGGCGCCTGCCACCCCGACCGACTCGAGCGGGGGAGCCGTCATCGGGACCGGGACGTTCACCGGCTTCGTCGAGAACATGGACCGCTCGCTCGCCTTCTACCACGATGCGTTCGGGATGGACGTGCCGGCGCCGCCGGCATCGGGCGCGCGGCCCTACAACCCGCCGAATCCGCAGTTGTTCAAGTGGTTCGACATCGCCGGCGCCAGAGAACGGCACCAGTCGGCGCGCGTTCCCGGGTCGCGAGTGACGGTGGAATTGATGGAGATTCAGGATGTCGACCACAAAACGATTCCGCTGCGGATTCAGGATCCCGGGGCCGCCACACTGGTGTTGATGGTCCGCGACGTCGATGCCACGCTCCTGCGTGCAACGCAGGCCGGTGCCTCGATCGTGACACCCGGCCGGAAACCGGCGGTCCTTTCCGACGGGGGACGCGCGATTCTCCTTCGCGACGTCGACGGTCGATTCATCGAGCTTCGGCAGCCAGCGACGGCCACGGGGGCGCCCGCGACGGGCGATGTGCTCGACATGCGCCTGTTGCTTACCGTCAACGAGATGAGCGAGACGACCCGGTTCTATCGAGACGTGCTCGGCTTCATTGTCGAGGGAGAGACCGGATTCACAGCCGACAAGCCAGCGCAGCAGCTCACCGGTCTTGGCAAGACCGAAGTGAAACGAAGCCGAATGCAGGCGCCTGGCTCGATGCTGTGGATTGATCTCGTCGAGTTCAAAGGTGTCGATCGCAAACCGTTACAGATGCGAATCCAGGATCGGGGCGCCGCGCGTCTGCAGCTTCGTGCGCAGAATATCGACGCGCTGGTCGACAGGATTAAGCGTGCTGGAGCGAAGGTGGTGTCCGAAGGCGGTGTTGCGGTGCCCATTCCGCCGAATTTGAAGGGCGCCGTCGTCGCCGACCCGAACAACTTTTTCCTCACGCCGTTTGCGCCCTGTGATGGATGCGCGCCAGGGATACCGGGACGATGAGGCAGGCCGCGGATCTGCTCTGGGACTGCTGGCAGAACGGTCGTCGTCTCGAATCGATTCCTGAAGATATTCGTCCACGCACGCGCGAGGAGGGCTACGCAGTTCAGGCGCTGCTCGAAGAGCACAGCGCCGCACCGCTATTCGGCTGGAAGATCGCGGCGACGAGCAAGGCTGGCCAGGCGCACATCAACGTCACTGGACCGTTAGCGGGCCGCCTGCTCGCAGAGAAAGCGGCCGACTTGTCGGTGCCAGGCCGCGTCGATGCCGAACTGACGTTGGGCGCGAATCACATGAGAGTTGCCGAGGCCGAATTCGCGTTTCGCATGGCCCGCGATCTGCCACCGCGTGAGCAGCCGTACTCGGTAGAGGAGGTGCTGGCGGCGGTGGCGACGCTGCATCCCGCGATTGAGGTGCCCGACTCCCGCTTCGACGACTTCACCATCGTCGGCGCGCCCTCTTTGATCGCCGACAACGCCTGCGCCCACGTGTTCATGCTCGGTCCGGCGGCGAGGGTTGACTGGCGGGCACTCGATCTCGTCGAACATCGAGTGATCGGAACCGTAGGACCCGGCTCTACGGGAGGCGAACAACCAGGCGTGACCAGAGAAGGGAAGGGCGCGAACGTGCTCGGCGATCCGAGGGTCGCGCTGGCCTGGCTGGTCAACGAGTTGTCCGGGCTGGGAATCACGCTGAAAGCTGGCGAGGTTGTCACCACCGGCACGTGTCTGGTACCGCTGCCTATCCAGCCGGACGTCTACGTGCGCGCCGATTTCGGACCGCTCGGCACCGTATCCGTCCGAATCCTCTGAGACTCTACTGAATTGTTCTCGATTCAGCGGCGATGCGAACGAGAGCCACCTCAGTTCTCGGCGGGCCGAGTCGCCCTGACGATCACGAACACTTCCACTGGACCTCGTTGCGGTTGCAGGCGCAAACCGAGCTGCTCCTGAACCGCCGTGAAAACTCCCGGCACCTCTCGTGACACGTCGTTGGCATCGGTGGTTGAGTCCGGAGTCCAGTTGAGATCGACGTCGAAGGTGCCGGTGAGTCCCGTGTGATCGGTGACAGGGCGATCGATCCCGGCAACTCGCGCCAATGCTGCGGCGATCTGGGGAGGCGTCAGACCTCGTCCCATCAGTTGCGTGGCAGCGACGCGCACGTTGCAGGCTGTCGCTCCGGACTGGCCAGCTGGAATCCGGCTGGCGGCCTGGCGCGCCTCTCCCTCGCAGTCAACCTTGACGGGCCGCATGCCTGGGCCCGGACGGCCATCGCTCCTCGCGAGTCGCAACTCGAAGAGCGGCTGGTCGCGCTGCTCCGCGCGCAGCTGGATTCCGAAACGTTCGGCCAGCATCGTACGCACCATCGCGACCACTTCAGGGGATGCGCCTTCAGGACCTGGCGCATATGCGCGATCCGCTTTGGCGACGATGTCGTACCGCTCGGTCGTCAGCCACTCCGGGCCCCCGGCCAGCTGGAAGCTCTGGAAGCTGTACGCAATTCGGATCAGTTCACGAATCTGTATGTTCGTTGCTTCGAAACGATCCGCCGGCATACGAACACGCATGTTCGTGTCGCCGGAAGTGTTTCGCCTGATCGACGCGACCTCGAAGCGTTGACCCGCGGCCGCTGCTGACGGGCTGGCCTGCGGTCGCAGTGTCAACGCGCCGACCACGACAGGCGCAACGATGCAGGTGACCGCACTAAGCGTCAAAGCTGCCCGATGTGCTCGAGTCAATTCGACACGCCGGCGCCCGGCCATGATCGACTCGATGCGCTGCATGAGGTCGCCACCGCGAACGCCGCAGAGGCAGAAGGGAAGTTTCGCCATCTCAGTTCTCCGTCGGTCTGGCGATCGAGTCGATGACGAAATACTCGAGCGGTCCTTTACCCGGTTCGAGTACCAGACCGAGCTGCTCCCGCACAACCGTGAACGCGTCAGCATCCGGGGGGGCAAGGTCGGCGCCGGGCACCGGCTGAAGCCGCGGGAGCTCTAGGTCGACATCGAACAACCCGGTCAGGCCGGTTTTGTCCACAACCTGACGTCCTGTGAAGACCCCGAGCGTGCCCGCCACCTTGGCCATGTCGATGCTGAAGGCGGACCACACAGAAATCGGTCCCTGCCCGTGCAACCAGTTGTTGCCGCACAGTGGCTGCGTCCGGCCTGGGGGCGGCGCCGGCAGCGGTTTGGCCGGATCGCGCTCGACAACACAATCTTTCGATGCGCGCAGCTTGTGGCCACCGCGGGCCACGCTCAGCACGTACACCGGTCCCTCGCGAGTCTCGCGGTGCCAACGCAGCTTGAACCGGTCCTCGAGCAGCGTCTGCAGCATCAACATCATCTGCGGCGCGGTCGCAGTGGGATCTGCAGCTTTGGCTTCAAGGTCGTAGCGGTCGGCTGTCACCCAGTCCGGCATATTCGCGATCAGGTAATGGGGGACTCGGCCGTACGCATTGCCAATGAAATTCGCTACCTCGTTGTTTCTCGCATGCAGGTGTCCCCCTGGCATCGCCGAGAAATCGGCTCCAGGCCCGGTCACTTCCGGCGTGCGCTTGATCGACGCGACTTCGAAGCGCGGGCGACTGTCAGCCGCCGCCTGAGCAGGTTTCGTAGACTGCACGGCTCCGGCAGTCACGGGTCCGACAACGGCGGCCGCGGCGCAGACGAGCAGCGCGACGATCCGCTCACGGCCGAGCGGGGGAGCTGCCTGGTTTCGCAGGATTGACTCGATGCGATGTCTGAGATCAGAGCCGGTAATGCCTGCGACGAACACGGGAGAAGGGTCCTTGGCGAACCGGCAGACCTCGAGAATGCCTTCGGCATAGTCGCGCGGTGTGCTGCCCGACTGCAGCACGTACTCATCGCAGGCGCGTTCGCGTTCCTCGATCAGTCGTCGCTCGAGCCACCACACGAGCGGGTGAAACCAGAACACTGCCTCGATAGCCATGTGCAGCGCGGCAGTGAGGTTGTCGTGATGCTTGACATGACACTGTTCATGCGCGATCAGCGCACGCAACTGGGCCGGCGTGAGTCGATCGCGAATGCCGTCCGGCACCAGCAGCACCGGGCGCCAGATCCCGAATACCCCCGGTTCAATCATCGAGGCCGATGTGAGCACCGTGAGGCCCAAGTGCTGACCGATATCGATCGGCCGCGCGTCGCGGAGCGCTCGCCTGATCGGCTGCCACTGCCGCCACCATTGCGCCAGTACCAGAGCGACACCGCATGCCCAGGCGCCAATGAACAGAGACCACGCCAGCGTTAACGATGTGGCCGGCACCGCGGGCACCGTCGCGGCGGTTACCGCCGCAGGCGTCAGCACCTGCTCGATCACGAACGACACGACTGGCGGCGGGGCTGCCGGCGTCGTCCGCCAGGCGAATCGCTCGCCGATCGTCACCAGCATCGAGATCGGGATCAGGAGCTTCAACGACGCTGCGAACCACAGCCAGTAGCGCACGCGCGCGGCATTGGTGCGAACGGCCCGCGCAACCAGCCACACCGCGACCGTGAACAGCGTTGATTGCCAGAGGTGATCGAGGAGATCGAACGGCACCCAGGAGGTCATCGCGCGCCGCCTTTCTTGAGGTGTTTCTTGAGCGCCTCTTCCGCTTCCCTGATATCCTCGAGCGTCAGCTTGCCGGACTCGACGAGCCGGGCAATGACCGGCTTCGGCCGCCCGCCGAACAGCGCCAGCAGCTCATCGAGGAGCGTCGTGTGCGCCTCGTCACGGGTAATCGCGGCTTCGAAGATGTTGGCGTTGCTGATCCGCTTCGTGCAGCGGAGCGCGCCCTTCTTTTCGAGCCGGTACACGACCGTCTGAACGGTTGTGAAAGCGGGCCGTCCCTTTGATGGAAGGGCCTCGTGGACTTCGCGAATCGAGCAGGCGCCCCGGTCCCAGAGCACCTCCAGGATTTGCAGTTCGGGCTTCGTATAGGTGGTTCCAGCCATAGCCAACTATCAGGCTGGCCGATCTAACTATATCTATAGTCAGATTGCAAGTGGGGCGGGACGCGGGCGGCTTACCGCCTCGCAGACGGTGACGTTCGCTTCGCCGTGCGGGTCGTCGGCTGGGCCCAGGGGAGTTTCAGGTCTCGGAATACCGCGATACCGGCCTTCGTCACCGCCGCCAGCTCTTTCAGTTGTTCGTCATCGACCGCCGTGAAGTTGAAGCACGCCTTGCCCTGCATCCGCTTCTTCAACGCCGGCGGCACGACCTTCATGAGGTCGGGCTTCATGTAGAGCGGCATCACGTGATAGCTGACGTAGTTCTTGCCGGTCTTGACGCCCGCGAAATACAGCGGACGACCAATACGGTCCTTCATCGTCGGCGAGCCCACCTGGTAGTCTCCAGGTTTGTCCGCAAGGACAACCAGGCGGTGTGCATGCGCGGCGAGAATCTCGCGCAGGAGGACGAACGTTTCGTCGAGAGGTGGTTTCGGCAACTACCCACTACCCACTACCAACTACCAACTACGAACTACGAACTACGAACTACGAACTAGTTGTTCGGGTCGGGATCATCCTGCGCGCCGTTGGGACGACGCTCCGGCGCTGCGGCCGTGGCCTTCCCCTCGATCCCGCCAAGCGCGCGGATCGCCTTGGCGGTTTCCTCACGCGTGACGCCGGACTTGCCGTCGAAGCCGAAACCGCCAGCCTGTCCGAGCGCGTAGCTGAGGGGAGTCAGCCCGCGCTTGTCCTTCACGTTGATGTCTCCGCCGTTCTCCTGCATGAACTTCACGACGTCCGTCAGCCCCCACATCGCCGCGCCGTGAAGCGCGTTGCGGCCCTGCGTGTCGGATCCCTTGACGTCGGCACCGGCGGCCACCAACAGCTTGATCGCGTCGATGATCTCCTTCTGCGTCTTGCTGCGCCCGGTCATGTCTTCTTCGCGGGCGGCGACGTTGGCGGCCATCATCACCGCGGTGACACCGTTGCGTGTCGCCGCTTTCGCATTTGCCCCCTTGTCGAGCAGCAGCTTGATGACCGCGACGTCCGCGGCCTTTCCGGCGCGGATCAGCGGAGTCGTGCCGGCACCGAGTGCGCCGTCGCCGCCGCGATCCAGCTTGGTGCGGTAGGGCAGCTGCGCGCGCAGCGGCGCATCGACCTTCGCGCCCTTCGCCAGGAGCATCTTGATCACGTCGAGGCTGGACACGATGTCGTCGGTCTCGCGCGGCGCGGGACGGTTGGACGCGGGGACGGTGTGCACGTCGACCGCCGCGTAGAGGGCCGTCTGGCCGACCTTGTCTTCCATGTTGACGTCTGCGCCCCGCTCGATCAGCAGTGCGGCCACGTCGAGCTGGCCGTTGGTCAGGGCGAGGATCAGCGAGGTATGCCGATCGGGATCGACGATGTTGATGTCGGCACCGGCGTCGAGGAGCACTTTCACGCTGGCGACCTTGCCGTCGCGCGCGGCGAAGAGCAGCGGCGTCAGCCCGCCCGGCGGCAGCCACTTGTCGCGAGGCTCCTCGGTCCGCTGCCGGTCCCAGGCAATGATCGTCGAGCGCGCGTTCACGTCGGCGCCCGCCTCGATCAGCATCTTCATCGCGTCGACGTTGCCTTCCGCCGCGGCCCACATCAGCGGCGTCTGGCCGCGCCAGTTTTCAATCGTGTCCACCCGCGCGCCGTTGGTAAGGAGCACGCGAACGGCGTCGGGCTTGCCGGTGCGCGCGCAGAGATGGAGCGCCGTTTCACCGAGCGGTCCCGTGGTGTTGGCGCTGACGCCTGCCTTCAGCAGCCGTTCGACGACCGGTGCGCTGCCGTTCTCGCAGGCCAGCGCGATCGGCGTGACGCCGTAGCGGTTCTCGGCCTTCGCGTTTGCGCCGGCCCGAATCAGCTGATCGACCAGCTTCGCGTCGTCGTTGCGAACGGCCCAGTGCAGAGCTGTGGTGCCGTCCGCCTCGGCCACATTGACGTCGATCTTCTTCTGCAGAAGGGAGATGGCAGCGGCGCTGTTGCCGGCCTTCGCCGCATCCACGAGCCGCGTGTCGCGCGGAACTGCAGGGCCAGCGGCGCGCGCCGCGGTGGCCGTCAACGTCAGGACGATGGCAATCGCTGTCACTCGCATCGTGATCTCCGAGGTCCGGCTGAAGCCGGACACTACGAACTCAGAAGTCAGAACCCAGAAGTCAGAACCGAACCCGAACACGAACCGGGACGCGTGAACCCGGCAGTGTGAACTGCTACATGTTCGCGAGCGTCCCCGTGCTGTCTCCGAGGGACTCCTGGCGAACTCCAGCCTTATCCAGCACCGTCACGAGCAGGTTCGTCATCGGCGTGTGATCCGCATAGCGCAGGTGGCGTCCGCCCGCCAGGCGGCCCGCGGCGCCGCCGAGCACCAGGTTTGGCAGCGGGAAGTGGTCGTGGGCGTTGCTGTTGCTCATGTTGCTGCCGTAGAGCAGCACGATGTGGTCGAGCAGCGAGCCGTCGCCGTCCGGCGTGTTCTTCAGCTTCTCCACGAACGCCGCGAACATGCCGACATTGAAGGTCTGGATGCGGACGTTCTTTTCCATCTTGTCCGCGCGGTTCTGATGGTGCGAGATGGCGTGGTGGCCGTCGTTCACGTTCACCTGTGGATACGTCCTGTTGCTGACCTCGCGCGACACCATGAACGTGATGACGCGTGTGATGTTCGCCTGGTAGGCGACAGCCATCAGGTCGTACATCAGGCGGACGTGCTCCTCGGAATCGAACGGCACGCCGGCCGGACGCGAGGGCAGGACCAGCGATTCGTCGCCCTGACTCTTCTCGGCACGCTGAATGCGACGCTCGATCTCGCGGACGTTCTCCAGGTACTGGTTCATCGTCTGGCGGTCGGATGGACCGAGGCGCAACTGCAGCGACGACGCCTCCTTCGTGATCGCATCGAGGATGGAGCGATCCTCCTGGATGCGAGCCAGCCGCTCGGCGGCGCTGCCGCCCTGGCCGAACATCCGCTCGAACACTTTTCGCGGATTGATCTCCATCGGCATCGGCGTCGTCGGCGTGCGCCACGACAGCGTGTTCATGTAGATGCAGCCGTAATCACGGTCGCACGAGCCGATCAGCCCGGAGTGGTCCTCGGTGGCCAGTTCCATCGACGGCAGGATGGTGTCCTGACCGATGGCCTGCGCGGCTATCTGGTCGGCGGTCACGCCGGCAAACGCATCAACGCCCTGCGTCGCCTTCGGCCGCACACCGCTCAGCCAGGTCGTCGGGCTCAGCGAATGGACCGCCGTGGTATCCGCAGCCTTGTGACCGAGGCCGGTGACCACGTTCAGACGATCCCGGAACGGCTCGAGCGGCTTGAGGATCGGCGTGAACTCGAAGCCCGCGCCCTCGGTGGCCGGCGTCCACTTGTCCATGATCGCGCCGTGCGGCACGTAGACGAATCCGATGCGCGACGTTCCCTTCGCGGCACTCTGCGCAAACAGCGAGCGCACGGGGACCATCGCGTCGAGCAGTGGAAGGGCGAGGGTCACACCCATCCCACGAATGAACGTGCGCCGCGGGATGTGCTTCTTCACGATGACCATAGTCATTCCTCGGCACCCCTGACGGGGCGCCCTACGAGATCTAATGCGCTGCCAGCGCGGTGATGTTCGTGGCGTCGTTCTGCGCCTTCTTCATCTGGAACGGCGCACTCTTCACAATGCCCAGCACGATGGATGAGAACCGGTAGTTCTGCGCGGCCGCCTCGCGTGCGATTCCGCGCACGAGCGGCTTGTCCTTGTGTTCAACGCCTCGGCCAAGTCCGTACGTCATCAGCTTGTCCGTGAGCGTCCGCACGAACATCTCAGGCTGCTTCAGGATCGCCTTGCGCAAGCCGATGGGACCGTCAACCGGCGTACCGTTGCCAAGCTGACCCACCGGGTCGATCGTGCCGCCCGTTTCTTTGATGCGCCATTCACCGACACCGTCGAAGTTCTCCAGCGCGAATCCGAGCGGGTCCATGATCCGGTGGCAGCTTGCACACGTCGGATTGCGGCGGTGCTGCTCCATCAGCGCGCGAACCGACTTCGGCTCCTCACCCTGCTTGTTCTCGAGGGTGGTGTCCACGTTGGGCGGCGGCGGCGACGGCGGCGTGCCGAGAATGTTCTCGAGGATGTACTTGCCGCGCAGGACGGGTGACGTGCGGTTCGGATACGACGTCACCGTCAGGATGCTGCCCTGGCCCAGCAGGCCGCGGCGCTCCTCACCCTTCAATGTCACTCTCCGGAAATGGCTGCCGTAGATGTTCGGAATGCCATAGTGACGCGCGAGACGTTCGTTGACAAAGGTGT
This sequence comes from Vicinamibacterales bacterium, assembly GCA_035647075.1. Lineage (GTDB taxonomy): Bacteria > Acidobacteriota > Vicinamibacteria > Vicinamibacterales > UBA2999 > Gp6-AA40. The sequence goes on along the minus strand of DASROF010000017.1, from coordinate 22,983 downwards.
AGTCGGCGTTCAGCAGGTCAAGGACGCTGCGGTCTTCGTGAATGATGCTCTCGACGAACATCTCGGTCTCGGTCCGGAACGACTGCCGCAGCTCGTTGTCGAAGTTTGGAAAATCGCCAGGCGTCGGGATGTGGCTCTTCAGGTTCCGCAGCATCAGCCACTGGCTCGCCCAGTTCTCGACCAGCGCGTGCGCCTTCGGATCGTCGAGCATCCGCCTGACCTGTTGCGTGAGCACCGCCGGCTGACTGAGACGATTCTGCGACGCCAGCGTCAGCAACGTATCGTCCGGAATCGAGCTCCACAGAAAGAAGGAGAGTCGCGACGCCAGCTCACTGTCAGTGACGCGTGTCGTCCCCGATGCAGGCGCCGTCTCCGTCCGGAAGATGAACTTCGGGTTGGCCAGCACGAGCCGCAGGCCCTGTTCGATGCCGTGGTCGAAGTTGCCCTTCTTCCGCCCCTCCGTGTAGAGCGCCATGATCGGCGTCATGTCCTCCTCGGTGACCGGACGGCGGTACGCGCGGCGGGCGATCGTCGAGAGGATCGTCCGCGCGCAACCCGGCTCCTGAGCGGCGTTCGCGGGCTTGCACGAGAACACCCGGCGACGGCTCGGCGTGTCGCCCGGCCCCGTCGGGGCGTACGGACCGGTCACGTTGACGTGATCGATCAGCGGCAGCCCGTTCATGTCCTGCAGGTCGTGATTGCGCTCGTGCGGCTGCAGTGGCTCGTCCGACTCGGCGGCGTCGCGGCGTACGAAGGTGACGCCCACCATGTGGGGTCCGGCGCTGACCTTGACCTTCGTCTTGAGCCGCTGGTCGATCTTGTTCGCGGTGTCCGACATGTTCTTGTCGGATGCCAGGTTGTCGTCCTCGCCACCCACTTTCGCGAGGAACACACGCTCGCCATCGATGGAAATCTCGAGCTGGTGCGGGAACTCGAGGCCGGTCAGGTAGCCGACGATGTTGCGAAGCAGGAACACGGCGAACTCGTACTCGGCGTCCTGCGGGAACTGATGCTTGAACAGCAGGCCGCCACGCGTGCCGAGCGGAAGTCCTTCGACGTGATCTTCCTGTGAATCGTCTGGCGGGATGCGATAGGCGGCGCGAATCAGGTCGGTGTCGGTCCCGATCGCCAGGCTGCTGATCTTGTGCGCCGCGGCGAGGTACTGCTCGAGGAGCGACGGCGAAACGCGCAGCACGCCGGCGATATTGTCGAAGCCGTAGCTCTCATCGTCGGCAGGCAACAGGTCGGTGACATCGATATCGAGATCGAGCAGGTCGCGGACGGCGTTGCCGTACTCCGTCCGGTTCAGACGGTGAACCGGCTTGAAGCCCGGGTCGGGGTTCTGGCGCGCCTGAGCGTCCAGCGTGTTCTCGAGCGCGACGATGAACGTGTTGAGCGTGGCTTCGTCGGGTCGCGGCATGCCTTGCGGAGGCATCATGCCGCCGCGCAGCTTGACCAGTGCCTTTTCGAAGATCTCTGAGTGCTGCCCGGCCTCGGCCACCTTCACGCCGTCGAAGGAGATACCGCCTGTCTTTGCGCGATCGTTATGACAACTGGAGCAGTACTTCTGGATGAGCGCCTGATCAGGGAGTGCAGGCGCAGCGGCCGTCGTCGCAGGTGCCGGAGATTGGGCTCGGGGAGCGGTGGCAGCGGAACTGGACTGGGCCGGTTCCCGATCCGCCACGACGTGGATCGATGCCGCAAAGAGAAGCGCGACCGCACAACTGCACGCCCAGAGGAAACGACGATGAAGCACGCTGTTGAACTCCTTCGGGGCAGCCCTATAGCCACGCCAGCCGGGCGTGAACTATAACTAGCGAGGCTCAGCGCCTCGCTAGCTAGTATGTTTTCTAAGCCCGCGTCTCACGCGGGCTGCCGCCCACCGCATCTTGGCGGGTCTTCGGGACAAATATTATGACTCGCAAGTGGCTGTGCGCGCTAGGGATACTCGCCTCTGCCGGCGTGGTGACAGCCCAGCATCGCTGGCTTGCGCCGACCGACCGGAATCTCGTGTCCGACGGCGTCTGGAACGAGGTTCCGCTGCCGAATCCGGCCAGCGGCCCGACCACGATCGCACTCGCGTCGGATGGCTCCGCCTGGTTCACCGAAGGATCCGGCAACCGGATCGGCCGGATCAACGCTGATGGCAGCGGTCTGAAGGAATTCCCGCTCCCCAATCCGAACAGCTCGCCGCGGATTATCGCCCTCGGCTCGGACGGCAACATGTGGTTCTCCGAGCACACCGGCAACCGCATCGGCCGGATAGCCCCGGACGGCACTATCGCGGAGTTCCCAATCCCGACGCCCAACAGCATGCCGCGGGCGATCTCGCTTGGTGCCGACGGCAACATCTGGTTCGGCGAGTTTGCCGGCGGCAAGATCGGACGCGTGACGCCGCAGGGCGTCATCGCCGAGTTCGCGATTCCGACGGCCGACAGCGGTCCTCGGGCGCTCGCCACAGGACCCGACGGCAACGTCTGGTTCTCCGAGTTCAACGCCAGCAGGATCGGCCGGATTACGCCGGCCGGGACGATCACCGAGTTCGAGCTGCCGCGTCCGAATTCCGGCCCGGGCGACATCACGGCCGGTGCGGACGGCAACATGTGGTTCCTCGAGCTGAATGGCCAGATGGACGGCCGCAAGGTGGACGGCAATCGCGTCGGACGGATCACGATGGACGGCAGGATCACGGAGTTCCAGATTCCGAGTGCCATTGGTTCGCCGACGAATATCGCGGTCGGCCCCGATCGCAACCTCTGGTTCACGAAGGGCGGGTTCGTCGGACGGGTAATGCCCGACGGGACGATTGCCGAAGTGCCGATGCCGCCCAACTCCGGAGGCACCGGGCTCACGGCTGGCAGCGATCGTCAGCCGCCGCGCCGGATATCGAATAGGCTGTGGGTCGCTTCGTCGGGCGGCAATAAACTGCTCTACCTGACATTCAAATGACGATCACAGCCACGGGCCGTGGAGATGCCGAGACGCGGAGCACGGTCCTTTCTCTTGTCGTCTGGACCGGTGTCGCAGTGCTTGGGGCGGGCGCGTTCGGGGTGCTGGCCCTGGCGCGCGGCGAGACGATCAGCGCGGCATGGCTGGTCGTGGCGGCCGTGTGCTCCTACCTGGTGGCTTACCGCTTCTACTCACGATTCATCGCGGGAACGGTCTTCGGTGTGGATGTGCGGCGCGCGACGCCCGCCGAGCGACTCAACAACGGCCGCGACTACCATCCAACGTCCCGCTGGATTCTGTTCGGCCATCACTTCTCGGCGATCTCGGGCGCAGGTCCGCTTGTTGGTCCCACGCTCGCCGCTCAATTCGGATTCTTGCCCGGCACGATCTGGCTGATCGCCGGCGTTGTCCTGGGCGGTGCGGTGCAGGATCTGCTGATCCTCTGCGCGTCGATGCGCCGCGACGGCAAGTCGCTGGGTCAGATCGCGAAGGAAGAAGTGAACCCGGTGGCCGGCATGGCCGCGATGGTCGCGATTTTCGCAATCATGATCATCCTCCTCGCCGTCCTCGGGCTCGTTGTCGTCAACGCGCTGCGTGACAGCCCCTGGGGCCTGTTCACGATTTCGTGCACGATTCCGATCGCGCTGCTGATGGGCTGGTGGATGAACAACTTCCGGCCGGGTAAGGTGGCCGAGGCGACGGGCATCGGGATCCTGCTGCTTTTCGCTGCGCTCGTTGGCGGTCAGTGGGTGTCGCAGAGCGCGACGTGGGCTCCAGCGTTCACCTGGTCAGGCACAAAGCTGGCGTGGGCGGTGATGATCTACGGCTTCGTAGCCGCGGTCCTGCCGGTGTGGCTGCTGCTGGCGCCGCGCGACTATCTCTCGGCCTTCATGAAGGTCGGCACCATCCTGGTCCTCGGCGTGGCCATCGTCATCGTCATGCCGCCGCTGAAGCTGCCGGCGCTGACCAGGTTCATCGATGGCACCGGCCCGGTGTTCGCCGGCAAGCTGTTCCCTTTTGCGTTCATTACGATCGCGTGCGGTGCCGTGTCGGGCTTCCACGCGCTGGTGTCGAGCGGCACAACACCCAAGATGCTCCGCTGTGAGACCGACGCGCGCTTTGTCGGTTACGGCGGAATGCTGACGGAGTCGCTGGTCGGCGTCATGGCGCTGATTGCTGCGGCGACGCTCGAGCCTGGGGTGTATTTCGCGATGAACGTCGGCCCGGCGGCGCTCGGCACGACGTCAGCGGCGGCTGCGCAGACGATCGCGCAATGGGGGTTCACTGTCTCGCCGGACCAGCTGGACGCGCTCGCGAAGCAAATGGGTGAGGCGACGCTGCTCTCACGCACCGGCGGCGCGCCAAGCCTGGCCGTCGGCATGGCCGGCATCCTCGGCGGTGTCTTCACGGGCTCTGGCCTCGCGCTCTGGTATCACTTCGCGATCATGTTCGAGGCGGTTTTCATCCTGACGACCATCGACGCGGGCACCCGCGTCGGTCGCTTCATGCTGCAGGAGCTGCTCGGCCATGCCTACGCTCCGCTCGCCCGCACGTCCTGGTACCCGAGCATCATCCTGTCGTCGTTCCTCGTTGTCGTCGGGTGGGGATACTTCCTCTATCAGGGCGTGATCGATCCGCTTGGCGGCATCAATTCGTTGTGGCCGCTCTTCGGTATCGCCAACCAGCTGCTGGCCGCGGTGGCACTGTGCGTAGCAACGACGGTGCTGGTGAAGATGGGGCGGCAGCGGTACATGTGGGTGCCGATGCTGCCGCTGGCCTGGCTGGCGGCCGCGACGCTGACCGCTGGCTGGCAGAAGGTGTTCTCACCCGATCCGAAGCTCGGGTTCCTCGCGCATGCGCAGGCGCTGGCGAATTCGACGCTGCCGACGGCGTCGCGCATGATCTTCAATGATCGTCTCGACGCTGGGCTCGCACTGTTCTTCATGGCCGTGGTGTTGATCGTGATTCTTGCGTCAGCGCGCGAGTGGTGGATGGTTTTGGCAGGGAAGAAGGCGCCCGTGGTTCATGAAGCGCCGTATGTGGAATCAGAGCTTGCGCGTGTGAACGCGTAAACAGGAATTCAAAATTCAAAACTCAAAATGCAAACCATGAAAAAGACCTCTCTGATCAGCGCCGTGGCTGCCGCGGCGGTCTTTGTCGGCACGGTGTGGCTTGGGGCGCAGGCTCCGCAAGCGCCCCCTCCGGTTTCCGGTGCGCAGGTGCCGCCTGCCCAGCCGGGCGCGGCTGCCGCACGAGGTCGCGGCGGTTTGCCAGGAACTGAAAGCGGGTGGGCGACGTTCCAGGGCACCTGCTTTGCCTGCCACACCACCAGGTCGCTGGGCAAAGGACCCACCGCTTATGAGATCCGGCAGATGACGCCCGAGCGCATCTACGCCGGGTTGACGAAACCGAATCACACCACTGAGGCAGAGACCGGCGTGCAGTCGCTCAGCGACGTCCAGAGGCGACGCGTTGCCGAGTTCATGAGCGGGCGGCCGATGGGCAGCATCGGGGCTGGCGAGGCCAAGTCGATGCCGAACCAGTGCGCGACCAACCCGGCGATGACCGACCCGACGCGTAGCCCGGGATGGAATGGATGGGGCAACGATCTCGGCAACACGCGCTTCCAGCCGGCCGCTGCGGCGCGTCTGACCGCGGCCGACGTTCCGAAGCTGAAGGTGAAGTGGTCGTTCGGCTTCCCCAAGGGCGAAACCAATAATTCGCAGCCGACAATCGTGTCGGGCCGTGTGTTCGTCGGCGGCGACAACGGCTACATCTATTCGCTGGACGCCAAGACCGGCTGTGTCTATTGGTCGTTCCAGAACGGATCGATCGTCCGCGGTTCAGTGACGGTCGGCGCCGTCAGCGGCCAGGGCAATGCCCGCTACGGGGTGTTCTTCGGCGATGGCCACGCAAATATCTTCGCTCTCGATGCACAGACCGGTCGCCAGCTCTGGAAGGTCCGGGTCGACGATCACGTCGTCGCGCGTATCACCGCGGGCCTCAAGTACCACGACGGTCGCGTCTACGTGCCGCTCTCCGGTTCGGAGGAATTCAATAGCGGCCGGCCGGATTATCCGTGTTGTACGTCGCGTGGTGGTGTGGTGGCCCTCGATGCGAATACCGGCAAGCAGATCTGGAAGACCTACAACGTTGACGAGCCAAAGCCGTGGAAGAAGAACGCGAACGGCGTCCAGCTGTACGGTCCGTCGGCGGGGGGCATATGGAATTCGCCGACGATCGACACTGTTCGCGGCGCGCTCTATGTCGGGACCGGCGATCCGGTCACGCCACCGGAATCGCCGCTGACCGATGCTGTCGTCGCAATGGACCTGAAGACTGGCAAGGTCCTCTGGTCGTATCGCGTCGTTGAACGAGACATGTTCATGGGCGGGTGCGGAGGCAACGATCGCAGTGCCGCGTGTCCCGAGCCGATGGGGCCGGACGCCGACATCGGCAACTCTCCTGTTCTGGTGACGCTGGCGGACGGCAGGCGCGCGCTGTTCGCGGGCACGAAGGCCGGCGAAGTCGTGGCGCTCGATCCGGATAAGAACGGCGCCTTGTTGTTCAAGGTTGCGCCGGCAGGCGCACCGGCGCGTGGCGGCCGTGGCCGCGGCGCAATCGTGTGGGGCGGCGCATCAGACGCGCGGCTTGTGTATCACGGCATGGGCGCTGCGGGGATGAGCGCTGTTGAATCGGCCACTGGCAAGGTCGCGTATGTATTTACCGCTCCGGGCCTCGCCGGCGGTATGGCTGGTCTGGGCGCGGCTCCGACGATGATTCCCGGTGTCGTCTTCGAAGGTGCGGGCGATGGCCAGCTGTTCGCCGTTTCAGCGGCTGACGGCAAGCAACTCTGGTCGTTCAACACTGCTCAGGACTTCGCCACCAACAACAAGGTGCCGGCGCACGGCGGCGCGATCGCCACATCAGGTGCGGTGGTGGTCGATGGCATGGTCTACGTGGCGTCGGGGTACGCGATCTCGAGCGGGGCGTCGGGCGGGAATGTGCTGCTGGCGTTTGGCCTGGAGTAATGGAGTTACCTCGCGACGGGCAGATTCCATTCGAGCGGCACTGACTCGGGCAGGTAGCACACGCGGTCGTCGCACGCCTGATACGAGAGCGTGCCCGTGATCTTGAGTGGCCCCTTCCGAGGCGTCACCGCTCCGACGGCGATGGTCATCGTCAGCTTGAACGGATCGCTGTAGACGAGCACCTGCTCCTTCAGCGGCTTGAAGACGTAGAACGACGGTTTGGGGTAGACCGTCGGTGACATTTTCAGAAATGCGTGCTTGTCCAGCCTCACGGTGACGGCGCGATACTTCGTGCCGGGCGCGTACACGTGCACACGCTTTTTCGGAATAACGTTCACCACCAGTGAGAGCCGCCCGCCAGGCGTAGCCACATCAGGCGAGAGTGCCGCGGTGAAGCTGAGATGCGGAGTGTTGCGCGCGACGATGACGTCAGCGTCGACCGACGTCACGCCGACGACGGCGAGCGCGCAGACGAGCGCCACGCGGAGGGTTCGGGAGACCGACGTCACCTGGCAAGCGCCTGCTGAATCTGCTGCTCCAGTTTCGTTTCGTCACCTGGGTTGAAGCCATCCTGCCTGGAGAGGATTTCACCGCGCGCATCCAGAAGATAGTGCGTGGGCGTCATCCGGACGCCGTACTCGCGCGGCGTCGATTGCTTGCCAAGGAGGACCGGCGCGGTATACCCGTGCTGCGTGCGCCACTCCGCAATCAGTTTCTGCTCGTCCGAGACCACGTTGATCCAGACCATGGCCAGCCCCTGCGCGCGATAGGCGTCATACAGCTTCTGCACTTTCGGGAACGCCGCGTTGCAGTAGGGGCAAGTTGGAAAGAAGAAGACGACGAGCGTTGCTTTGCTGCCGAGCATGTCAGGGAGCGTCTTCTCGGCTCCCTCGAGCGTCTTCAACTTGAACGACTTCAGCTTTTCGGCAAACGCTGGTGACGGAATCGCCAGCGCGGCGACGAGCAGCAGGCACAGCGCCCGTCCGCCTCCGCGCAGCGCGCTACGGCGAACGGGCAGAATCATTTACGCGCCCTCGCCGGGACGAATGACTTCGGGCGTGCGCGGAGTGGACGGTTGATCGGTTGCCGGCCGGCCGGGCGTGGAGTGCGCGTTGAACTTCCCGCCGAGGCGGACCGAATACGTCGCGATCGACACGTACTCCGGGAACGTCGAGTCGCCGGGGGTCCCGGTGTACGGGTTCGGGAACCGGTTGAAGTAATAGCCGACCGGGAAGTTGAACGACATCGAGTGGCGCCCCTCCGTAATCGTCACGCCCGGCTCCCAGTACATCTCGACACCGGGCCGGCGGAAGCCGTGCGACGCACCCATCAGGTCGTAGCGGGGAACGCCTTCAGCGCGCCACGACAGCGAGGCGGTGATGTGGCTGGTGATCGGCACGGCTGCGCCGGCGCGGAACAGGAACTGATCCGATACCGTGTTCACGTTCGAGGGGGTCGTGGCCGTCACGAGATTGCCGCGCGACGCCGTGCCCGTGTCACGGGGATTCGCGAGCCACGTGCTCGAGCCGAACGCTGTTACCCGGCCAAGCTGCTTGTAGCCCTGGAAGTCCATGATGACGCCCCATCCGCCGTCGCCGGGATGCACGGAGATGTCCACATAGCGTTCGAGATTGTTGTTGCCGTTGCTGTCGGGGAACACGTCGGAGGCGGCGTTGTTGCCGGTCGGCATCTTCACGCCACCGCCAAAGATCACGTTCCAGCTGCGCGTCGAGGTGGCCGGGTTGAACAATGCGACGCGGGCCAGCGTGGTGATATCGCCGATGCCCCGTGCGTTCTCGTTGGCGCGTGTCGCCGGTCCGCCGGCGCGCGGCGAGGGAATGCCCCACGACGCTTCGACAAAGGGAACGCCCGCCGTCAGGCTGATCCGCGGTGAGAACTGATAGCCGACCGTCGCCGTGATGGAGTTCTGTCGGTTGACGACGTAGGTCTGCTCGATCTCGCGTTGAATCTGGCGCTCGGTCCCGTTGTAGTGCTTGTTGGCAACCGAGGCGCGGCCGCTGAACGTGATCGTCCAGGTGCCGACTTCCTGATCGAGCGCGCCCGTCGTTCCGAAGAGCGGGGATGTCTGCCGGATCAGGATGCAACCCTGGGCGAAGGCGGGAGCTGATGCCACCGACACGAGAGTGGCGGTGAGGGCGGCGACGACAATGTTCTGTGCACGCATAGTCGCGGATCCTACGGTTCGGCCGGCCCGCATTCCATAGTGCGAACGTACTACAGGGCTCGGGAGCCGAAAATCGCGGTTCCGACACGGACGATGGTGGCGCCTTCCTGGACGGCAACCTCGAAATCGCCGCTCATCCCCATGGAAACCTCGCGGAGCATCCCGGGAGGCACTCCGGCCGACAGCCAACCCTGGCGGAGATCCTGGAGCCGGCGGAACCACGGACGTGCGTCCTCGGGCGTCTCCGGGATGGGCGGCAGCGTCATGATCCCCACCACCCTGGCGGCGACACAGCTGGCCGCCGCTTCGAAGATTGTCGGGACTTCCTCGGGGCGCGCGCCGTACTTAGTCGCTTCGCCGGCCAGGTCCACCTGAACGAGCAGCTCCGGCGTGTGACGGCTCTCGGCCGCGACAGCATCGAGCCTGCGAAGCAGCTCCACGTTATCGAGCGACTGAATCATCGCAAACGCCGCCGCGGCTTTCCGCGCCTTGTTGGTCTGCAGGTGTCCCAGCAGGTGCCAGCGCAGAGCGAGATCCGCGGAGGCGGCAATCTTTTCCAGCGCCTCCTGGACGCGGTTCTCGCCAAAGTCGCGATGGCCGGCAGCGTACGCCTCGCGTACGGCGTCGATCGGAAATGTCTTGGAGACGGCGACGAGACGGACCGAGGAAGGATCGCGGCCGGCTCCCCGGGCCGCGGCGTCGATACGCGCGCGCACCCCGGCGAGCCGTGCTGCTACTGACATCGAACGTTCGAGCGGATCGAACGATTCGTTACTTCTTGACCATCTTCTGCAGCGCTGGCAAAGCGGCCTTCGTTTCCGCCGCTTTAGGACCATTCGGATCGAGCTGCAGGTACGTCTCGAGCGAGCTGACCGCAAGCGCGAAGTCGCCGAGGTTGAGGGCGGTCATCCCGAGCTGGTAGTGCGCGAGCGCCAGCTTCGGGTCGGCCTTTGTCGCACCCTCGAACGCGGTCTTCGCTTCGGCAAACTTGGCGCCGTTGAACAGCGTGACGCCCTGGTTGTAGAGCGCTTCCGCGTTGCCGCCGCCAGCGGGATCGGCCGAGGCCGAATACTTCGCCGCCAGGGCGCTCTCTTCCGCCGCAAGGTCGAACTTCCGCTGCTGGTTGTAGACCGAGGCGAGCTGCGTGTGCGCCTTGTCGCTGTCCGGCTTGATCTCGATCGCCTTCTTGAACGCGGCTTCCGATTCCGCCCACTGCTTCTTGTTCATGTGGGCGACACCGAGATTGAAGTAGCAGTCGCCGCACGTCGGCGCTTTGGCCACCACATCGGTATACGCGGTGATCGCGCCGTCGTAGTTGCCGGCGGCCAGGGCGTCCGAACCTGACTTCGCCAACACCTGCAGCGCCTGCTGCGCGGCCTTGTTCGCCGCCGCCGACTCTCCGGTGGGAGCGGCGACGATCGAGCCGCCGCCACCAGTTGCCTCGGGTCTCAACGTCAGATTCACTGGCACGTTCTGGCCCTGCGTGACAGGTGCTTTGATCTTGTCCGTGCCGACGCCGTCCTTCGCCGCCGTGACCTCGTACTGTCCCGATGGCAGGCCGACGATGAGGAACTCGCCTTTGCTGTCGCTTTTCGCGTCCCGACTCAGGTTCTGGAACTGCGCGACGAACGTGATGGTGGCGCCGGCGACAGGTTTGCCGGTCGAATCGACCACCTTGCCGCGCACGAGCGGTTGCGCGATGGCGGATGCAGAAACAAAGGCCACGAAGAGCGCGGCCGCAAGCATGGGGCGGATCAGGTGAGTCCGCATGAAGCCTCCCACTCCCAAAGGAATCAATGTCAAATCTGCGTGCAGTTTACATGAAGAAACGAGCCACTGCGTCGAGGTCGTGCGTGACCGGGGCGGGCGGCAGCGAGGCAAGGAACCGGCGGCCGTATCCCATTGTTTTCACTCGTGGATCGAGGATCGCGAGTACGCCGCGGTCGGTTCGGTGCCTGATGAGCCGGCCCAATCCCTGCTGCAGGGCGAGGATGGCCAGCGGCACCTGATAGGCCGAGAACGCGTCGACGCCTTCGGCCGTCAGTGCGTCGATGCGCGCGGACACGACCGGATCGCCGGGCGAGACGAACGGCAGCTTGTCCACGATCACGCAGCTGAGCGCGTCGCCCACGACATCCACGCCCTGCCAGAAGCTCGAAGTGGCGAGCAGGACCGAATTCGGGGTCGATCGGAACTGGTCGATCAGCACGGATCGCGGCGCCGACCCCTGAACCAGGATCGGGTACTCGACCGCCATCTCGACGAACTGCTGGACCGTCCGCAGCACTGCGTAGCTGGTGAACAGCACGAACGCGCGGCCGCGCGAGCGCCTGATCAGCTCGATCACTTCGCGCGCGGCAGCTTCGGCAAACGCGGGTGATTTCGGCGGCGGCATGCGGCGCGGCAGATAAAGCAGGGCCTGCGTCCGGAAATCGAATTCGGACGGTACGCGCACCTCCTCGGCATCGCCGAGCCCGAGCCGGCTCTTGACGTAATCGAACGCTTCATCGACGGCGAGAGTGGCCGAGGTCAGGACAACCGAGCGAAAACGTTTGAACAGCGCGTCGCGCACAGTGCGCGAGACGTCGATCGGAGACGCGCGGAGGAAGAACCCGCGGCCGCGGGCCTCCACGTAATAGACGAACTCCGGATCGTCGGCTCGCATCAGGAACCGAAGGTCGGAACGCAGCTCTCCGGCGCGTCGCTGTATCGAAGAGGCGAGTTCGTTCGGGCCGTTCGAATCGTTCGGGTCCTTCGAGTCGTTCGAACCGTTCGCGAATCGCTTCGCCGCGAGCGCCAGCGTGGCCTCGAGTCCCTCCAGCGCGCCGGCCAGCATCATCCCGTCCTCGAAATAGTCCTGCACCGCCTCGGACGTGTAGCGCGCGCGCAAGTCCCGACGTTCTCCTGCAGTTCCCGTCGCGTCCGACTTGAGGCGGAAGCCGTTGGGCAGCGTCGAAAAGAAGATGCGCGAGCGGTCGGCAACGCGGTGGAGAGCCCGTGCGAGGTCATCGACATCGTGCGGTGTTGCGCTGAGCAGGCGCTCCCCGTCTCGAACGAGATCATCGACACGGTAGTTGCTGAAGGCCACCCCAAAGTACTGCGTCGCGACGTCCTCGAGTTGATGCGCCTCGTCGACGACCAGCGTCGGACATGACGGCACGATCTCGCCGAACGAGCTCTGCCGCACCGCGGCGTCGGCGCACAGCAGATGGTGGTTGACGATGACGACGTCGGATTCGACGGCACGCTGGCGCATGACCGTGACCCAGCAGTCGCCAAACCGCGGACACGTGGACCCCAGACAGCTTTCGGCTTCCGCGGAAATTCCTTTCCACATCGGCAGGTCTTCGGGCAGATCCTTCAATTCCGCGCGATCACCTGTCTTGGTCGTGGCTGCCCACTCCTTCAGCATCGGCAGCAGCACTTCGTCGCCCGTGTCGATCAATCGGCCGCCTGCCGACGTGGAGCCTTCCACGCCGTCCTTGTACATCTCCCAGCGATGCAGGCACAGGTAGTTCGACCGCCCCTTCATCAGCGTTGCGGTGAACGGCACGGGCAGCGCGCGGGCGAGCGCCGGCAGATCCTTGAAGAAGATCTGCTCTTGCAGGTTTTTCGTCCCCGTGGAAACGAGGACGCGCTGACGGCTCAGGATCGCGGGGATCAGATAGGCGAGAGTCTTTCCCGTGCCGGTCCCCGCCTCGCTCAGCAGCGTGCCGCCGTGCGCGATGATGTCGGCGACTGCGGCGGCCATGCGGCGCTGACCGTCACGCGGCTCATAGCCGTCGACAACGCGCGCGAGCGCACCCGACTCGGAGAACGAGCCGGCGACCTGGTCGATCAGGCCTGACGGTCCGGATACAGGGGAAACTTCCGGCACAGCCGTTCGACCTCGGTCCTGATCATGCCCAGCGCGCGATCGTCGTGCGGGGCGGAGAGCGCACGCGCGATCAGATCGCCAATGATGTCCATCTCCGTCTCTCGCATGCCGCGCGTGGTCACGGCGGGCGTGCCGACGCGAATGCCGCTGGCGACCATCGGCGCGTTCTGCTCGAACGGGATCACGTTCTTGTTCACCGTGATGCCCGCTTTGCCGAGTGCGGCCTCGGCATCCCTGCCGGTGATCCCCTTCGAGAAGACATCCACCAGCATCAGGTGGTTGTCGGTTCCGCCGCTGACGAGGCGGAACCCGTGGCTGCTGATCGACGCCGCGAGCCGTGTCGCGTTGGCGACGATCTGTCGCTGATACCCGGTGAACGCCGGTTCCATCGCTTCCTTGAAGCACACCGCCTTGGCGGCGATGACGTGCATCAGCGGGCCACCCTGCACGCCGGGGAAGACCGCGCGATCGAGCTCCTTCGCGTACTGTTCGCGGCAGAGGATCAGGCCGGAACGGGGCCCGCGCAGTGTCTTATGCGTCGTCGACGTGACGAAGTCGGCGTGCGGCACAGGACTCGGATGCATGCCCGCGGCGACGAGGCCGGCGATGTGCGCCATGTCGACGACGACCTTCGCCTTCACGGCGGCGGCAACCTTCGCGATTCGCGGGAAATCGATCTGCCGCGGATAGGCACTGGCGCCGACCATGATCATCTGCGGCTTGTGCTCGTGCGTCAGCCGCTCGAGCTCCTCGTAATCAATCCGCTCATCGTCCCTGCGGACCCCGTACGGAACGATCTTGTAGAGCTTCCCTGAAAAGTTGAGCGGGTGACCGTGCGTCAGGTGGCCGCCATGGGCGAGGTTCATGCCGAGTACCGTGTCGCCCGGCTGCACGGCCGCGAAGTACACCGACATGTTCGCCTGCGCGCCGGAATGCGGCTGCACGTTGGCGTGCTCGGCCTTGAACAAGGCTTTGGCGCGCTCGATCGCGAGCGATTCGATGACGTCGACGAACTCGCAACCGCCGTAGTAGCGCCGCCCCGGGTAGCCCTCCGCGTACTTGTTGGTCAGGATTGAGCCAGCGGCTTCGAGAATCGCGCTGCTGACGAAATTTTCCGATGCGATCAACTCGAGCCCGTCAGCCTGGCGCCTGGTTTCGTTCTGGATCGCCCGTGCGATCTCGGGATCCGTGTCGGCGAGCGTTCGCTGCATTAATGAGGACGTAGCGATCTCTGGCATGAAGTAGAAATTGTACTATCCCCGCATGTCGCCCTGCGTCACGATTTCCGCGCGCGGCGAGCAGCGCGTGCGTTCCGGCCATCCGTGGATCTATCGCGCTGATGTCGTCGACGTCGACGCCGACGGCGGCGAACTCGTCCAGGTGCTCGGTCCGCGCCAACGTCTGCTCGGTCACGCGCTGTTCAGCGATCGATCGCAGATTGCGATTCGGATGCTGGCGCGGGGCGAGCAGCGCGTCGACGAATCGCTCATCCGCGACAGGATAGAAGCGGCGATGACGTACCGCACATCGCTGCGCCTCGACGCGACCGCCTACCGGCTGGTGCACGGCGAGGCCGATCTGTTGCCGTCCCTGATCGTCGACCGGTACGGCGATCACCTGGTGGTGCAGACGCTCTCGCAGGGCATGGACCGGCTGCTGCCATCGATCACGACACATCTCGTCGATCTCCTGCGGCCCGTGGGGATCCTCGCGCGCAACGACCCGAAGGTCCGCGCGCTCGAGGGGCTGCCGCAGACCGTCGACGTTCTGCATGGCACCATTCCCGACGCCGTCGTCGTCCGGGAGGGGCCCGTCGAATACGCCGCCGACCTGCGTCGTGGGCAGAAGACCGGCTTGTTTCTCGATCAGCGTGAGAATCGCGAGGCGGCTGCACGCTATGCGCACGGCCGGCTGCTGGATTGTTTCAGCTACAACGGCGGGTTTGCGCTGCGGCTGGCGCCGCAATGTACCGAGGCCGAGGCCGTGGACATCTCGGCCGACGCGGTCGCGCGCATCCGCGCCAACGCGGAGCGCAACAACCTGCCGCAGTTGCAGGCGCGCGAGGCCAACGTGTTCGATGAACTCCGCCGCCTCGAGCGCAGCGGCGAGCGTTACGACACGATCGTGCTCGATCCGCCGGCGTTCGCGAAGAATAAGGCGTCAGTGCCGAACGCACTGGCCGGCTACAAAGAGATCAACCTGCGGGCGATGCGGCTGCTGGCGCCCGGCGGCTATCTGATCACCTGCAGCTGTTCCTACAACGTGAACGAAGAGATGTTCGAGGCGATGCTCGGCGAGGCGTCTGCGGACAGCCACACGCAAGTCTCGATCGTAGAAAAGCGGATGCAGGGTCGCGATCACCCGGTCCTCGTTGGCGTTCCCGAGACCTACTACCTGAAGTGTTTCATTCTTCGACGGATCGAGTAGAGACCTACAATCCACATCGATGAAACGAACCGCGTTGATAACGGGCGCCTCCGCCGGAATCGGAGAGGCGTTTGCCGAGGTGTTCGCAGCGGAGGGCTTTGATCTCGCAATCGTGGCGCGACGCGAGGATCGATTGCAGGCCGTGGCCAAACGATTGCGCACGAAATACGGCGCTCGCGTTGAAATCTTTGTGCTCGATCTGGCGAAAGGCGACGCGTGCGAGCGGCTCTGCGCCGAGATCGCTTCGCGCGGGATGCACATCGACGCGCTCGTCAACAACGCCGGTTACGGTGTGCCCGGTTCCTACACCGCGTCACCGTGGGAGCGGCACCGTGATTTTCTGCAGGTGCTCGTCACGGACGTCTGCGAGCTGACATACCGGCTGCTGCCCGCCATGATCGAGCGCGGCTACGGTCGCATCATCAATGTGGCGTCGCTCGCGGGGCTTGTTCCGCCGCCCGCCGGTCATACGCTGTACGGAGCCGCCAAGGCTTTTCTCATCAAGTTTTCCGAAGCCCTCGCCAATGAGGTCCGTCGCTCCAACGTCCACGTGACCGCGCTCTGTCCGGGATTCACGGTGTCGGAGTTCCACGATGTCACCGGCACGCGCGACAAGATGAAACAAATGCCGAGCTGGATGTGGATGGACGCGCCGACGGTCGCACGGCAGGGCTTCGACGCGGTGATGACAGGGCGGTCCGTATACATCAACGGGCGCGTGAACCGATCGATTGCCGCACTTTGCCGTCTCCTGCCGCAGACACTCGTGTACGCGGTCGGACGCCGAGCCGGCCGCGCCTACAGAAAGGCCTGAACACGCGAGGTCTTCCGTGGCACTCGGCTTGCTCCCCTCGTGATCCGCTGGGGCAGGTGCCCCCCGAGGAGGTCCGGGCCATGGTTCGCGCGTTCTGTACTAGCGGAAATCACGAGACGGTCAAGTGCGCGGTGCACGCCGCCGCCGGTGTGTTGGTCGGCGTCTGTGCGGTGTACAACATCACCGCGTCGCGGTTCCGCGACGATCGTCACCTCCGCATCAACGCGTTCGTCTACACGCTGGCGGTCGTCTGGGAATTGAAGCAGACGCTTCACCATCTGAGTGCCATCGGCTGCGAATCGGCTGTCGAGCTGGAGCCCGCGGCCTGATCCTCATCCCTCGGAGGCCCGGGGCCTGAATCCTGAGTCCTGTTCTCGGTCCACCTCTTGCACAAGACGATGCCATGCGAAGCCCACGGGTCGTGGCGGCGTCAGTCGTTTTGTTTGCGGGGATGGTTGTCGGTTGCGGACAGCGAGTCGATAACGAGACGTACGCTCCTCTCATCCGCCGTCTGGCCTTAGCGCAGCCCGCCTGGGTCGATCGTTCGCCTCTAGGCGTTCGGCTGTGGAAAGTGGAACAGCGCTTCTACGAGTCACGCAAGTTTCTGCCTGCGTGGGTCGACGGCGTCAAGACGACGCCGCAGTGGAAGGACTTGATTCAGCAACTCAAGTACTCGCCGGTGCACGGCATCGACCCCGCCCGATATCAGGTCGCGGCGTTCGAGCAATTGCGCGAGCAGTCGCAGACGTCGCTCCACGGGACGCAGTTTCCGGGCGAACAGGTTCCGGAACTGGATCTGAGGATGACGTATGCGTATCTGCAATACGCCGCAGATCTCCTCGGCTGGACCCACAGTCCCCGCGAAGTCCACGAGCACTGGCTTGCCGACGCGAAGAAGGAAGATCTTGCCGCGCGGCTCACGCAGGCGATTTCGCAGCGCCACGTGCGCGAGTCTCTCGAAGAGCTCGCTCCTGCGCATCCGCAGTACAAAGGTCTTCAGGCGGCGCTCGCGCAGGAACGGAAGACGCCCACGGGTCACGCGGACCAGATACGCATGAACATGGAGCGATGGCGCTGGGCACCCCGTGATCTTGGAGACCGCTACATCCTGGTCAACGTCCCTGCCTACATCCTGCAGGTGATGGAAGGGGATCGTCCGGTCCTTTCGATGCGGGTCATCGTCGGCGATACCGAGCATCAGACACCGTTGTTCAGCGACGAGATGACTTACGTGGTGTTCAGTCCGTACTGGAACATCCCGCCGGACATCCTTCGAGAAGAAACGCTGCCGCGCGTCGCGCGGGACCCGGACTTCCTGCGCAGAAACAACATCGAGGTGGTCGGCACGAGCGGGGAGGGAGACGAAATCGATCCGGCGTCCATCGATTGGAGCGACGAGTCGGCGACGAAACACCTGCGGTTTCGACAGCGGCCGGGCGACGACAACGCACTCGGACTCGTGAAGTTCGTGTTCCCGAACCATTTCAACGTCTATCTGCACGACACGCCGAATGACCGTCTGTTTTTCAAGGAGCGTCGCTGCCTCAGTCACGGGTGCGTCCGGGTCGAGGATCCGATCGCCATGGCCACGTACGTGATGCGCGATCAACCGGAGTGGACCGGGACCCGCATCCGCGACGCGATGAATGCGGGCCGCGAACAGACGGCGCGCTTGAAGACACCCATCCCCGTTCACATCGGTTACTGGACCGCGTGGGTGGAACCGGACGGAAAGACGGTGACCTATACCGACGATCCGTACAAGATCGATCCGGCGCAGGCGCGACTAATGAAGTAGCCGAACGCGCTGGGGTGAACTCAGGTTTCGAGGAAGGACTTTGCGAGCCGGTTGACGAGTTCGTTGAGCGACTCGCCGTCCAGTTCGAACGCGGAGCGCTCCGGCGTCCAGGACAGCTTGTAGCTGCGCGACATCGCTGAAACCCAGATCTGACGGACCGGCGCGTTCGGACTGACGACGAATTTTGCCGGCCTCGGCTCGTCGAAGACCACCTGCAGGACGCCGTTCTGCAGCTCCACTTCGAATCCTTCATCGTCAGCGGCGGGCAGCATCGCGCGCTGCAGATCTTCGAGTGCGTGGTCGGCCCTCAGCCGGAAATCCTGATCGGAGAGCAAACTCAATTCGTGCCCGTGAGCTTTTCGCGTGAGGCGATGTAGGTCTTCCGCGCGCGCGCCATCATTCCCGCCTTTGCCCGGACTTCGAGCTTGTGCTCCTTACCGTCGAGATTGCCGGGTGTGAAACCCAGCGCGTAGAGGCTGTGCAGTTCCTGCGCGACGCGCGTGAAGGTCGGTGCCAGCTCCGCCGTCTTTTTCAGCTCGAAGTAGCCGCCGCCGGTTTCATCCGCCAGCTTGCGGAGTGCGCTGGTGGGCCGCGAACGCATCATCCGCGCGCCGTTGAAGAACTCGGACTGCAGGCCGATGGCGTAGACCATCACTTCCTTGTCGCGCGCCTTCGTCAGCACGTCGCCGAAACTCCGGCGGCTCGCCGTGTCGTCGCCGTCCGTAAAGACCAGCACGACCTTCCGCCCGCTCGCATCGTCCAGCAGGTCGATGCTGGTGTCGATGGCGTCGTAGAGACGTGTGGGATTGCCATACTGCAGATCGTTGAGCGCCAGGATGAGATCGTCGCGGTCATTCGTGAAGTGGCCGCTGAACATGATCTTGTCGCTGAACGCGCCGACCTGACCCTTGTCCTCGGGCAGCATACGCAGGATGAACTGTTCGGCTGCCGCCTTCAGCAGCTTCAGGTTGTTGTTCATACTGAAGCTGAAATCCATCGTGACGACAACCGTGAACGGCTGGACGTCGTTCTGGAAGAACACGACCTCCTGCGGCTTGCCGTTATCCAGGACGGTGAAATCGGTGCGCTCGAGGTCGGGGACGAGACGACCGCTGTTATCCAGAACGGTCGCGAGGATGGGCACGATGCTGGTGCCGCTGCGAAATGTCGGCTGCTGCTGCGTGCGGACCGCAGCTACGGCCAGAACGACGAGCGCCGCCGCGGTCAGAACACGCATGGGATCGAGCTTAACAATCAGCCAGATGCGAGTAAACCCCCAAGCCTTCAGCTCAGGTGACTGGCGTCGCAAACCTCCGGCTCGGCAGGCGTGCCCGCGGAAGCGTTAGAATCCCAGCGCTATGCAAAAAGTTCTCGTCCTCATTTTCTGCCTTGCGCTTCCGATGACCGCCCTCGGTCAGGGGACCGTGAAGGGGGTGGTACGCGACGCGACAGGCCTGGTGGTGTCTGGTGCGGCAATCTCCGTCCAGACGGCATCCGGCGTGGAGCAGCATGCGGTGACCGGCCCCGACGGTCGCTTCGAGTTGGCTCGCGGAATCCCGAGCGGCGCGAAGCTGGTGGTGCGGGCTGGCGGCTTTGCGGAAAAGACTCAGGCGATCGCCGAGTCGTCCTCCGAGATCGAGGTCGTGCTGCAGCCCGCGCGGCTGCTCGAATCTGTGACCGTGACGCCGACGAGGACGGAGCAGCGCCTGGGGGATGTCGCCGCCAGTACGCACGTGATCGACCAGGAGGAGATTCGCCACTCGCCGGCAGTGATGGCCGACGATGTGCTCCGGACAGTCCCGACCTTCAGCCTGTTCCGTCGTACGAGCAGTCTCTCGGCGCATCCGTCGGCGCAGGGTGTGTCGCTGCGCAGCATCGGACCGAGTGGTGTCAGCCGGTCACTTGTCCTGATTGATGGCGTGCCGTTCAACGAACCGTTCAGTGGGTGGGTCTACTGGTCCCGGATTCCGCTCGAAAGCGTTGACCGGATCGAGCTGATCGATGGCGCCAGCTCGAGCATCTGGGGCAACTACGCGCTGGGCGGTGTGATCAATGTCGTCACGACACGCCCCAAGCCGAGAACGGTTGAATTCCGTTCGCAGGCAGGTACCCGCGATACGTGGAAAGCCGATTTTTTCGGCAGTCAGACGTTTGGCAAGCTGGGTGTTTCGCTCGAGGGCAGTTTCTTCGACACCGGCGGATTCGAGCAAGTGATCGCAGAGGAACGTGGTCCCATCGACACGAAAGCCAGAGTCAACTACGAGAACGTGGCGTTCAAGGCCGACTACAGCCCGAGCGATCGGATCAGCACGTTCCTCCGGCTTGGCTACTTCCGCGAAGAGCGCGACAACGCGAAAGTCACGACATTCGCCCCGACGACACCTGAAGCAAACGACACGCTGTGGAAGGCGTTCAGCGCCGGTGTACGTACCGCACTGCCGGACCAGAGTGATCTGCAGGCGAGTGTCTTCCTCGACTTCAGCCGATTCGACAGCAACTTCCTGGCAGTCCCGACGCCTCGCTCGGTCGCGCGCGTCTCAACTATCCAGCACGTGCCGACGGATGCCGTCGGCGGGCTCGTGCAGTGGTCGAAGGCGATCTCGACGAAGTATCTGGTGTCGGCTGGAACGGACTTCCGCCACATCAAGGGCGCCACCGAAGAGCAGGGCATGAATCCGACGAACGGGCTCACGGTTGCGACGGTTCGCGACGGACGAGGGACGCAGATCAGCAGCGGGACGTTCGTGCAGGTTCAGTATCTGCCGATTCCGAAGCTGTCCTTGACCGCCAGCGGTCGGGCGGACCACTGGCGCAATTACAACGCGCACTACATTGAGACGACGGTGGCAACCGGACTGCCGGCGGCGCGCAATCTCGGAGATCTGGCCGACAAGGACGAGACTGTCTTCAATCCCAAGTTTGCCGCGCTCTACCACGTGACCGACAAGGTCACGGCCTGGGGCAGTATCGGCACCGGGTTCCGCGCACCGACCTTGAATGAGCTCTATCGCAATTTCAGTGTCGGTCAACTGCTGACGCTCGGGAACGCCGCTCTCGGACCGGAGCGCCTGCGCGGTGGTGAGCTCGGTGTCAGCGTTGCGCCGACCGACGACCTGTCGGTCCGAGGGACCTGGTTTGACAATCGGATGAAGGACCCGATTGCCACCATCACGCTTACTCCCAACACGCTGGCACAGCGCCAGAACATCGGTCGTACGCGGATTCGGGGTTTCCAGACCGATGTCGAATATCGGTTCGGACAGCAGTGGAGAGCGGCCGCCGGGTATGTCCTGAACGACGCAAAGATTACGGAAAACCCATCGGACACGAGCCTCGTCGGCAAATTCCTCCAGCAGGTCCCGAAGAATCGCGGTTCGCTGAGCGTGTCATACATCAATCCCCGTTTAGCCGATGTCACGATGAGCGCCTTGTTCGTCGGCCACCAGTTCGACGACGACCAGAACGTCAAGGCCAAGACCGGCGAGGAGCCGGGGCTGCCGGCGTATGGCGTCGTTGACCTGTCGGTATTACGGGCCCTTGGCCGGAACCTCGACGTCTTCGTGACCGTGCAGAACATGTTCGACAAGGAGTACTGGGTCCAGCTGCAGCCGACGACCATTGCGGCGCCGAGACTCGTCAACGTCGGCCTGCGCGTGCGTTGGTCCGGTCGCTAGGGGTCCTGGGTACCGAGTGCTGATCTTTATGAAACGAGCAGTCTTCCTCGCGCTCGTCGCGACCTTCCTGGCGTGCTCGTCGGCGCCGGCGCAGAGTCCGTCCGATGTCGCCGCGCGGATCGGCAATCGGCCGGTGACGGTCAAGGAGCTCGACGAGCGGTGGCGTGCCGCCGATCCGTCGGACCAGACCGAGACCATTCAGAAGCTCTACGACGGCCGGCGGAACGCGCTGGAAGAGATCGTCGCCGACATGCTGCTGGCCGACGCAGCGAAGGCCCGCGGTCTGAGCCAGGCCGCATACGTCGAATCCGAGGTCACCAAGCGCGTCACACCGGTGACCGACGCCGAGGTGGCGGCGTTCTACCAGGCGAACATCGGCCAGATGCAGGGGCGTTCGCTCGAGGTGATGGGGCCGGCGATTACGCGCTACCTGACCGAAGAGCAGGAGAAGACTGCGCGCGCCGCGTTGGTCACCGAGCTGCGGAAAACCGGACCCCCCGTACGCATGATGATGGACGCCCCGCGCTTCGAGGTGGACCTCGAGGACTCGGATCCCTCCATCGGCAATGCGAAGGCGCCGGTGACGATCATCGAGTTTTCAGACTTTCAGTGTCCCTTCTGCCTGCGCGTGGCGCCGACGATGAAGAAGATCCGCGCCACCTACGGCGACAAGGTGCGGGTGGTCTGGAAGGATTTTCCGCTCACGCAGATTCATCCCCAGGCGTTCAAAGCCGGCGAGGCGGGGCACTGCGCTGCCGAGCAGGGCAAGTTCTGGGAGTATCACGATCAGTTGTTTGGGAATCAGCAGGCGCTGATGCCGGACGACTTGAAGAAGTACGCGACGACGATAGGGCTGGACGCGGAACGCTTCGGCAGCTGCCTCGACATGTCGAAGCACGCGGAAGTCGTGCGTAACGGCGTGGCGCAGGGGACGAGGCTCGGCGTCAACTCGACGCCGACGGTGTTCGTGAATGGACGCCGCGTCTCCGGCGCGCAGCCCTACGAAGTGTTCGCCGCGGTGATCGACGAAGAGCTGTCACGGAAGTAGCACGATCTTTCCGAACGCGCCCGGCTCCATCACGGCGACGTGGGCCTGTGCCGCCTGTTCCAGCGGGAACTCCCTCCCGATCACCGGACTCAACGTCCCGTTCTCGAGGCCGGCGACCAGGCCGGCGTGGATTTCCTGAAACTCCTCGCGCGTGGTGTTGAACAGCGTCATGCCGAGGAC